>NZ_PYAC01000041.1:0-304240 GCF_003264475.1 Micromonospora noduli | reverse complement strand
GCTGCGCTGGCAACCCGGCTGGGCCGAGCTGACCCGGGTGTTCATCCGCTCCGAGCACCGCGGCGCCGGTGGGGGCGCCGTGCTGCTGGCCGCCGTCGAGGAGCAGGCCCGCGCGGCCGGGGCGGACCGGATCCGGCTCGACACCCGCCACGACCTGGTCGAGGCCCGCGCCCTGTACGCCCGGCACGGCTACGCCGAGATCCCGGCGTACTCGCGGGGCCCCTACGCCGAACACTGGTTTGAAAAGCGGCTGTCCGGAGCAGTTGACGTCGGCGCGCGGACGCGCTAAATAAGAAGAGGAAGTTGAGTCACCCCGGCTCAACTCATCACCTTCGGCCAGGAGAACCGAGGAGGCATGACGATGTTGATGCGTACCGACCCGTTCCGCGAGATCGACCGGCTCGCCGAGCAGTTCTTCGGTACGGCGGCCCGTCCCGCGACGATGCACCTGGACGCCTACCGCGACGGCGACCACTTCTACGCGGCGTTCGACCTGCCCGGCGTCGATCCGGACAGCATCGACTGCACCGTCGAGCGCAACGTGCTCACCGTCCGCGCCGAGCGTCGCCGGCCAACCGGCGACGGCGTCGAACTGGTCGCCGCCGAACGCCCGATGGGCACCTTCACCCGGCGGCTGTTCCTCGGCGACACGCTCGACACCGACAAGCTGGAAGCCGGCTACGAGAACGGGGTGCTGACGCTGCGCATCCCGGTCGCCGAGCGCGCCAAGCCCCGCCGGGTGACCATCCAGGCCAACGGCGGCGCCCGCCGAGAGATCAACGCCTGATCCGACACAGTGACGGGTGGGACCGGCGCGCCTGCACGCCGATCCCACCCGAGGCTGAGAGCCTTTTTCACATGGGGTTCTCCGACGCTCCGGTGCTCGCCCGCCCGTCCGCGCCACCGGCGCTGCCGAGCGGGCCGGTCGAGGTCACCGAGGCGTGGCTGCGCAACCGGCGGCTGTCCGAGCACACCCGCGACGCCTACCGACGTGACGTCACCGGCTGGCTCACCTGGTGCGCCGGTCACGACCTGGACCCGCTGCGGGCCACGTTCCTGCACGTCAACGAGTACGCCCGCGCGCTGGAGAGCCGCGTCGACGCCCGCAGCGGCCGCACACTGACCCCGGCGACCGTCGCGCGCCGACTCTCGGCGCTGTCCAGTTGGTACGACTTCCTGGTCAAACTGGGCGCTGTGCCGGCCAACCCGGTCTCCGGCGCCGACCGCCCCCGCGTCGACCGGGACCACTCCGCCACCGTCGGGCTCACCCCCGAGGAGGTGGACGCCCTGCTCAGCGCCGCCGACGCGGACACCGGCGCGACCGCCGTACGCAACCGGGCGGCGCTTGCGCTCCTCGCCGACCTGGGTCTGCGGGTCGGGGAGCTGATCTCGCTGGACCTGACCGACCTCGGCACCGAACGCGGCCACCGCAGCGTGCGCTTCATCGGCAAGGGCGGCAAACAACGTCGCCGCGCCCTCACCCCCGGCACCGGGCACGCCGTGGACGCCTACCTGGCCCAGCGGGCCGCCACCACCGGCGTGCCGGTGCCGCAGCTCACCGGCCCGCTGCTGGTCACCGCCAGCGGTGCCCGGTTGGACCGGCACTCGGTGTTCCGGATGGTCCGTCGGCTCGCCCGCGCCGCCGGCATCCCGGCCTGGGCGAAGCTGTCCCCACACTCGCTGCGACACGCCTTCGCCACCACGGCCCGCTCGGAGGGCGTGCCGTTGGAGGACGTGCAGGACGCCATGGGGCACGCCGACCCGCGCACCACCCGCCGCTACGACCGGGACCGGCACAACCTCGACCGTGACCCGGCCTACGCGGTGTGGGCGGCCCGGTCGCGTCGTCGCGGCTGAGCAGCGCTCTCGCCGGGCCGTCTCAGCTCTGTGGGCGGGGGCAGATGCAGAACGGCTGCCCGATCGGGTCGAGAAGCACCACCCACCGCTCGCCGCCGGGCTGGAAGGCCGGCTTCGACGCGCCCGCGGCGACGAACTTCTCCTCCGCCGCCGCCAGGTCGTCGACGTAAAGATCCAGGTGGTATCGCTTGTCGCCGGTCTGGTCCGGCCAGGAGGGCGGTCGGTAGCCCTCGACCAGCCCGAAGCCGATGGAGACGCCACCGGAGCTGATCATCGCGTACTCCGGTTGGCTGTGGGTGACCTCCCAGCCCAGCGCCTCGTGGTAGAACGCGGCGTGGCCGGCGGGATCGGAACTGTCGAGGTTGACCATCGCGAGGTCGGCAGAAGTTGTCACGCCGGCAGTATGCCGCCGGGGGCCGACAACTCCGGCCCGCGACACCGACCAGGAGAGGGGGTCAGGGGCCCTCGATGGGCCAGAACGTCACGCGGGCCGTGCCGTCGCGGCAGATCAGCCCGGCGCCGACCCGGCGGCAGTCGGTCACACCCGCCGGGAGCACCGCGAACACTCGATGACGGTCGCGTCCCACCGTCGCGACCAGGGAGCGCCTGCCGTCCGCCGCCATTCCCAGCACCACCAGGGGTTCCGCAGCGACCCGTGGGCCAGCCACCGTTCGCCAGCGCGCCCCGGCCGGCCACGTCCACACCCGCACCCCGGTGCCCGGGTCGATCGCCCAGCGTCCCTGCTCGTCCTGCCCACACATCAGACCCTGGCAGGGCCGCAGGATCAGCTCACCCGGCTGCACCGGCACCTGCCAGCGTCGCGCCAGCCCGGGCAGGTCGTAGCCGGTCAGCGCCATCGCGCCGCCGCTCGGGTGGCGCAGCACCAGGTACGCGCCGACGACCTGGGGATTGTCCGGGCCGTAGTCGGCCGGCGGAAGCTGCCCCCGTCCGCGTTCGGTGCCGTCACGGGCGTCGAGCAGCCGGACCAATCCGTCGTCCTGCACCAGCAGCACCCGCCCGGGTAGCGCCCGCAGCACCGCCGTGGAGGGCAGCGGGACCGACCACCGGGTCGCGCCGGTGGCCGGGTCGACGCCGTGCACAGTGCCCTCGACCCGCCGACCCGGTTCGGAGGCGCTGCGCACCTCGCTCACCGCGACCGCCTCGTTTCCGGCCGCGTACACCCGCTCGGGTCGCCGCCACACCGGCTGGCCGGTACGCAACGACCGCCCGGTGGTGACCCGCGCCCCGAGCGCCTGGTCGCGCTCGACCAGCAGCAACAGGTCACCGGCGACCTCGGCGGACCACCCGGCGGCGGGCGGCACGGTCACCCGCCACCGCGGCGGGCCGGCCGGCGCGGCCGAGTCGTAGGCGCTCAGCGTCGGCGGGTTCGGCTCGGGGTCGACGACCAGCAGCAGCGGCCCCGCGCCGAGCACTGTCGCTCGGGCGGGCACCGCCGGCCCGGGCTGAGGCGTCAGGCGCGCGGTCGGGGCGGCACCACCGAGCAGGACACAGGCCGCCACCAGCGCCGCCACCCGCCACTCGCGGGACACCTGCGACCGTGGCCGGCGCTCCTCCACTGGCGCGCCCCGGTCGTCACCCAGCTCGATCAGCACCGACATGGGCGCCCACCCGTCCGCTCGCGCCGGCCGGTCAGCAGAGCAGGTCGAGGTGGTGGTGGGCGTCCTCGGCGATCTCCTCGTGCCGCAGCCAGCGGCGCGCCCACAGTCGGGCGGCCAACTCCGCCTGCTCGTCGCCCCACGCGGCGTGCTCGACGAGCAACGCGGTGGTCAGCGCGTACGCCAGGCGCAACGCCAGACCGCGGGCGCCCGCGAGCACCGTCGACGCACCCGGGTCGACGGTCACCGCGGTGATGGTCTCCGCCAACTGCGCGGCGGCGGTGGCCAGGGTGTCGGCCAGCACCGGCGACAGCGGCCGCGCCAGGTCGGCGGCGCCGCTCAGCCGGCTCAGCAGCGGCGCACCGGCATCCTCCCGGGTCAACGCGCGCAGCACGTCCAGGGCCAGCACATTGGTGGTGCCCTCCCAGATCGGCAGCACCTGGGCGTCGCGCAGCAGCCGGGGCACACCGGTGTCCTCCACGTAGCCGGCACCGCCGAAGCTCTCCACGTACTCGCTGGCGGAGCTGACGGCGAGCCGGCCGGTGGCCAGCTTCGCCAACGGCGCCACGATGCGCAGCTCGGCAGCGGCCTCCGGGTCGGCGCCGACCTCGACCCGCCCGAGCAGGGCGAAGGCGTGCCCGGCGAGAGCGAATGCGCCCGCCGCGTCAACCGCGAGGGTGCCCAGGGTGGCCCGGTGCAGGGGCGAGGACACCAGCGGGCCACCGGCGACGTGCCGAACCTCGGCGTACGCGCGGGCGTAGGCGAGACCGCGTCGCATCCCGCCGGCCGCCGCCGCGGCGTTGTGCACCCGGGTCACCACGACCAGGGTCATCGCCCGGACCAGACCGGGCACCGCCGGATCACCCAGTGGAAGGGCGTACGCGTCGCGCAGGCCGATCTCGGCGGTGGGCAGCGCCCGGGTGCCGAGCTTGTCCTTGAGCCGGTGCACTGTGACACCCGGTGCGGGTGCGCCCGGCGCCGCGCCGTCGGCCAGCGGTGAGTCGACCGCGTACCGGGGAACGAGGAACGGGGCGAGCACCCGGCTGCCCCGCCCGGCGCCCTCCGGCCGGGCCAACGCCACCGCCATCGCCGCGTCGGCGGCGGAGCAGAACCACTTCTCCCCGGTCAGCCGCCACGAACCGTCCGCCGCGGGTCGGCCGAGCGTGCTGGAGCGGCCCAGATCGGAGCCGCCCTGCGACTCGGTCATCCACTGCCCGCTGGTGATCGCCGTGGCCGGGTCCGTTGAGATCAGCCGGGGCAGCCACGCATCGCGGACCGTGGCGTCGACGTCAGGCATGCTGAGCAGCGCCGCCGCCCCGTCGGCCATCGCCACCGGGCAGGAGAACGTCGCCGACTCCGGCCCGTACAGGTGCAGCAGGGCGTGCTGAACGACCCGCGCGGCGGCACCCCAGGTGCCCCGGGCGTCCGGCAGATAGGGCAACGCCACCACGGCGTGTCGGGCGGCGGCGGCCCGCTGCGCCTGCCAACCGGCGGAGGTGTCGATGCGGTCGATCCGGGCACCCCACGCGTCGTAGCGGACCAGCGTCGGCGGGTGCGCCTCCGCGTCGGCGTGCGCCGCGCGCAGCGGCCCGGCGACGTCGGCGGCCAGGTCCGCGAGACGGCCCTTCGCGGCGGCGTGCCCGCCCGGGCCGAGGTGACGCTCCAGCCAGGACCGCAGCAGGCCATCGCCGGCGTACGGGTCGACGGGGGGTGGTACCGGCTGCACGAAGCGGCTCATCGATCGGCTCCTGGCACTGCTCGGGGGTGTGCGCCGACGGTAGACGATGCGAGGCCGCCGCGAACAGGGCACACCCGCCCATCGGGCGCACCCAGTTTCCGGCTTGTCGCCCGTCGGCGTGAGCGTCTTCTCTACGGTCGGTAGTCGTGGGTGCGGGCCAGTCGTGGAGCCGACCGGCCCGGCGTCACCGCCCGATGCGCACCGGGTTGGCGTTCGCCGGGTTCGGCGTGGCGCTGTGCTGCGTGGGGGTGGCCGGGTTGGGCGCCTGGAACCTGCAGACCGTCCGGCAGGCCGCCGGCCCGATCCGGGAGACCGCCGACGGTTTCCTCAGCGAGGTGGCCCTCGGCGACAGCGACCGGGCGTACGAGCGGCTCTGCGAGGACGCGCGCAGCCGCTGGAGCGCGATCGGCTTCACCAGTTGGGTGCGGACACCACCGATGGTCACCGACTACGAGATCACCGACGTGTCGGTCGCCACCCGCAGCGGACGACCGCACGGCACGGTGACCGTGAAGGTGACCCGCGACGGTGGAATCAGCGAAGAACGTCGCCTGCCGGTGGTCCGTGAGGACGGGAACTGGCGGGTGTGCGGTGACCCCTTCTGAACCCCCGGTCGCCGCCCCGCTACGCCCACAGCTGCTGCGACCACGCGAAGGGGTGCAGCCGACCACCTCGACGGAACTGTTCTTCGACCTGGTCTTCATCTTCACCATCACCCAGCTGTCGCACTACCTGCTCGCGCACCTGGACTGGCGGGGCGCCGGGCGTACCGCCCTGTTGCTGGCGCTGGTGTGGTTCGTCTGGGTCTACACCACCTGGGTGACCAACTGGCTGCAACCGGACCAGGGGCCGGTGCGGACGATGTTGATCGGAGTGACGCTGGGCAGCCTGCTGTTGTCGGCGGCGATCC
This sequence comes from Micromonospora noduli, assembly GCF_003264475.1. Classification (NCBI taxonomy): domain Bacteria; kingdom Bacillati; phylum Actinomycetota; class Actinomycetes; order Micromonosporales; family Micromonosporaceae; genus Micromonospora; species Micromonospora noduli. The sequence continues at coordinate 298,119 of NZ_PYAC01000041.1, read as the reverse complement.
CGGAGGCGTTCGGCTCGACCGGTCTGCTCTTCGCGGTGGTCTACGTGACCGTGCAGGTGGGACGCACAATGTTCTCGTTGTGGGCGGTACAGGGCAGCCCGTGGCTGGTCGCCGGCTTCCGGCAGTCGCTGCCGTGGATCGCCGGGACGTCACTGCTCATGCTCCTCGGTGGCCTGGTCGGCGGGGCCGCGCGCGAGGCCGTGTGGGCGGCGGTGATCGTGATCGAGGTGGTCGGCCTCTCGATCGGCTATCCGCTGCCGCGGCGGGGACGTAGCCGACCCGAGCGGTGGATGGTGGAGGGAGGGCACCTGGCCGAACGGTGCGCGGCGTTCGTCCTGATCGCGCTGGGGGAGTCGATCCTGGTCACCGGCAGCACCCTCACCTCGCACGTGGACCTGGTGACGTCCGGGGCATTCCTGCTGGCGTTCGGCGGTTCGGTGGCGCTGTGGTGGGTGTACTTCGCCCGCTCGGCCTCGGCCGCCACGGAGGTCATCGCCCAGGCCGGAGAGCGCACCGGCGCATTGAGCCGAGTCGCTTTCAACTACCTGCACCCGGTGATCGTCGCCGGGGTCGTCGTCACGTCGGCGGCCGACGAGCGGTTGCTGCGCGAGCCGGGCGCGCCGGCCACCACTGTCGACGTGCTGCTCACCCTCGGAGGTCCCGCGCTGTTCCTGGCCGGGCACGCCGCCTACAAGGCGCTGCTGTGGCGGACCCTGCCGATCAGCCGGCTCACCGCGGTGGTGGTCCTGCTGGCCCTGATGCCGGTCGGTGTGGTGCTGGGGGCACCCGTCGCGGTGTGCGCCGCGGTGGCGTTGGCGGTGACTGTCGCCGTGATCCTGACCGACCGGGTGTCGGCGCGGCGGGCCGCTCAGTCGCGGGGGCCGAGGTCGCCGCTGCGGTAGTGCCGGCGGCAGAGCACCTGGTAGCGCACCTCGGCGGTGTCGACGGTGTCGCCGATGACGACCTGTGCGCCCTCACGGACGACCCGCCCGTCGACGACCCGGGCGTTGAGCAACCCTTCGCGGCCGCACCAGCAGAGCACCTCGACCTGGATGCGGGCCACCTCGTCGGCCAGCTCGAACAAACGTTGCGTGGCGGGGAACAGCCGCGACCGGAAGTCGGTGGCCAGGCCGAAGGCGAACACGTCGACGTCGTAGCTGTCCACCAGCTCGGCCATCTGCTCGACGTGCTCGACGGTGTAGAAGCACGCCTCGTCGCAGATCAGGTAGTCGACGCGTACCCCGTCGGCCCACCGGCCGCGCACCAGGGCCCGCAGGTCCAGGTCGTCGGTGACCTCGATGGCCTCGTGGGCCAGGCCGATGCGGGTGGTGACCTGTGGTCCCAGCGACCGGTCGATGCGGGTGGTGACCAGCCCGCGCCGGCCCTGCCGGGCGTGGTTGTAGTTCATCTGCAACGCCATCGTGGACTTGCCGCAGTCCATCGGCCCCCAGAAGAACTTCAACGCCGCGGCGTGCACCGGACGCCCGTCGAGCCCGCGCGCGGCCGCGCACCCGGCCGGGGCGTGCGGCTGGCCGGGGAACGGGTGGGCCAGGCAGGTCGGGGCGGTGGCGGCGTCGTCGGTCACGGTCGGGCAGCCTAGCCGATCGACCGTGCCTGATCTGTTGGGTGCGGGACGCGTGCTCAGAGCACCCGGGGTGGGGTGTTGCCCGCGGCCACGATGGCACGGCGGATCGGCACGGCGGCGAGGAGCAGGAACCCGACGATGAAGAAGATCAGCAGTGAGACCAGGCCCACCCGGTAGGAGGAGGTGAGCTGGAACACCAGGCCGAAGGCGAGCGGGCCGAGCCAGCTGGTGCCCTTGTCGCTGATCTCGTAGAAGCCGTAGTACTCGCCCTCCTTGCCGGCCGGGATGAGCTGGCTGAACAGCGACCGGCTCAGCGCCTGGCTGCCGCCGAGAACCAGGCCGATGGCCGCGCCGAGGACCATGAACGGCACCGGCGCCTCGGCGGGCAGCCGGAACGCGGCGATGATCACACCGGTCCAGAGGACCAGGCTGAGCAGCACGGTCTTCCAGGCGCCGATCCGCTTGGCCAGCGCGCCCAGGCTCAACGCGCCGCCGAAGGCGAGGAACTGCACCAGCAGGATCGTGATGATCAGGGTGCTCTGCTCCAGGCGCAACTCCTCGGTGCCGTACTGGCTGGCCAGGGTGATGACGGTCTGGATGCCGTCGTTGTAGACCAGGAACGCCAGCAGGAAGTACAGCGTCAACGGGTACGCCTTGACCTCGCGCATGGTGCGGGCGAGTTGCCGGAACCCGTCGGTGAGCACGTTGCCGCCACTGGCCAGGGCCGCGACGCTGGGGCGTTCGCGCAGCCAGCGCAACGGCACCAGCGTGAACAACGCCCACCACACGCCGGCGGACACGATCGACCAGCGGGCCAGGTCCAGGGTGCGTTGCGGGTTGTCGCCCTCGTCGAGCAGGGTGATCGCGACGAGGTTGAGTGCCAGCAGCAGACCGCCGCCGAGGTAGCCCAGCGCCCAGCCGCGACTGGAGATGCCGTCGCGTTCGTCGGGGCCGCCGAGCTGCGGCAGGAACGAGTTGTAGACCACGATCGCTGCGCCGAAGGAGATGTTGGCGACCAGGAAGAGCGCCCCGCCGAGCAGATAGCGGTCACCGGTGACGAAGGCCATCGCGATGGTGGCGCCGGCGCCGGTGAACGCGGCGCCGCCGAGCAGCCGCTTCTTGTGTGCCGAGCGGTCGGCGATCGCCCCGATGACCGGCAGCACGAACACGGTGAGGAACACCGACAGCGAGATCAGGTACGGGTAGTAGGACCCGGCGGCGATCTTGATGCCCAGGGGGTAGACGGAGCCGTCGCAGGAGTCCGCGCCGAGTTCGCAGCCGGCCGCCAACTCGGCGACGGTGGTCAGGAACGGGCCGAGGAACACGGTGATCACGGTGGTCTGGAACGCGGAGTTGGCCCAGTCGTAGATGTACCAGCCCCTGCGCTCCCGGCGGGTGCTCGCCGGAGGCGGGGTGTCGTCCACCGTGGGGGTCACGGTCTCGGCCATCGGGGGTCCTTCGATGGTCAGGCGGCCCAGTGGCCGCGGCTGCGGTAGACGTCGCGCAGCACGCCGACGTGATCGGTCATGATGCCATCCACGCCACGATCCAGTAAGTCGTGCATCTGGGCTGGTTCGTCGATCGTCCAGACGTGCACCTGCAGGCCGATCCGGTGGCAGTAGTCGAGGAACCGGCGGTCCACCACCGGCACCCGCCCGTAGTGGGGCGGCACCTGCGCGGCGACCACCGACGGGGGCAGCCGCAGTGGCCGCCCGTGCAGGGAGGCCAGCCGCAGCCGGGCGACGCCGCGCATGCCCAGGCTGGTGGCGACCCGACCCTCGGTGAGCGCGCGCAGCCGGGTCAGCCGGGCGTCGCTGAACGAGGCGAGCAGCACCCGGTCGCCGGCGCCGGCCCTGGTCACGGTCGCGACCGTCGGCTCGACGCCGCCGTCGGCCTTCACGTCGATGTTGAAGCGGACCTGCGGCCACGCCCCCAACACCTCGTCGAGTCGGGGTACGACAGCAGCGCCGCCGACCCGTACCGAGGCGAGGTCGGCCCAGCTCATGTCGGCGATGCGTCCCGCCTCACCGGTGACCCGGCGCAGCGTCGGGTCGTGGAAGATCACCGCCACGCCGTCCGCTGTGGCGTGCACGTCGGTCTCCACGTACCGGTAGCCCAGCCCGATGGCCCGGGTGAACGCCTCGGTGGTGTTCTCGTCGCCCTCGGCGGCGCCGCCACGGTGGGCGAACGCCAGCGGCGCCGGCGCGTCGAGGTAGCCGAATCGGGTCAACACGCGACGCAGTATGCCCCCGGTTGGTGGCCGGCGGGTGGCCGGCCGGCGTCTGTCGCCCGCTCGCGCCGCCGCCCCTGCCCCGCCCCGCTCGGTGATCGACTCGGATTCCTGAAAGTCGGGGTGTCCGGGGCGCGGGCATGCACCGGTTTGCAGGAAACCGAGTCGATCTTCCTGCCTGTCTCAGCTCCAGTCGGTGTGGTAGCCGTCGTGGCGTAACAGGCCCAGCAGTTCGGCGTACGGCTCAGGTGCCCGGGCACGTGAGCCGACCCGGTCAGCGCCGCAGGAGCCGCAGCGTCTCGTCCCAGAGGACGTCGGCGTCCTTGTCATCGAGGGCGTACGGGAGCACGCCGCTCCTGCCGTCGGCCCGCTCGGCGATGACCGGGGCCTCGTTGCCGTCCTCGAAATAGCGGCCGGTCACACCCTCGACCTCGGGGCTGGCGGCCAGCAGGACCGAGGTGGCCGCGCCCTGCTGGGGGGTCTTCCAGCCCGGCGGTACCTCCAGGCGGTTGCCCTGCTCGTCGAGCGCGCCGACCCAGCGCAACTGCGCGTCGTCGAGGTGCCGTTGCAGGTTGGTCATGATGCCGCCGGGGTGCAGGGCGTTGGCCGTGATGCCGTCGGCGGCCCACTTCTTGGCCAGGGCGACGGTGAACAGGATGGTGGCGGTCTTCGACTGGCCGTACGCCGACCACGCCTCGTAGGGGCGGGCGGTGAAGTGGATGTCGTCGAAGACGACCGGGGACTGCTGGTGGGCCGACGAGCTGACGACGACGATGCGGGCGCCCCGCGCGGCGGCCAGCGCGTCGCGCAGGCCCAGGGTCAGTGCGGCGTGACCGAGGTGGTTGATGGCGAACTGCGCCTCCCAGCCGTCGGCTGTCCTGGTCAGCTCGGGCACGGCCATGATGCCGGCGTTGTTCACCAGGATGTGCAGCGGGCCTGTCCAGCCGGCCACGAAGGCGTCGATGGAGGCGCGGTCGGCCAGGTCGAGGTGGTCGACCCGGACCTTGCCGGGCGCCCCGCCGGCCGTGATGTCGGCGGCAGCGCGCTCACCGGCGGCGGTGTCGCGGACGGCCAACGTCACCTCGGCGCCGGCGTCGGCCAGTGCGCGGGCGGTCTCCAGGCCGATCCCGGACGCGCCGCCGGTGACGATGGCCCGCCGGCCGGTGAGGTCGACGCCGTCGATCACCTCAGCGGCGGTCGACTGAGCCGAGTACGGCGTGATGATTCGTGACATTTCGGGCCTCCAGGGGTGCAAGATCATGGCGTTTCGGGGCGGGGTGTGTCAGCGGTGGAGCAGCCGCAGAGCCCGGCGCAGCCGGTCGCGGAACTCGTCCCTGGAGGTCGAGGTCGACTTCCAGGTGAGCGCCGCGGAGAAGAGCAGGTCCATGACGTCGTCCGCGGTCCGCCCCTCGTCGAGCAGACCAGCCGGGGCAGCGGCGTCGATGTGGGCTCGCAGTGCCGCCTGAGCCCGCACCTGGTAGTCGTGGAACATCGAGCCCAGCTGCGGCTCGCTGTTCTCCAGCAGGTCGTTGAGGTCGCGGGCCATCTGGGTGTCGATGTACGAGCCCATCAGGGCGTCCAGCCCGGCCACGACCCGCTCGTCGAAGCTCGTCGACTGGTCGGCGAGGCAGGCTTCCATGGCGTGCTGGGCGCGTTCCATGACGCCCTGCATGGTGGCGCGGTACAGCTGCTCCTTGTTGGGGAACATCAGGTACAGGCCCGGCCGGGAGATGCCCGCCGCCTTGGCGACCGCCTCCATCGACGTCTTCTGGAAGCCGTAGCGCCCGAACACCGCGACCGCCGTCGCCAGGACGGCGGCGCGCTTCGGGTCCTCGACATCCATCTCTGCAGTGCTCACGCTAGACAGATTAGACGGTTTTCCAAAAGTTGTCTAACGCGTTCACCGGGTAGGCCTCAGGCCGAGCGTCGGTGGACGCGACTGCTGTCGCTCGGGCGGCCGGGGTCGATGTGTCGGGGCAGGTCCGGCTCGTCGGGGCGCAGCGGGGCGAGGGTGTCGGTGAGCGCGTCGATGATCCGGTCGGTGGCGCGGCGGGCCGCGCCGGGGTGGGCCGCAGCCGTCTCGCCCAGGTCGACGGGGGTGCCGAAGTGCACCCGGATCACCGGTCGACGCCACAGCGAGCGGGCGACGCCCCGCAGCATTCCGCGGGGCGCCTGGTAGGGCAGCACCTCGTGCGAGCCCCACTGGGCGACCGGGACGACCGGGGCGCCGCAGGCCAGGGCGAGGCGGGCGGCGCCGGTCTTGCCACGTTCGGGCCACAGGCCGGGGTCCAGGCCGATGCGCCCCTCGGGGTAGATGAGGATCACCGAGCCGCGGGCGACGGCCGTGGCGGCGTCGTCGAGGGCCCGGTGCACGGCGCTGGTGCCCCGGTCGACCCGGATGTGCCCGGCGTGGCGCATGGCGGCACCGAACGCCGGGACGCGGAACAGTCCGGCGGTCGCCATGATCCGCGGAGCGACGCCACGGGTCTGGCAGGCGGCGGCCATGACCACCGGGTCGAACGGGCTGATGTGGTTGGCGGCCAGCACGAGCGGGCCGCGACGCAGGTGCGCCGGGACATCGCCGGTGACCTCGAGGCGGGCGAGCAGGCCGACCAGGCCCCGGGCCAGCAGCAGGGCCGCGCGCCAGATCAGCGGCGGCTGCCAGGTGGTGTGTGCGGTGTTCATCAGCGCGCCATCGTCGCACGCCCCGGCAGGGCTGCGAGGCCGGGTCGGGTGATCAGGGTCATTGGTCCCGGGTGCGTTCGGGCCGCCCGGCCCTGCCCAATCCTCTACGACGAGCAGTAGTATTTACTACGTCGCGTAGTACGGATGGTTGGGGGTTTTCAGGTGGACGCGTTGGACGTTGCCCGCTGGCAGTTCGGTGTCACCACCGTCTACCACTTTCTCTTCGTACCGCTGACCATCGGCCTCTCCGTGCTGGTGGCCATCCTGCAGACGATGTGGCACCGCACCGGCAACGAGCGCTACCTCAAGCTCACCAAGTTCTACGGCAAGCTGTTCCTGATCAACTTTGCCATGGGCGTGGTCACCGGGATCGTGCAGGAGTTCCAGTTCGGCATGAACTGGAGCGACTACTCCCGCTTCGTCGGCGACGTCTTCGGCGCACCCCTGGCCATCGAGGCGCTCGTCGCATTCTTCCTCGAATCCACCTTCATCGGCCTGTGGATCTTCGGCTGGGACCGGCTGCCCAAGCGGGCGCACCTGGCCAGCATCTGGGCCGCCGCGATCGGCACCAACCTCAGCGCGTACTTCATCCTCGCGGCGAACTCGTTCATGCAGAACCCGGTCGGCTACCGGATCAACGCGGACACCGGTCGCGCCGAGCTGACCGACTTCCCGGCCGTGCTGACCAACAAGGTCGCCCTGATCACCTTCCCACATACCCTGGCCGGCTCGTTCCTGGTCGCCGGGTCGCTGGTCACCGCCGTGGGCCTGTGGCACGTCATCCGTAACCGCGGCTCCGCCGACACCGGCGCGTACCGCTTCGCCACCAAGTTCGGCTCCTGGGTGGTCCTGGTCGCCTCCGCGGCCGTGCTGTTCACCGGCGACATCCAGGGCAAGATCATGACCGACGTGCAGCCGATGAAGATGGCCGCCGCCGAGGGCCTCTACACCACCGAGAGCCCCGCCTCGTTCTCCGTGCTCACCGTCGGCAGCCTCGACGGCAGCCGCGAGGTGTTCGCCATCAAGATCCCGTACCTGCTGTCGTACCTGGGCACCGGCGACCCGAACGGCACCGTGCACGGCATCAACGACCTGCAGGCCCAGTACGCCACCCAGTACGGCGCAGGCAGCTACACCCCGGTCATCCCGGTCACCTACTGGAGCTTCCGCTTCATGATCGCCTTCGGGATGGCGGCCGGCGCGATCGCCCTGCTGGTGCTCTGGAGCCAGCGCAAGGGCCGCACCCCGAGCAGCAAGTGGCTGCTGCGCGCCGGGCTGGCCATGCCGGTGCTGCCGTTGCTGGCCAACTCCTTCGGTTGGATCTTCACCGAGATGGGCCGTCAGCCGTGGATCGTCTTCGGCGAGATGCTCACCCGCAACGGGGTGTCCCGCAGCGTCTCGTTGGCCGAGGTGCTCACCTCGTTCACCGCCTTCACGCTGATCTACGCCACCCTCGCCGTGATCGAGGTCAAGCTGCTGCTGCGCTACGCCAAGGCCGGCGTGCCGGACGTCAGCGAGCAACCCCCCACCGACGACACCGACGATGCCGAGCGCCCGCTCGCCTTCGCCTACTGATCCCGGAGCCCATCGTGGAACTGACCACCATCTGGTTTCTCCTCGTCGCCGTGCTGTTCACCGGGTACTTCATCCTGGAGGGCTTCGACTTCGGCGTCGGCATGCTGCTGCCTGTGCTCGGCCGCGACGACCGGGAACGCCGCGTCCTGATCAACACCATCGGCCCGGTCTGGGACGGCAACGAGGTGTGGCTGATCACCGCCGGTGGCGCCATGTTCGCCGCGTTCCCCGAGTGGTACGCCACCCTCTTCTCCGGCTTCTACCTGCCGCTGCTGCTGATCCTGCTGGCCCTGATCGCCCGGGGGGTCGCCTTCGAGTACCGGCACAAGCGCCCCGAGGCGTCCTGGAAGCGCCGCTGGGACGCGGCGATCGTGGTCGGCTCGCTGCTGCCGGCGATCCTGTGGGGCGTCGCCTTCGCCAACATCCTGCGCGGCGTGCCACTGGACGCCGACCACGAGTACGTCGGCGGCCTGCTGAACCTGCTCAACCCGTACGCCCTGCTGGGCGGCGCAACCACCCTCGCGCTGTTCCTCACTCACGGCGCGGTGTTCATCGCCCTGAAGACCACCGGCGACATCCGCGAGCGCGCGGGCGCGCTCGCCGTGCGCCTGGGTGTGGGCGCCGCCGTGCTCGCGGTCGGCTTCCTGGCCTGGACGCTGAGCATCCGCTCCAGCGCGGCGGCCGTCGTGCTCGCCGTCGGCGCGGCCCTCGCCCTGCTCGGTGGTCTGGCCGCCGCCCGGGTACGCCGGGAGGGCTGGGCGTTCACCGGCACCGCCGTGGCGATCGGTCTCGCGGTGGCGACCCTGTTCGCGGCGCTGTTCCCGAACGTGCTGCCCTCCACCCTGGACGCGGCCGGCACGCTGACGGCCACCAACGCCGCGTCCACCCCGTACACCCTGAAGATCATGACCTGGGTGGCGGTGATCTTCACACCGGTGGTGCTCGCCTACCAGGGGTGGACGTACTGGGTGTTCCGCAAGCGCATCGGCGTGGCCAACATCCCGCAGCACTGACCGACAGCCGCGGAGTCGCCGCCCGCCGGAAAAATTGGCGGTCCTCGGGAGTCGGCCCCGCTAGGGTGTCCCGATGCCCGACCCCGTGCACGTACGTGAACTCAGCACCGATGACCTCGACGCCGCCTGGGAGCTGGGACGGATCGCGTTCGGCTCCGCCGCGGAGCGACACGCCAGCACCACCGTCGCAGTGCCCGGCATGAGCCGCTACGGCGCGTTCGACGACAGCGGTCGGCTCGTCGGCAAGGCCGTCGACCTGCACCACGACCAGTGGTGGTCGGACCGGGCGGTGTCGGCCGCCGACGTCGCCGGGGTGGCGGTCGCCCCCGAGGCCCGGGGTCGGGGCGTGGCCCGCGCCATGCTCACCGCCCTGCTGCGGGGCGCCCACGAGCGTCAGGCGGCGGTCAGCGCGCTCTACCCGACCGTCGCCGGCCCGTACCGGGCCTGCGGGTGGGAGGCCGCCGGTGTGCTGCGTACCGTCGATCTGGCCACCGCCGCGCTGCCCCGGCACCGGCCCTCCCCGGACCTGACCGTGCGGGCCGGCACGGTGGCCGACCTGCCCGCCGTCGCCGACCTGTACGAGCGGGTCGCCCGGCACCGCAACGGCATGCTGACCCGCCGGGGTGAGCTGTACGACTTCTTCGCCGCCGACCGGGGTCTGCCCGGCGACGGGGTCACCCTCGTCGAGGCCGACGGCGAGCTGGTCGGCTACGCCACCTGGCAGCGGGGCCGGGGCTACGGGGCCGACTCGGTGCTCACCGTCGACGAGGCGCTGGCCGTCACCGCCGAGGCAGCCCGGGAACTCGTCGGGGTGCTCGGCAGTTGGGCCAGCGTCGCGCCGACCCTGCGGCTGTGCCCGCTCGACGGCGACGCCGTCAGCACCGTCCTGCCGTTGGAGTCGGCCCGTGACCACGAGCGGGACCTGTGGATGCACCGACCGGTCGACGTCGCTCGCGCGGTGAGCGCGCGGGGGTGGCCCACCCACGCCCGGGGCACCGTCGACTTCGGCCTCACCGACCCGCTCGCCGAATGGAACACCGGCACCTGGCGGTTGACCGTCGCCGACGGCGCCGCCGAGCTGACCCGGATCGACGCCGACGCGGACCTGCGGCTGGACGTGCGCGGTTTCGCCCTGCTCTACGCCGGAGCCGCGCAGGCCCGGTCGGTCGCGCAGGCCGGCCTGCTGCACCACAGCCCGGGTGTCGACCCGGCCGCGCTCGACCTGCTCGGCGCGGGAGGGCCCGCACAGTTGCTCGACTACTTCTGACCGACCGGTCCGGCCCGTTGGCCGCCGCCAGGTTGGTGTTGACCGACCAGGCCCGGTCGGTGGGCTGCTGACAGGTTGGCCGGATCGGGCCGAGCCCGCGCACCCGTCGGGCTCTTGCCCGTCAGGTCGGGGTCGCGGCCAGTTCGGCGTTGGCGCGCTGGGTGACCACTGTGAGCGCCCGGGCGGCGGCACTCGCCTCGTCGGTGGGGATGTCCGCGTAGAGGCGGGCGCTGATGTCCGCGACGGCGTCGGCGATGCGGGCCTGCACGGCGTGACCGGCGTCGGTGAGCCGCAGCCGTGGTGCGTCGTCGTCTGCCTGGGCGAGGTTCGCGTCGACGAGGGTGGCGAGCACCCGTTGCACCTCCTGTTCGTCGACCTTGAGGGTGCTGGTGATCCGGTGCGTGAGGTGGGCGCGTTCGGCCGGGCCGTTGGCGAGGACGTTGAGGGCGAGCACCTGGTTGAACTCGACGCCGAGGGGAGCGGTGGCCCGTTCGAGCAGGGCCCGGGTGGCGTAGTGGGCCTGGCCGATGACCTGGCCGTTGAGGGTGGGGACAGTGGACATGACTCCTCCTTCGATACGTTGGCAGAACCAACGTTGGTCGCACCAACGTAACACCCGATCGTGGGTCGCGCCAACGATTACTGGTAGGCTGCGCCGCATGGACAACGCGGCCCCGCAGTCACCCGCCGGGCTCAGCACCAGCCCGAGCTGGCTGCTCAACCAGACCGCCAGTCACGCCGCCCGCCTGCTCAGCGAGGGCTTCGCCGCGCACGATCTGCGCGGCTACCACTACCGACTGCTCGCCAGCCTGGCCGAGGACGGGCCCGCGAGCCAGGCCGACCTCGGCCGGCGCTGCGGGATCGACCGCAGCGACGTGGTGGCTGCCATCAACGACCTGGCCGGCCGAGGGCTCGTGGTGCGCGCCCCCGACCCGGCCGATCGCCGCCGCAACGTCATCAGCGCCACCGACGGCGGCGCCGACGAGGCCCGCCGGATGGGCGCGACCCTCGAGCGCGTCCAAGCCGACCTGCTCGCCCCGCTGTCCGCCACCGAGCGCGAGCAGCTGACGCGACTGCTCACCCGACTGCTGCGCCACCACAGCCGGCACTGACCCGCCTCAGCGGGCCTCGCGCAGCTCCGCCAGCCGGGCCTCGATCTCGGCCAGCTCGGCGCGCAGCTTCTCGGCCTGCTGCTCCGCCTCGGCCCGCTCGGTGCCCAGGATCTGCTCCACCGCCTCCTGCACCCCCGGCACGTCGACCAGAGCGACCATCTTCAACGCCTCCGCCGGCTTCACCACGTACGGCTTCGCCAGTGCCTTGCTGCCCTGCTGCGCGGCGACGGTCCACTCACCGTCGGCGTACGCCAGGGTCACGGTGAGGCCCGCGGGGCCCTTCGGCTTGACGGCCTTGACCGCCCGCCGCGCCGGCGGCTTCTCCGTCTGCTCCACCTTCGGCTCCTCCTGTCGCTGCGCGGGCACCCGCGGCGTGTCCAACACGAACTCCGGCGCGGCCGCCGCTGGCGGTTCGGGCTCGGGCTCCGGCTTCGGCTCCACGACCCGACGAGTGACGCCCTTGGGCGCCACGGCCAGGTCGGCGGGGGAGAACGGCAACTCGTCGCGGCCGAAGCGCACCACCACGAACTCGTCGGACACCTCGGGGTCGGTCAGCTCGATCACCTGACCGACCTGACCGGCGATCTGCCCCGCCGACGCGGTGAACACCACCCGCGGTTTACGCCCGGCCGCCAACGACTCCCGGATGCTCTGCACCTCGCTAGTGGACAAACCCTGGCCGGCATCCATCACAACCCTCTTCCGTACACCTGTTTGATTGCTGTCTTGATACCAGCCGGCTGCGACACCCGTCGCACGGGGCTCACGCCCGCTCAGCCGCCCAGCGCCCGCAGCGCCCGGTCCGCGTGCTCGTTCATGCTGACCTCGCTGTGGATCACCTCGATGACCCGCTGGTCGGTGCCGATGACGAACGTCATGCGCTTCATGCTCAACGGCCCCAACGGCACCCGCCGCTTGACCCCGAACTGCTGGGCCACCGCGCCGTCGGCGTCCGACAGCAGCGGATAGTCGAAGCCGTGCAACTTCGAGAATTCGGCCTGCTTCGCCACCGGGTCGCGGCTGATGCCCACCCGTGTCGCGCCCAGCGCCGTGAACTCCGCCGCGAGGTCGCGGAAGTGGCAGCTCTCCGCCGTGCATCCGCGGGTCATCGCCGCCGGGTAGAAGAACAGCACCACCGGCCCGGCCGCCAGGAACTCCGACAGCCGCCGCGGCGTGCCCGTCTCATCCGGCAGCTCGAAATCCTGCACCACGTCGCCGACACCCACACCCGCCACCGCGCACCTCCGTCGTCTGATCGACCGCGCGGTGAGCGTAAGCGATCACGCCCAGAGCGCCGCCACCTCGTCGGCCACCACGTCGGCCTGGCTCCGCCCGGCTCGCGCCGCGCCCGCACGCCGGGCCGGGTCCAGCACGTTGCGGCCGATCGCGGTGCGCGCCGCCGCGTCCGGCGTCAGCACCACCACCCGCGACCCGGCCGCCCGCAAGGCGTCCACCTGCGCCGACAGCCGTGGCATCGGCCCGAACGCCGCCGATGTCGGCGCGAGCACCAGCACCCTGCGCGCGTCCGCCGCCAGGTCCGCGTTCACCGTCGAGCGCATCCCACCGTCGACGAAGCGGCGCGCGCCGATCGTCACCGGCGGCCACACCCCGGGCACCGCGCAACTCGCGCCCACCGCGTCCACCAGGGACACGCCGCTGTCGCGGTCGAACACCACGAACTCACCGGACGACGCGTTCACCGCCGTGATCAGCAGCCGTCGCTGCGGCCACTCCCGGTCCGGCAGACGGGCCTCGATCACCACGCGCCGCGACGCCTCCGACTGGGTACGCGCCGCCACCGCCATCGCCCCGATCCGGGCTCGCGAGCGCACCGCGTCGCGGGTCCGCCCACCGGCCCAGATCAGCCGCGCCAGCGTCGCGTAGCCCAACCGTGCCGCCAGCTCACGCGACGGCGGCGCCAACTGCTCGCTGTAGAAACGCTGGACGGGCAACCCGGAGCACACCTGCGCGCCGACCAACGAACCCGCCGACGTGCCCACCACCAGGTCCGCCTCGGTGACCGGCACACCCCGCTCGACCAACCCGGCCAGCAGCCCCAACTCCCAGGCCACCCCGGTCACCCCGCCACCGCCGAGCACCAACGCGCGCTGCATGTGACGCTCCTCTCGACGACCGACCCGCGCCGGTCACGGTAGCGTCGGCACGACCATCGCGCAGCCGTCAGACCCCCCCGGGAGGCACCGTGGCACCCGTCACCGTCATCACCGGCGGCGGCCGGGGCATCGGCGCGGCCACCGCCCGCCGGCTCGCCACCGCCGGTCACCACGTCGCCCTGTGCTACCGCCGCGACGAGGCCGCCGCCGCCGCCGTCCTGGCCGACCTGCGGGCTGCCGGCGCGCAGGCCATCGCGGTACGCGCCGACACCACCGACCCCGAGCAGGTGCACGCCCTGTTCGACGCGGCCGCGCAACTCGGCCCGCTCACCGGCCTGGTCAACAACGCCGGCGTCACCAGCCTGATCGGGCCGTTCACCGAGCTGCGTGTCGAGGACCTGCGCCGGGTCGTCGACGTCAACCTCGTCGGCTACGTCCTCTGCGCCCAGCAGGCCGCCCGCCGGCTCACCGACGGTGGGGCGATCGTCAACGTCTCGTCGGCGGCCGCGACCCTCGGCAGCCCGGGGGAGTACGTGCACTACGCCGCCGTGAAGGCCGCCACCGACACCCTCACCGTCGGCCTGGCCAAGGAACTCGCCCCGAAGGGCATCCGGGTCAACGCCGTGGCCCCCGGCATCGTGCGCACCGACATCCACGCCGACTCCGGGGTGCCCGACCGCGCCGACTCCGCCGTCGGTCGCATCCCGCTGGGCCGCGCCGGCGAACCCGACGAGATCGCCGCCGCCATCGCCTGGCTGCTCGGCCCGGACGCCTCGTACGCCACCGGGACCGTGCTGCGCGTCTCCGGCGGTCTCTGACCACGCCTTCACCCGGTCGGAGACCGCCGGGCGTTCACGCGGTCGGAGACCGCCGGATCCGGCTCAGTGGGTGAACAGCTTCGCCGCGGTGACGACGGTCTGGGCGACCCCGTAGCCGAGCAGCGCCGCCACCACCAACCAGGAGATCCACAACCGGGCCTGCTGCCCGGGTCGGCTGTCCTCACTCATCGCGTACCACTCCTCTGCGCCGTCGTGTCCTCGTCCACGTCCCGATCCGCGTTCTCATCCGTGCCCTGTTGCGGGTTCTGCTCCGCCGCCGGTTCGTGGTAGCGCTGCGGCACCGGCCGCACCAGCAGGTTCGCCACGAAGCCAACGGCCAGCACAGCCACCATCGTGAACAGCGCCGGGCGGTACGCCGCGGCGGTCAGCGAGCCCGGCTCGCCCTGCGCGTCGAGGAACCCGTTGACGATCAGCGGACCGGCGATCCCCGCCGCCGACCACGCGGTCAGCAGCCGACCGTGGATCGCACCGACCTGGAAGGTGCCGAACAGATCCCGCAGGTACGCCGGCACGGTCGCGAAGCCACCGCCGTAGAACGACAGGATCACGCAGGCCAGCAGCACGAACAGGGCCGTCGAGGTCTGCCCGACGAGCGCCAGCAGCGCGTAGAGCACCATGCCGACACCCAGGTACACCAGGTAGATCGGTTTGCGGCCGATGACGTCCGAGGTGGACGACCACACGAACCGCCCGGCCATGTTGAACAGCGACAGCAGACCCACGAACCCGCCGGCCGCCGCGACTGTCACCGCCGAGGTGCCGTTGTCCCGGAAGAAGTCCTGGATCATCGGGCTGGCCTGTTCCAGGATGCCGATGCCGGCGGTCACGTTGCAGAACAGCACCACCCACAGCAGCCAGAAGGATCGGGTCTTCACCGCGTTCGCCGCCGACACGTTCGCCGTGGTGACCAGCGGCTTCGCCGCCACGCTGGCCGGGTCGAAGCCGGCCGGACGCCAGTCCTGCGCCGGCACCCGCACGTTCGCCACCCCGAACATCATGATCACGAAGTAGCCCAGGCCGAGGGTCACGAACAGCCACACCAGGGCGCTGCCCGACGCCGTCGACCCCGCGTTGGCCGGGTCGTAGCCGGCGTCGTAGAACGACAACAGTTGCCGCGACAGGGGAGAGGCGACCATCGCCCCACCACCGAACCCCATGATCGCCAACCCGGTGGCCAGCCCCGGCCGGTCCGGGAACCACTTGATCAGGGTGGAGACGGGGGAGATGTAGCCGATGCCCAGGCCGATGCCACCGAGCAGCCCGTAGCCCAGATACAACAGCCACAGCTGCTTCGTGGCGATGCCCAGCGAGCCCACCAGGAAACCCGCCGCCCAGAAACAGGCGGAGACGAACATGGCCTTCCGCGGCCCGTTCGCCTCCACCCAGGTCCCGGCGACCGCGGCGGACAACCCGAGCATCACGATCGCGATGCTGAAGATCACCCCGATCGCCGTCTGGCTGGTGTCGAAGTGGGCGATCAGCGAGTTCTTGTAGACGCTGGTCGCGTAGACCTGACCGATGCAGAGGTGGATGGCCAACGCCGCCGGGGGGATGAGCCACCGGCTGTAGCCGGGTGGGGCGACGGTGTGCCGACGATCGAGTGCGGAAAGCATGCGCTGCTTCCTCTCCGATGAGGACGAGAAACGTCGCACCCAACGTGCCCACACCACTCGTCAACGGCAAACCTCACCGTCGCCGGACGGTCGTTCCGCTGAGCTGAGCGGTCAGTCAGCGACCGCGCGGTGCGCGCCGTGATCGACTCGGCTTCCGGAAGGTCGGGGTGTCGCGCAGGGCCGGACACCGCGACATGCCGGAGAACCGAGTCGATCACGGCGCTACTGGAGGCCTGCCGTGCCGGGCTTCCAGTGCGCTGGCTCAGGCCGCGACCGCCGCCTCGGCGACCCGTTCGGCGTCGGGGCGCAGTTGCGGGGTGGCGAGCGAGATGACCAGGTTGACGATCGCGAAGACGGCGGCGATCAACAGCCCGCGGTGGAACCCGTCGACCAGCGCCTGCTGCTGACCGGCGCCGCGACTGAGCGCGTCGGTGACATGGGTGACCGACAGTGTGGTGACGATGGCCAACCCCAGCGCGCCGCCGACCTGGTACACGGCCGTGACCACACCGGACGCGGCACCGGCCTCATGGTGTTCGACGTCGGAGATCGCGGAGATCTGGGCGGGTACGCCCAGCGTGGTGATGCCCAGACCGAACAGCAGCAGGCCGGGCAGCAACTCGCCGGCGTAGGAGCCGGTGGCGCTCGCCCCGCTGAGCAGCAGAAGGCCGATCACGCTGAGCAGCGCGCCGATGATCTGCAGGGTGCGGGTGCCGAGTCGGTGCACCAGTTGGGTGGCGAGTGCGGCGCCGGCGATGGCCGTCGCACCCATTGGCAGGAACTGCAGGCCGGCGGTCAGCGGTGAGGCGCCGCGTACCTGCTGAAGGTAGATCGCGGTGAGGAAGAACATCGACAGGAACGCGGCGCCGTTGAGCGCCAGCGCCCCACTGGAGACACCCAGCGCCCGGGAGCGGAACAGCCGCAGCGGCACCAGCGGCGCGGTCGAGCGCGCCTCGACACCGACGAAGACCGCCAGAAGCGCGACCCCGCCGATGAGGGCGGTGAGCACCTGCGCCGAGCCCCAGCCGGCGGACTCGGCCCGGACCACGCCGAACACGACGGCGAGCAGGCCGGTGGTGCCGAGGACCGCGCCGAGCGCGTCGAAGGTGCGGGGGCCGGGCTGGGAGTGTCGTACGGCCGCCACGAAGGTCGGCACGATCGCCACGAGCGCGATGACGATGGGTACGTTGACGAAGAACACCCACCGCCAGTTCAGCGCGTCGACGAGCAGGCCTCCGGCGACCACGCCCAGGGTGCCGCCGAGCCCGGCGAGGGCACCCCAGATGCCCATGGCGATGTTGCGTTCCCGTCCGTGGGCGAACGTGACGGTGAGGATGGCCAGCGCCGCGGGGGAGAGCAACGCGCCGCCCAAACCCTGCACGGCGCGCGCGGCGATCAGCAGGCCGGGCGAGGTCGCGAGGCCGGCGAGCAGGGACATCGCCCCGAACAGCACCAGACCGACGATGAAGATCCGGCGGGCGCCGAGCAGGTCGGCGGCGCGACCGCCGAGCAGCAGGAAACCACCGAAGAGCAGGGTGTACGCGCTGATCACCCATTGCAGGTCGTCAGCGGTGAAGCGGAGATCGGTCTGGATGTTGGGCAGCGCCACGTTCACGATCGTCACGTCGAGGATGACGATGAACTGCGCCACCGACAGCACCGCCAGTGTTGCCCAGGGACTACGTCGCATGCCTACCCCATCGGAGAGAGGACGTCGCACGACGCGGTATACGCCGTACATCTACAACGTATACTGCCGTGTGTACGTAGTACACTGGCCTGGTGGCCAGTATGAGCAAGGACACCCCGCAGCGTCTCGACCCCACAGCGATCGTCGCGAGCGCGTTGCGCATCGCCGACGCCGAGGGCCTGTCCGCGATCACCATCCGCCGGCTGGCCCAGGAACACGGCGTCACCCCGATGGCGCTCTACCGCCACTTCCGGGACAAGGGCGACCTGCTCGACGCGCTCGCCGCACGCCTGCTCGCCGACATCCGCCTGCCCGAGCCGACCACCGCACCCTGGGACGAGCAGGTCCGCGCCATCCTGGCCGCCTGCCTCGACGCGCTACGCCCACATCCCACCGTCGCCGGGCTCGTCCCCACCCGCATCCTGCTGTCCGAGCCGGGCCTGATCCTGGTGGAACGCCTCCTCGCCCTGCTCGACGGGGCGGGCTACCCCCCGGAGCAGGCCACCGAGATCGGCAGCCAGGCCCTCTGCTCCCTGGTGACCCTCGTCGCCACCGAACCCGGCGCGACCGAGAGCACCGACCCGGAGATCCGCGACTACGCCGTCCGCGCCAAGCGGGCGGCGCTGCAAGCGTTGCCGCCGCAGCGTTTCCCGCACGTCCTCGCCGCCGCCGACGCGCTCACCATCTGCGGTGACCGCGACGGCTACTACGACCTGGGCATCGAGTTCGCCGTCGCCGGCATCCGCGGCATCCGCCCGGCGACCCGTACCACCGGATGACGCACCCGCACCGCCCGCGAGCGGTGCGGCCCGCCGCTACCGCAGTTCCGGCAGGTGCCAGTCGCCGGCCAACGCGTCGGCGTCCGCCGGACCCCAGCTGCCCTTCTCGTACGACTGCACCGCCGTCGGCAGATCCAGGATCGGCTCGACGATGCGCCACTCCTGTTCGATCGTCTCGGCACGCGCGAAGCGCAGGTGCTGCCCGTCCATCGCATCGTCGAGCAGCCGCTCGTACGCCTCCTGCCGGCGACCGAAAGCCGAGCCGAAGTCGACGGACAGATCCACCGGACGGCTCGCCACCTCAGCACCCGGGCTCTTCGCCTGGATCGACATCGTGATGCCGTCACCGCGCCCGAGGCGGAACCGCAGCAGGTTCGCCGCCCTGGCCGTGCCCCGCTCGGCGGGGATCAGCGAGCGCTGCGGCTGCTTGAACTCGACCACGACCTCCGTCGCCGTCCCCGGCAGGGACTTACCGGTGCGCAGGTAGAACGGCACGCCCGCCCAGCGGGGGGAGTCGACAGTCAACCGGGTCGCCACGAACGTCTCCGTGTTCGAGCCCGCAGCCACGCCGGGCTCGTCGCGGTAACCGGCGTACTGCCCCCGGACAGTGGACTCGGGCGACAGCGGTGCGATCTGCCGCAGCACCGCGGCCTCCGCCTCCCGGAACGCCGCGGTGTCCTCGCTGGCCGGCGCCTCCATCGCGATGAGCGCCACGACCTGCAGGATGTGGTTCTGCAGCACGTCCCGGGTCGCGCCCACCGTGTCGTAGAAGCCGGCCCGGCCCTGGGTGCCGAAACCCTCGGCGAGGGTCACCTGGATGTTGTCGATGTGCTCGTTGTTCCACAGCGGCTCGAACAGCCGGTTGGCGAACCGGAAGGCGTAGAGACCCTCGACGGCTTCCTTGCCGAGGTAGTGGTCGATGCGGAACACCCGCTCCGGCGCGAAGGCCGCGCCGAGGGTGCGGTCCAGCTCGCGGGAGGACTCCAGGTCACGCCCGAACGGCTTCTCCACGATCACCCGGCCCCGGTCGGCCAGACCCACGGCAGCCAGGCCCTCGACGACGGAGCCGAACACCGCCGGAGGGATCGCCAGGTAGAAGACCGGCCGCTCGGCGTCGCGCAGCCGCTCAGCCAGCCGCTGGTACGTCGTCGGGTCCCCGTAGTTGCCGGAGATCATCGAAAGGTTGTCCGCCAGCCGATCGAAGGTCTCGTCGTCGATCTCGTCATCGGCCTCGTTGACCGACTTGCGGGCCATGGTGACCAGTTGCTGATCATCCCAGGGGGAGCGGGCCACGCCGATCACCGGAACGTCGAGGCGGTCGCGCCGGGTCAACTCGTACAGCGCCGGAAACAGCTTCTTCGAGACGAGGTCTCCCGTGACGCCGAACAGCACTACCGCGTCTGAGCGCACGTGCATGGCACTTCCCATTCGATCATCCGAACCTGATCTTCCGAACGGACAACGGCACGACGCACCCCAGGAATTCCCCAGCGTGCGGCGTACGTGAGGTCGGTGACAACACTGTCTCGACGAGCCCTTATGTTAAGGAAGGTTTACAGTACAGGCGAAACGCCGGTAGCCTGCGACTCTAATCGACGAAGGTCGATCATGACGAGGCCTGGAGGTACCGTGCGTCGCCGACACACCACCACGCGGCTGCTGGCCATAGCCGCACTCGCGCTGCCAGTCATCCTGCCCGCAACACCCGCCGCCGCAGCACCCACCGCACCAGCCCGACACCTCAGCGACGTCATCCCCGCACCGGTCGAAACCCACCCCGACGCGCACAACACATTCCGGATCACCCCCCTGACCGTCATCCGCACCACCCCCGGCTCAGCCGCCGCCTGGCAGGTCGGCCACCAACTCGCCACCACACTGCGCCCCGCCACCGGCCACCCCCTGCCCGTCCTGCCCGTACGCTCCACCCCGCTACCCGAGATCGCCCTGCTCATCGGCGGCGCCGACGACCGCATCGGCCAACAGGGCTACCAGCTCGACGTCACCCGCCGCGGCGTCACGATCCGCGCCAACACCCCCGCCGGGCTGTTCGCCGGCACCCAGACCCTGCGCCAACTGCTCCCCGCCGAGATCGAGGCACCCGACCGGCAGCGGACCACCTGGACAGTCCCCGGCGGACGAATCGTCGACTACCCACGCTTCGCCTACCGAGGCGCGATGCTCGACCTCGCACGCCACTTCCACACCGTCGACGACATCACCGCCTACGTGGACCTGCTCAGCCAGTACAAAATCAACTACCTGCACCTGCACCTCACCGACGACCAGGGCTGGCGCATCCAGATCGACTCCTGGCCCCGCCTCACCACCGTCGGCGGCGGACCCGGCACCGGAGTCGACGGCGTCGGCCCCGGATACCTCACCAAGGCCGACTACAAGACCGTCGTCGCCTACGCCGCCGCACGACACATCACGATCATCCCCGAGATCGACATGCCCGGACACACCAACGCCGCCCAGTCGACGTACCCCGAACTCAACTGCGACGGCGTCGCACCACCCCCGCGCACCGACATCGCGGTCGGCTACAGCTCCCTCTGCATCAACGACGAACTCACCTACCGCTTCGTCGAGGACGTCATCCGCGAACTCGCCGCCATCACACCCGGACCATTCCTGCACATCGGCGGCGACGAAGCCCACGCCACCACCGACGAGGACTACCGCACCTTCATGAACCGGGTCCTGCCCCTGGTCGCCAAGTACGGCAAGCGCGCCTCCGGATGGAACGAGATCACCCAGTCCGACCTGCCCACCGACGCCGTCGCCCAGTTCTGGGGCACCGGCACCACCAACGCCAGCCTCGCCGCGGCCGCCGCCCGCGGCAACAAGATCATCATGTCACCGGCGAACAAGGCCTACCTGGACATGAAGTACGACGCCAACACCCGCCTCGGCCTGCGCTGGGCCGGCCTGATCGAGGTGTCCGACGCCTACGGCTGGGACCCCGCCACCCGGGTCACCGGCGTCGGCGAGAACGCCATCCTCGGCGTCGAGGCCCCACTGTGGTCCGAGACGCTGCGCACCCTCGACGACATCGAATACATGGCCTTCCCCCGCCTACCCGCGATCGCCGAACTCGGCTGGTCCACCACCGCCAGCCACGACTGGGAATCGTTCCGGACCCGACTGGGGGAGCAGGCACCCCGCTGGCGACTGCAACAGGTCGACTTCTACCCGTCCCCGCAGGTGCCCTGGACCTGACCCGTACCGCCGTCTGACGTTGTGGTGCGGGCCGGTGCCCGCACCACATGCAGTCCACTCCAGGCGACCCTCGCGGCAGCCCCCACCAGGACTCGCCGACCAGTGGAACTCCGCCGGGCAGAGGCGGTGATGGTCGCCGGTTCACCGAGGACGTCGCCCATGTCGACGGTCAACTCGGTGACGCCACTGCCCGCCACGCGGGCGGCCAGGCAAGCGGTGCTGTTCACATTCGCGATGTCCTCAGGGACCCCGATCGACGGCGCGAACATCCGGGCCACCACGCCACCAGAGCGGGTGGGCACCGAATAGACGTAGCAACCGAGCAACCCCAACCGGTCGCACGCCACACGGAGCCGGTCCAGATTAGGGCCGAGGGTCACCACCGCATCAGGCGTGATGACCGGCACCAGCATCCGCGCCCGACCCAACGAGGCCACACACGCCCCAGAAAGCAACTCGCCCGCAGCAACACCCAGAGCGTCGACGACAAGGCCGATCTCGACCGAGGTCGCGTCGCGTACGGCCACCGGACCCGGGTCGAACGCGGCCTGGACCTGATCACCGTCACGGACCGCCCGACCGACGAACGTACGCCCCGACACCCGCAGCCTGAACTCGTGCTCTGCGCCGTGGCGACGCCCTGCCAGGAACGCCACGGCGGCCACCGTCCCGTGCCCACACGCAGGCAGTTCCCCCTCGGCGGCAAAGAACCGCAGGTCCACGGGCTCGTCTGCCGTGGCTCGCCCCACGAACACCGCATGCGAGGTGCCCACGCGGGCGGGCACCCGGCTGCGCTCGGCGTCGGTCAACGCGCACGCCCCGGCTGGTGTGGGGGAGAGGGACTCATCGATGACGGCCGTCGCGCTGCCGCCACGCCCGCCCCGGAGGCAAGCGCTGACGATGGCGACCGGAATCGAGCGATCGAAAGCAGCCTCCGCTGACCTGCCGTCACCGCGCCCCACGACTCAGCCACCCCTCAATAGCAACCCGCTCGGGGCCGCGGCCACCGCCGAGCCTGCCAGGTTCTGCGTCCAGGTCAGGAAGGCCAGGGAACTTCGTGGTACGTGGTCCCCGAGGAGACGGTGACGAGATACTCGGACCTTCTCAGCAGGCCACTCCGCAGCGTGTCAAAGTCAACGGGGTCGGCCTCAACGAAGACGGTCGGCCAGGTGAGGTCCGGGACCGCCTGATTGATCAAGGCGTTGACGTCTCGCGTCCACCCGACCTGAACCGTCCAGTCGTGCCCGGGTACGAGGTAGCTCAGGCCCGGCAGGGGCAGCGGGAGCCCGTCATCGGTCTTGCCGTTCGCCGCGTAGTACGTCTCGACATCCTCGATGGCCGAAGTGGTGGTCGGTATCAGCCCGGCAGCCTTGGCGCGCTTGTCAACCTCGCGCAGCACATCCAAAATGTCGCCGTCGGCCCCGAAGTACCTGGTGTCGCTAAGACCGCAACTGAGGCGGTAGTCGTCGTGTGGCCACAGGGCGTTGGTGGCTCCGGCGTGGCAGATGTCGCGTGTTGACGTTGCGACCGACCTGAGCGGCGACGCCTGAGTCACGGCGGAGAGCAGGGTGCTGATCTGTTCAGCGCTCGAAGCACTTGCCTGCCGGGCTGCGGCCGAGTGCGCTTCCTGGCTTGCTTCCTCCCGCGTGGGTGCGTCTGACCCGCAGGCTGTCAGCGCGAACAGCAGAGTTACAGCCGTTGCCAACGTGACCAGGCGACGAGGAGTCATGGTTACCAGGATGCTGGCTGGCTGCACACGCAGGAATGAGTCGCCGTACTCATCCTCCTGCGACCAACGGGTTCGATTCGATAATGCACATTATGTAATGTAGGGCGTTCTGGGGGTCCCCTGATCGGGGTCAGTCGCGGGTCAGGCCGGGCGGGCACGCGTCCTCGTCCGGCCCGACGAGACGCGCGTTCACCAGCGGGTTGCGTCGCAGCGCGGTGAGCACGGCCGCGCTGGCGCCGATGTCGGTCCAGGTGTCGTCCCACAGGGCCGAGACCAGCCAGGAGCGATCCGCCGGGAAGAACAGATCCGGCAGCGCCCCGTCGCCGCGCATGTGACCTGTCCGCCAACTGAGGGCCTGTTCCGGCCCGGCCTCGACCAGCACGTACGACCAGTCCCAGTAGAGGGACACCCTTGAGGCGTGCGGAAAGACCACGTCGTGGGCGCCGGTGTCGAGGAAGCCCAGCCACCAGGGCTGATCGGGCGTACGCGCCGCCAGCTCGTCGACCACCGCGTGTTCGTGGGCGCCGATACCGACCCCGGCGGGCGGGTGGAACGTGGCGTACGCCTCGAACACCGGCGGAATCGCGGTGGTGACCGAGAAACCCTGCGTGGTGCGCCCGGCGAGCCAGGCGACGTCGGTGGCCGTGCCGATCCGCCAGCTCCGCCCGCCCTTGTCGACCTGGACGGGGCCGGTCCGGGTTGTGGTGTCACTGGCGTCGTGCGGTGTGGTGACGGCGGTGGGCGTCGCCCATGGAGACCACCCGGGCCGGTCGGTCGCCCGCCACCGGTGCCCCTCGGGACAGACCCAGGCCATGGGATCGCCCGGGTCTCGGTACACGGTGGGTGTGCCGGGTTGACCACACTCGGGGCAGGTGGCACCGGGCGACGTCATGTCGCGCACGATACGTGTTCCTCGATCAGGGCCACCCGTGTCCATACCGGTCCGGCTGGCACGTCGACCAGTTGGTGCCCGTGTTCCTCGTACACCTCACGGTGCAGGCGGGCGAAGGCCAGCGCGTCGGCGTAACTGATCTGGCGCGCCGCGGTGTGTCGGATGAAACCCAGCGGGCTGATCAGGAACACCACGCGTTGGTAGGTGCGCTCGCGCATGATGCGGTCCACCTCGGCGGTCAACGCCGGGCCGGTC
The DNA here is from genome assembly GCF_003264475.1 of Micromonospora noduli. Classification (NCBI taxonomy): domain Bacteria; kingdom Bacillati; phylum Actinomycetota; class Actinomycetes; order Micromonosporales; family Micromonosporaceae; genus Micromonospora; species Micromonospora noduli. Next base: position 273,516 of record NZ_PYAC01000041.1, on the reverse strand, counting down.
GGTCTGCCCAGGTGGCGAGCCAGTGCCAGGGTGCACAGCGGCGACCGGTCGTAGAACTGGACCGGGTGACGCGCGTCGGATCCGACCTGCCGGTGGTGTTGCAGCGCGGCGACGGCGTCGACGAAGCCGTGGTCGCGCCACGGCTCGGCGTACCCCTGTGCCTGCCTCTCGGCGATGAGGTCGGTGGCGGCCTCTCGGACGGTGACGTGTCCCCTGTGATGCAGCGCCTCGATCAGGCTGGTCTTGCCGGCGCCGGGCGCTCCCGTGAGGACGTACCGCCGGGGTTCTGGCATCTCCTCCCCCTCTCCCGGTCCCCTTTCGGGAAACCCGAAAATGCTGCATAATATCCCTTATGCATGACAAACAGGACGAATCGCTCGCAGTGCTGATCGAGGAGTTCCTGACCGCGCGGGCCACCCGCAAGCCCTCCCCGCACACCCTTGCCGCGTACCGCAGGGATCTGCACGCGGTGGCCACCCTGGTCGCGGAGGCAGCGACCCCTCCCCTCCCCCTCGACGCGCTGTCGATCACCGACCTCTCCCCCCGGGTGATGCGCGCGGCCTTCGCCCGGTTCGCCGCTCCCCGGGCGCCCGCGTCGGTACATCGGGCCTGGTCCACCTGGAACACCTTCTTCACGTTCCTGGTCGCTGACGGGTTCGTGGCGGGCAACCCGATGCCGGCGGTCGGGCGGCCTCGGGCGCTACTCCCCCAGCCGAAGCCGCTGCGTGGCGCGGACACGCCCGAGGTGCTGCTCGCGTCCGCCGCGCGGGACGACGGTCGGCAACGCGACCCGTGGCCGGAGCGCGACGTGGCGGTGTTGGCGGTGGCGCTCTGCGCCGGGCTGCGCCTGTCGGAGCTGCTGGCGTTGCGCGTCGACTCGCTCGGCGGTCGGCCCGGTGAGCGGCGGGTCGAGGTGGCGGGCAAGGGTGGGCGGCCTCGGGTGGTGCCGATCGAGGCGGATCTGGACCGGCTGCTGCGGGACTACCTGGACAGTCGGGTGCGGCGCTTCGGTTCGCGGTCGGTACGCCCCGACTCGCCGTTCCTGGTGGATCGGCGTGGTGAGCCGTTGCGCCGTGGTGGTCTGCAGTATCTCGTCGAGTCGTGTTACCGGCGGGCCGGCATCGGTGACCGGGTGCCGCGTGGTGCGCGGCTGCACGCGCTGCGGCACACCTTCGCGACGCGGTTGGCGGAGGACGGTGCGAGCGCGGCGGAGATCATGCGGTTGTTGGGGCACGCGTCGCTGGCGTCGTCGCAGACGTACATCGAGGTGACGGCCGGGCAGCAGCGCGACGCGGTCCGCGCCAACAGGACCAACCGCGCGCTGGCAGGTCTGGTGCCGCCCGGGTGAGCGCGGTCAGTGTGCGCGGTGGCCGGTGCCGTCGGCGGTGGCGGGCAGTGGGCCGAGGACGGCGTTGATGATGTGGATGCGGGCGTTGGTCGCCTGGTAGTCGGCGCAGACCGTGTCGGCGCGGTCGCCGAGGCGGGTGGTGGGCCCGGTGCGGGTGACGGTGACGGTGACGCCGTCGAGGGTGGTGGCGGTGCCGGCGGTGGTGAGGTCGGCGATCGGGTGGCTTCCGGTGATGAGATGGGCTTTCAGCAGGGTGCGGAGCTGGTCGGTGTGGTGGGTCATGAGGTCGTCCCAGTTGTCCTCGGAGAACGTGGCGGCGAAGGCGTCGTCGGAGGGCGCCAGGACGGTGACGCCGTCGCCGGCGGGCAGGTCGGTGAGGACGCCGCTGGTGCGCAGGGCCGCTTCGAACGTGGTGAGGGTGGGGATCCAGCGCAGCGCCTGGTCGACGGGTTGCCCGGCGAGGAAGCTCGGGTTGCCGGGGTCGGTGCCGGTGGGCAGGGCGGCGCAGAGTGGCCCGGTGGGCTGGGGTGCGGCGCTCGCGGGCGCGGCGTCCGTGCGGGGAGCTGCGGGGCTGCCGGTGCAGGCGGCCAGCAGCAGCGTCGGCAGGAGCAGGCCGAGCGTCCGTTGGACGCGTCGAGCGCCGTGCGGTCCGCGAGATCGTCGGGGGTGTCGCGGTGGGGTGGCGGGGTGCGACACGGCGGCCTCCACGGGTGCGGGGGTGGGTGGTGAGGTGCCGGCGGCGCGGGTGTTGGGCCCGCGCCGCCGGCGTGATGGCTCGCTAGTTGTCGGTCACAGTGCCGCGCACTGGGTGGTGCGGGGGCCGTGGACGGTGTTGGCGATGCCGAGGTTGTGCGGGGTGGGGTTGTTGCCGGTGCAGTTGAGTGGGCCGCGGATGGTGGTGCCGGCCAGTACGGGTGCGTCGGTGCCGGTGGTGTTGCCGGACAGGTCGACGGGGCCGGCGATGGTGGCGTCGATGATGGAGATCGTGTCGGTGGTGGCGATGCGGACGGGGCCGTTGATGGTGCTGTCGGCGAGGAGGATGCCGGCGGCGCCGGCGGCGGTGAGCGGGCCGCTGATGGTCGTTGCCGTCGTGACGAGTGCCGCGCCGGCCCGGACGGTGACCGGGCCGTTGATGGTGGCGTCGTCGGCGCAGGTGAAGCCGGTGACGGCCAGGGGTCCGTTGCGCCGGCCGGTGAGGGTGGGATAGACGCGTTCGCCGTCGGTCAGCTTCTCCACGCCCTTGCCGTCGAGGAGCAGGGGGATGAGGCCGCGTTCGGGTTGGTTGAGGGGGATGTAGTGATCGTCGCCGATCGTGATGACCTTCCAGCCGTGGGCGGCGATGCGCTGGGCGACGGTGGTGCCGACGCCACCGGGTCCGTCGGTGCGGGCGCCGTTGTACTGCGCGTCGGTGAGTTTGTAGGCGCAGGGCGGGTTGTCGAGGATCAGGTCGGCGGGGGGCGCGTCGAGTGGTGGCGGGCTGTCGCCGGGGTGCGGTGCCGGGTGGGCGGGGATGGGGCGGGAGCCGCGGAAGACCAGCCGGCCGGTATTGGCGGCCTGGGTTTCGATGGCCTCGCTGCGGGCCTTGAGGATGTCGGCGCGGTCTGCGCGGTGGTAGTCGAGGAACTGGTGGAACGTCCACAGGGCGGAGTAGGTCTTGCGGCGTCGGTTGTTGGTGGTGTTGCCCTCGTCGGGGCGGGTCTGGCCGCCGGAGCTGCGCAGTTCCAGCAGGGAGTTGGTGACGTTCTTGAGCCCGAGGGTGTTGCGCAGGATGGTTTCCTCGCTGAGGCCGACGTTGCCGCCGCCTTCGCAGCCGTAGGGGCAGGCCCACCAGCCGGCTTCGGCGCCCTTGGCGTACATGTGGCCTTCGATCATGTCCTGGGACTGGTCGAAGATGGGTTGGGCGACGTTCTGGTGCCGTGGGGGCAGCATCGGCAGGTCGCCGGCGCGGGAGTTGCCGAACTCGTGGCCGTCGTAGCCGGCGACGGGTCGGTAGTCGCGGACCATTGTGATGTACGCGGTGGTCTCGGGTTGGCGGATCAGGGAGTAGTCGCGGTTGAGGTCCTGGCCGGTGGAGTTGCCGCGGGTGTTGTTGGCGCGGCCGTCTCCGTTGATGGTGGGGACGATCAGGACGGTGGTGTGGCTGAGCAGGTCGGTGATGCGGGGGTCGGTGCTGAAGGCGAGTTGGCGGGCCATGATGAGGCAGGCTTCGCGGTCGCCGGGTTCGTTGCCGTGCACGTTGCAGTTGATGGCCACGGGTGCGGTGGCGGCGACGGCTTCCGGGGTGGCCGCCGGGGTGGGGTGGCCGATGACCATCATGTTGATGGGTCGGTTCTGCACGGTGCGGCCGAGTTCGACGACGCGTACGCGGTCGCTGAGGGCGTCGATGGCGGCGGTGTAGGCGTACTCGTCGGTGTCGGTGGTGTACTGCGCGGCGTGGGTGGTCTCCCAGCCGGTGCGCAGTTGCTCGCCGGGGGTGGTGGGGTTGCCCCAGGGGGCGGTGGTGGTGGCGGTGACCGGGTCGGAGTAGGGCTGTTCGGTGGTGCCGGTGCGGGCGCGTACGCGCCATTGGAAGGTGTCGCCGGGGTTGTAGCCGGCGTCGGCGAAGGTGGGCGCGTGTTGGTTGATCTGGCGGTTGGGTCGCCAGATGCCGACGATGGTGGGTGCGCCGGTGGGGGTGTTGTCGGCGTCGACGGGGGTGCGTTCGATCTGGTAGTCGGTGGCGCCGTCGACGGGTTGCCAGGCGAGGGTGGTGTATCCGTCGGCCTGGTGGGCGGTGAGGGCGGTTACCTGGTCGGGTGGTGCGGCGTTGGCGGGGGTGGGTGCGGTGGTGAGGGTGACGGCGATGAGGGTGGACACGGCGATGAGGGTGGGTCGCTGGCGTCTCATGTGGCCTCCGACGAGTTGATCGTGGCGCGTGTCGACCAGCATGGTTGTCGAAGTCCATCGATGCAATGATCTTGAGGGAATCTTGCGACTTGGCGGTCCGCTCCCCCGCCGACCCTTGATTGATTCGGTTTTCAGGAAGGCGCGGTGTCCGGGGCACGGGGATGCCCCTGATTTCACGAAGCCGGGGGCGGCGTCAGGCCGAACGGTCGGCGCCGGTGAGGCGTCGCGGTCAGCGGGCGTGGCGCAGGGCCCAGTCGAGGGCGACGTCGGCGATGCGCTGCCAGCCCTGCTGGGCGGGCAGCAGGTGCGCGTACCCCTCGAAGAGTTCGACCTCGGTGATGGTGTCGCCCTTGTAGTGGGCGGCGTTGGCGCGTTGCACGCTGGGCGGCTGGATGTGGTCTTGCGAGCCGGAGATGAACAGCAGCGGCGCGCGCTGGTCGTTGTGGTAGTTGACGGCGATGTCCTGGGGGCCGGGCAGCAGGTTGGCCAGGACGCTGTCCCAGAGGATGCCGCCGGCGGCGGGGATGGCGTAGCGCTCGTACAGGGCTCGGGCGGTCTGCTTGTCGAAGGTGCTGGTGAACGCGTAGTTCCACTGCTCGAAGCTGAACCCGACGGCCCGGTGCCGGTTGGCAGGGTTGCGCAGCACCGGGAAGGTGGAGCGCAGCTGCGAGAGAGGGGTCACCGTGACACCTTCGGTGGGTGCCGAGTTGAGCACGACCGCCGAGGCGCCGTAGCCGCGGTCGAGCAGCACCTGGGTGAACGCCCCGCCGGCGGAGTGGCCCATGAGGATGGGTGGCGTGGGCAACGCGTCGAGCACCGCGGACAGGTGCGCGATGATCTGTGGCGCGGTCAGCGTCTCCAGGGGGCTGGGGTCGGCGTTGATCGCCTCGACCTCGCCTTCCAGCCCGGGGTACGTGGGAGTGAGCACCCGAAAGCCCTTGTCCTGGTAGTGGGTGACCCAGTGTTCCCAGCTGCGGGGGGTGACCCAGAACCCGTGGATGAGGACGATCGTGTCCGGCGTGTCGCTCATGGTCAGCTCCCTGTCATGTCGGGGGTGGCGATGGCGCGACAGCGTGGTTGTCGGCGAGCCCACCCTAGGCATTCGTGAGCCGCGATGCGGCCGGTTGGGCGATGATGCTCAGCCGAGGTCGACCAGCAGGGGTCGGTGGTCGGAGATGGTGGACGCCGGCGCGGTGACCGCGCGTACGGGTGGGAGCTGGTCGAGGGCGTGCCGGTCGGCGAGGATGTGGTCGAGTTGGACGCGGGGCTGCCCGGACGGGTAGGTGGGGCGTCGGCCCAGGGGGCGCCAGCCGGAGATGAGCCGGGCCGCGCCGGCGGGCAGGTTGAGGTCGCCGAGCAGGACGCGGGGCCCCGGTAGCGCGCGCAGGGCGCGGACGGTCTGACGTAGTTGGCGGGCGTTCCACCCGGGCACGAAGGACAGGTGGGTCGCGGCGACGGTGAGGGGGCCGTGCGGGGTGTCCAGGACGGCGGCGAGGACCACGCGGGGTTCGTCGTGCAGCAGGATGAGGCCGCCGCGGGGGCCGGGCACGTAGACCGGTGAGCGCACCGGCGCCGGCTTGAGTCGGGTGACCTGCCAGCTGCGGACGGGGTATCGGCTGATCAGCCCGATGCCGTAGCAGGGTTCGCCGTGGCCGTCGTCGTCGTGGCGCAGTGGGCGGAACTGTTCGCCGGGGGTGCCGACGACGGCGGCGGCGAAGCGGTGGTGGGGTGCGCCGAGGGCGCGGGCGGCGATGGCGGTGAGGTCGAGGTTGCCGCTGCGGCGTTGGTCGCGGTCGACCTCCTGCAGGGCGAGCACGTCGGCGTCGAGGGCGCCGATGGCGGCGGCGAGTCGGTCGGAGTCGACGAGCCCGTCGGTGAGGGACCGTCCGTGCAGCAGGTTGAAGGTGGCCAGGCGCACTCCTGCACCTTACGTGCCCGTGGCATGGTTGCCGGGTGGTGAAGGTCCTGCTGTGTTCGGTGCTGGTGTTCGTGGCGGTCGGCGCGTTGGGGGTGTGGTTGCGGCGTACGCGGGGTCGGTGACCGGGTGAGGCTGGCCACTCGGGTGCCGGTGAGGCGCGTCGGGTGGGCAGAATTGCCGCCCGTGGACGCCGTGACGCTGAGTACCCTGCTGGCCGCCGCCGCGATGGCCGGGTGGGTCGATGCCGTGGTCGGTGGTGGTGGGTTGTTGCTGCTGCCGGCGTTGTTGGTGGCCGCCCCGGGGTTGCCGGTGGCCACCGCGTTGGGCACGAACAAGTTGGCCGCGATCTTCGGTACGGCCACTGCTGCGGCGACGTACGCCCGCAGGACGAAGGTCGACTGGCGGGTGGCGGGCCCGGCGGCGGGGTTAGCGGTGCTCAGCGCGGGCGTCGGCGCGGCGTTGGCCGGGGCGGTGCCGGCGTCGGCGTACCGGCCGGTCGTGTTGGTGGTGCTGGTGTCGGTGGCGGTGTTCGTGCTGCTGCGTCCCCGGATGGGGGTGGTGGCGGTGCCGGCGAAGCGCACTCCGGTGCGGGTGGCGGTGGTGATCGCGGTGGCCGGGGTGGGGATCGCCCTGTACGACGGGTTGATCGGCCCGGGCACCGGCACGTTTCTGGTGTTGGCGTTCACCGCCCTGGTGGGCGCGGACTTCGTGCACGGCTCGGCGATGGCGAAGGTTGTCAACGCGGGGACGAACCTGGGCGCGCTGGTGGTGTTCGGGGTGACCGGGCACGTGTGGTGGCTGCTGGGCGCGGGCATGGCGGTGTGCAACATCGCCGGCGCGGTGCTGGGGGCGCGGATGGCGTTGCGCCGCGGCTCCGGGTTCGTGCGGGTGGTGTTGCTGGTGGTGGTGGTGGCGTTGGTCGCGAAGCTGGGCCATGACCAGTGGGTGAGCTAGCCGCGGCGGCTGGGTGAGTCGAAGCGTCCGGCGCGGATCTCGCGCAGGGCCCGGCGGCGGGTGTCGCCGCGCAGGGTGTCGACGTAGAGCTTCCCGCCCAGGTGGTCGGTCTCGTGTTGCAGGGCGCGGGCCAGGAACCCGCTGCCGGCGATGGTCAGCGGCTCGCCGTGCTGGTCGACGCCGTGGGCGGTGGCGTGCAGGGCCCGCACGGTCGGGAAGTACAGCCCGGGGATGGACAGGCAGCCCTCCTCGTCGTCCTGGAGCTCGTCGGACAGCTCCAGGGTGGGGTTGATGAGGTGGCCGCGGTGCCCGTCGGCGTCGTAGACGAACACCTGGGCGCTGACGCCGATCTGCGGTGCGGCGACGCCGGCGCGGCCGGGGGCGCCGAGCAGGGTGTCCATCAGGTCGGTGACGAGGGCCCGCAGCTCGGCGTCGAAGGTGGTGACCGGTTCGCATCCGGTGCGCAGGACAGGGTCGCCGATGATCCGGATGGGCCGCATGGTCATGGGGTTCAGCGTATCGCCGTGCCGTGCGGCGGTCAGCGCCCGGCCAGGGTGGCGCGGATCGGGGTGGTCTTCGCGGCGGCCTCGGCGACCTCGGCGTGTGCGTCGCTGTCCCAGGTGATGCCGCCGCCGGCCCAGGTGTGCAGCCGTTGGCCGTCGGCGGCGGCGGTGCGGATGGTCAGGCCCAGGTCGACGTGGCCCGGGGCGACCCAGCCCAGCGCGCCCATGCTGGCGCCCCGCCCGACCGGTTCGAGGGCGCTGATCTGGGTCAGGGCGGCGAGTTTCGGGGCGCCGGTGACGGAGCCGCCGGGGCAGGTGGCGCGCAGCAGGTCGGCGAGGCCGAGGCCGTCGGCGGCGGCGGCGCGGACTGTCGACTCGGCCTGCCACAGGTCGCACCAGCGGCGCACGGCGAACAGCTCGTCGACGGTGACGGTGCCGGTGCGGGCGATGCGGGCGAGGTCGTTGCGTTCCAGGTCGACGATCATGATGTGTTCGGCGCGTTCCTTCGCGCTGGCGAGCAGTTCGGCGCGGCCGGTGGCGGTGGCCGGGCGGGTGCCCTTGATCGGGCGGGTGATCACCTGCCCGTCGGTGACCTCGACGAGGGTTTCCGGGGAGGCGCAGCCGATGGCCCAGCCGTCGCCGGTGAGGACGCCGCCGTAGCGGGCGCCGGGGAGCGCGCCGAGGCGGCTCAGGGCCGGCAGCGGGTCGCCGGTGTAGGGGGCGGCGGCGTGGCCGACGAGGTTGCTCTGGTAGACGTCGCCGCGGCCGATGGCGGCGCGGACCGCGTCGACGGCGGCGGCGTGCTGGCCGGGGGTCCAGCTCTCGACCCACTCGCCGAGCCACCACGGCGGCGGCGGGCCGGGCCGGGCGACAGGGGTGGGGCCGTGCTGGTAGACGACGACGGCGAGGTCGGGCAGGGCCGGTGCGGGTTCGGGCGCCCCGGTGGGTGCGCCGGCCAGCAGCGCCCCGGCGGCGGCGGACAGGTACAGCGCCGCGCCGCAGACCCCGGTGCCGTGCTGGCCGGTGGAGGGTCGGGTCAGGTCGTGCAGGGGTAAACCGTGCGCCGCGAGGAACTCCTCGGCGAGGGCCGCGGGGTCGCCGCCGTCGCCGAGGGACCAGTGCAGGCGGGCGCGTTCGGTCAGCGCTCCCCGGCACACTGCCGGCGCGGCGGGTACATCGATCGACGCAGCAGGGCCGCGGTGGGCGGCCAACGCCGCCGGGCCGCTGCCCGCGGCCAAGCCAGCCGGGCCGCTGCCCGCGGCACATACCTGTGGGAGCGTTTCCACGCCGTACGGTCCAACCTTCCTCATCCGTTCAGTGGATTTCCCGTGCACCAGGCGGGCACCTGCTCGATGCTGGACACTTTCGCTTGGTACTGTGCGTCACTGGTCATGTGAACCATGACACAGTGCCCCCACAGTCCGGAGAACCCGATGTGCCAGCACCAACCGACCTGCCCCTCTGCTGAAGCCACCGACCGGGAAGCCGCGCGGGTCCTCGCCTGCTTCCGTGAGCAGGGCTGGAGCCTGCTCTGCAACGGTGTCATCGTCTTCGAGGACACCGGCGAGCTGCTTCCCGACGGCAGCAGCATCGCACCGCACCGCGGCCCCGCCCGCCACGCTCTCGTGGCCTGACCGACCACTCAGCGTCACCGTTTAGCCGCCTTCGACCCAGGCTAGTCCCCCGGTAAGGGACGTCCCCGCCCAGGTCGCAGCGGCTGCCGGGGCAGGCCGTACCGCCCGCCCCGGCGCGCCGTCGTCAGTCCTCGAACGCCTCCGGCGACGGGCACGAGCAGACCAGGTTCCGGTCGCCGTACGCGCCGTCGATGCGCCGCACCGGCGGCCAGTACTTCCCGGCCCGGTCCACCCCGGCCGGATACGCGCCCACCGAACGCGGGTACGCGTGTGACCACTCGTCACCGCTGACCATCGCCGCGGTGTGCGGCGCGTTGGCCAGGGGGTTGTCCCCCGCCGGCCACGCCCCGGAACCCACCTGCTCGATCTCCGCGCGGATCGCGATCATCGCGTCACAGAACCGGTCCAGCTCGGCCAGGTCCTCGCTCTCGGTCGGCTCCACCATCAGCGTCCCCGCCACCGGGAACGACATCGTGGGCGCGTGGAAGCCGTAGTCGATCAGCCGCTTCGCCACGTCGTCGACGCTCACCCCGGTCGCCTTCGTCAACGGCCGCAGGTCGAGGATGCACTCGTGGGCCACCAGGCCCTTGTTGCCGGCGTACAGCACCGGGAAATGCCCCCGCAGTCGCGCCGCCACGTAGTTCGCCGCGAGGACTGCCACACCGGTCGCCCGGGTCAGGCCCTCGGCGCCCATCATCCGCAGGTACGCCCACGGGATCGGCAGGATCCCCGCCGAGCCGTACTTCGCCGCCGAGATCGCCGGCGTGGCGTCCACGTGGGCGCCCAGCGGGTCACCGGGCAGGAACGGCGCCAGGTGCGCGCGGACCGCCACCGGGCCCACCCCGGGGCCACCGCCGCCGTGCGGGATGCAGAACGTCTTGTGCAGGTTCAGGTGCGACACGTCCGCGCCGAACTTGCCGGGCTTGGCGAACCCGACCAGGGCGTTGAGGTTCGCCCCGTCGACGTACACCTGCCCGCCGGCGTCGTGGACCTTCGCGCACAACGACGCGATGCCCGTCTCGTACACGCCGTGCGTGGACGGGTACGTCACCATGATCGCGGCGAGCGAGTCCCGGTGCTTGTCGATCTTCGCGTCCAGGTCGACGAGGTCGACGTTGCCGTCGTCGTCGCAGGCCACCACGACGACCCGCATGCCGGCCATCACCGCCGACGCCGCGTTCGTGCCGTGCGCCGACGACGGGATCAGGCACACGTCGCGGTGTGTCTCACCCCGCGACGCGTGGTAGGAGCGGATCGCCAGCAACCCGGCCAGCTCGCCCTGCGAACCGGCGTTGGGCTGCACGCTCACCGCGTCGTAGCCGGTCACCTCGGCCAGCCACGACTCCAGCTGACCGATCATCTCCCGGTACCCGACGGTCTGCGCGTCCGGCGCGAACGGGTGGATGTTCGCGAACTCCGCCCAGCTGACCGGCTCCATCTCGGTGGTCGCGTTCAGCTTCATCGTGCACGACCCGAGCGGGATCATGCCCCGGTCCAGGGCGTAGTCGAAGTCCGACAGCCGCCGCAGGTAGCGCAGCATCGCCGTCTCGGAGTGGTGGCTGCGGAACACCGGGTGGGTGAGGAAGTCGCTGCCGCGCGTCAGGTCGACCGGCAGGGCCGTGTCCACGTGGCCGTCGAACGCGGGCACCCCGAACGCCGCCCACACCTGCGTCAGGTGCGCGTCGGTGGTGGTCTCGTCGCAGGACACGCCCACCCGGTCGGCGTCGACCAGCCGCAGGTTCACGCCACGGTCCGCGGCGGCGGCCACCACCTCGGCGGCCTGCCCGGGCACGGTCGCGGTGACGGTGTCGAAGAACGCGGCGTCCGCGACGTCCACCCCGCCGGCGCGCAACCCGGCCGCGAGCCGCGCCGCCATCCGATGGGTACGCGTCGCGATGTCCCGCAGCCCGTCCGGGCCGTGGTAGACGGCGTACATGCCGGCCATCACCGCGAGCAGCACCTGCGCGGTGCAGATGTTGCTGGTCGCCTTCTCCCGGCGGATGTGCTGCTCACGGGTCTGCAACGCCAACCGGTAGGCCGGGTTGCCGTCCGCGTCGCGCGACACTCCGACCAGGCGCCCGGGCAGCATCCGCTCCAGGCCCGAGCGCACCGCCAGGTAACCGGCGTGCGGCCCACCGAAGCCCATCGGTACGCCGAAACGCTGGGTGGTGCCGGCGGCGATGTCCGCGCCGATCTCCCCCGGTGCGCGCAGCAGCGTCAACGCCAGCAGGTCCGCCGCCACGGTCACCAGAGCGCCGACGGCGTGCGCCGCCTCCACGAGCGCCGCGTGGTCGCGCACCGCCCCGGACGCCCCCGGGTACTGCAGGTGCAGGCCGAAGAACTCCGCCGGCAACTCGTCGCGCTGCACGTCGAGGACCCGCACGTCGATGCCGAGCGGCTCGGCCCGGCTGGTGATCACCGCGATGGTCTGCGGCAACGCGTCGGCGTCGACGACGTACACGCCGCTCTTGCTCTTGGAGGCCCGCCGCGCCAGGGTCATCGCCTCCGCCGCAGCGGTGCCCTCGTCGAGCATCGAGGCGTTCGCGGTGGCCAACCCGGTCAGGTCGGTGACCATGGTCTGGAAGTTCAGCAGCGCCTCCAGGCGGCCCTGGCTGATCTCCGGCTGGTACGGCGTGTACGCCGTGTACCAGGCCGGGTCCTCCAGCACGTTGCGGCGGATCACCGCCGGGGTGTGCGTGCCGTGGTACCCCAACCCGATCATGGAGACGGCGACGGTGTTACGTGCCGCGAGGGCCCGCAGCTCGGCGATCGTCTCGGCCTCGGTGGCCGGGTCGGGCAGGTCGAGGGTGCCGTGCCAGCGGATCACCTCGGGGATCGCGGCGTCCATCAGCTCGTCGATCGAGTCGTGCCCGACGACCTCCAGCATTCGACGCTCATCGTCGGGGCCGGGACCGATGTGACGGGTGGCGAACTGCTCTACGGTCATAGGGGCACTCCCGGGGCGAGGTCGACGTGTCGGCCTCCCCCTCTGTCGCACCCACAGGGGCACTCCACAGTGCCTGCCCACGAGGTCCTTTTGCCTGAGAGGTTCCGGGGAGGATTTGCCCCTTCGGCGCCGCCCTGCGTGCTGTCGGGCGGTCTCTCCCACGTGGGTGTTACCGGCATGGTCAACGCTACCAGCGTTGGTGTTTCCGGCGGATGTCCTACCCCCGGGCCCCCAGGGCCCCGCCGTCACACCTTGAGTGGGGCTCCAGTGGCGACCCGCGCGGCGAGCTGCGGCAGCACGACGCCCAGCGGCGCGTCGACGCACACGGTGGCGTGGCCGTCACCCCGGGTCGGCCCCTGGTTGACGATCGCGACCGGGATGCCCCGTTTCGCGGCCCGAATCACGAACCGGCGACCCGACATCACCGTCAACGACGACCCCAGCACCAGCAACGACCGGGCCTGCTCCACGGCCGCGAAACACCGCGCCACCCGCTGCGCCGGGACCGTCTCACCGAAGAACACCACGTCCGGTTTCAGCATCCCCGTGCCGCAGATCCCGCAGTCCACCGGCCGAAACGCCGCCACCTGCTCATCGGGGAGATCAACATCACCGTCCGGGTTGACCGCGGCGACGCGGGCCACGAACTCCGGGTTGGCCTCGCGCAGCCGCCGATGCAGCTCCTCCCGGGAGGTCAGGTTGCCGCAGTCCAGGCAGGTCACCTCGTCGAGGCGGCCGTGCAGCTCGATCACCGACGGGCTGCCGGCCGCACCGTGCAGACCGTCGACGTTCTGGGTGATCACCGTGTCGACCAGCCCGGCGTGTTGCAGCCCGGCCACCGCCCGGTGCCCGGCGTTGGGCGCCGCGCCCGCGATCAGCCGCCAGCCCAGGTGGCTGCGCGCCCAGTAGCGCCGCCGGGCCAGGGGATCGCGGGTGAACGCCTGGAAGGTCATCGGCGTGTGCCGCCGCGCCACCCCGCTGGGCCCCCGGTAGTCCGGAATTCCCGACTCGGTGGACAGGCCGGCACCGCTGAGCACCACCACCCCACCACCGGCCACCAGCGAGGTCAACGCGTCGAAGCTCTCCATCACCTCTCCATGCTGCCTCAACCGGTTCACCAACGCCGAGCCCCGCGCCGGGTGGGCGGCCCCACCCGGCGCGGGTGGCGTCGGCGGCGAAGACGACGGCTATACCGCGACGACGTCGGCGACGACGCACGCGATGTTGTCCGGCGCCCCCTCGGCCCGCGCCAGATCGATCAGCGCCCGCACCGTGTCCCCGGGATCGTCCGTCGCACCCAACGCCGACCCCAGATCGGCCCGGTCGACGACCGCGGACAGCCCGTCGGAGCACAACAAATACCGGTCACCCGGCAACGCGGTACGCAGCGCCAGATCCGCCTCGACCTGCCGACCGCCACCGAGGGCGCGCACCAGCACCGCGCGCTGCGGATGCGTCGCGGCCTGCTCCCGGTCGAGCCGCCCCTGATCAACCTGGGCCTGCACCCAGGTGTGATCCTGCGTGAGCAGCGACAGCTCACCGCCGCGCAGCAGGTAGGCCCGGGTGTCACCGACGTGCACCAGCGCCAACCGGGAACCGCTGAGCAGCAGCGCGGTCAGCGTGGTGACCGGCTGGTCGGTGTCGGTGGCCAACCCCTGCACGGCGCGGTCGGCGTCGCTCACCGCGCCGGCCAGCATCGCCAGCAGGTCGGCGGCCGGCACGTCGGTGAACGCCAACGGCTTCAGGGCGTCGACGGCGGCGGCGCTGGCGGCCGCACCACCGGGCCCCCGCATACCGTCGGCCACGGCGAGCAACCGCTCGCCGGCGTACGCGGTGTCCTCGTTGCTGTCGCGCACCAGCCCGGTGTCACAACCGGCGGCGCAACGGACGGCAACTGTGGGATTCGGGTCGGACATGGTGGCGCCCCCTTCAGACAGGTGATCCACGAGGAGGGTGGCGAGCCGGGCACGCGCCGCGGTGTCGGCGCTGACCTGCCGCCAGTACGCGGTGACCGCCTCAGCCGCCGCCGCGGGCTCCAAGCCGCACACGACCCGGATCGTCGCCAGCGGCATACCGAGCCGACGCAACTGGGCGACCAGCCGAGCCACCGGCAGCTGAGCCGGGTCGTAGAGCCGATAACCGGACTCCGGATCGACAGCGGCCGGCACCAGCAACCCAACCTGGTCGTACAGGCGCAACGCCTTCGGTGTCAGCCTCGCCGCCCGGGCGAACGCCCCGATGGTCATCAGCCCCACGTCGACATCCTCCTCGCAGCCGGTCACGGCGACCGGCACCCACCAGGCTCAGGGTTACCCGAAGGTCAAGGTCAAGCCGGTGACACCGCCTGCACCCCGCGGCGCCGGTAGGTTGGGCGCATGCGCGTCGTCATCGCCGGAGGCCACGGCAAGATCGCCCTGCTGTTGCAACGCCACCTCGTCGGGCGCGGCGACACCGCCGTCGGCCTCATCCGCAACCCCGAGCAGACCGCGACGCTGCGCGCCGCCGGCGCCACCCCCGTCGTCTGCGACCTGGAACACACCCCGCTCGAACAGGTGGCCGGGCACCTCGACGGCGCCGACGCGGTGGTCTTCGCCGCGGGCGCCGGCCCCGGCAGCGGCGCCGCCCGCAAGGACACCGTCGACCGGGCCGCCGCCGCGCTGCTCGCCGACGCCGCCACCCGCGCCGGCGTCCACCGCTACCTGCTCGTCTCCTCCATGGGCGTGGACACACCACCCGCCCCCGGCACCGACGACGTGTGGGCGGCGTACCTGCGCGCCAAACGCGCCGCCGAGGACGACCTGCGCGGCCGCGACCTGGCCTGGACGGTGCTGCGACCCGGCCGGCTCACCGACGACCCACCCACCGGGCGGGTCAGCCTCACCCCACACGCCGGCCGTGGCGCGATCAGCCGCACCGACGTCGCCCACGTCCTCGCCGCCCTGCTCGACGAACCGGGCACCACCGGCGCGACACTGGAACTCGTCGACGGACCCACCCCGATCGCCGAGGCCGTCCGCGCCGCCGCCAGCTGACCACCCGCCGCGCCGAGGAGAACCACCCATGGACCCGCAACCACTCGACTACCGCTTCACCGCGCCCATCGAGAAAGACGGCGCGTTCGCCACCTACGTCACAGTGCCCGACTCCGCGGACCTGCTCGGCACCCGACGCGCCGTCAAGGTCACCGGCACCATCGACGGGCACCCGTTCAACGCCACCCTCATGCCCTCCGGCGCCGGCCCCCACTGGCTGCCCATCCGCGCCGCCCTGTGCAAGACCATCGGTAAGAGCGCCGCCGGCACCGAGGTCACCTTCCACCTCGAACAACGGCTCAGCTGACCACCCGCCGCACCAACTGTCGCCCTCAGCCGCCCGCGCGGTGCGCGGCGACCAACACCGGCCCGCCGGGGACGGTCGGAAAACGCCGAACGTCACCCAACCCGGCCCCTGCCAGCACCTGCGCCATCCGGTCGGCGTCGAAGGCGTTGCCGCCGTTGCGTACCGCGTTCCACCGGTCGACGGCCGCCCGCAACGGGTCCCCGGCCGGCGGATTGGTGCCGGCCACCAGCCAACCACCGGGTCGCAGCGCCTGCACCAGCCGGGGCAACGCGAGCGTCAACGTCTGCTGAGGAAGAAACGGCGCCGGCACCCAGACCAGGTCGTACCCGCCCGGCTCGGCCACCTCCGCGACGTCCTGAAGGCGCAGCGTGATCCGATCCGCGACATCGCGGGCCTCGGCCAACTCCCCGACCGCGAGGTCCAACGCCCGTTGCAGCACGTCGATACCCACCACCGACACCCGGGGCAACGCGCGGGCCAGGGCGACAGCCAACGCCGCCACACCCGTGCCCACGTCCAACACCCGGGCGTCCGCCGAGTCCAAACGCTCCGCCAACCCCGGCAACTCGGGCACCACCCGGGTCGCCAACGCCCGGCCGGTCGCCGCCGACGCCCGACCCTGATGCAGCAACACCTCGTCGTCCACCTGCGCCCAGCCGACCCCACCCCCGCCGGAAGGCTCCTGCGCCGCCGCGGCGACCGCCTGCCGCAGCGAACTCAACCGCGCCTGCACCGCGCTGCGCCCGGTCGGCCCGTCGGCGGGCACCAGCGACGGGTGCGCGACCGGCGTCCCACCCTCCCAGGACAGCAGACCGGCGGCCTGCAGCACCGCGCTGCGGTGCGGCGACGCCGCGAGGACCTCGGCGAGCGGAGCCGACAGGGCGTCACTCATGGTGCCGACCGCGGCCGCCAGCGCCCACGCCGACGCCTCCAACGCGGCCAGCGGGTCCGCTGACCCGCCGGGTGGGGACGGTGATACCGACACGATGGCGCCTCTCCCAGGGGCGGGCCACCGGTCAGCCCCGCCTGGCCCCTCCGACTATGCCACCGCCGCCAGCGCGCCGGGTGGGGTCCACGTCAGCGCACCGTTACCGGCGAGTGCTCAGAAGTGAGCGCTGTGCGGTAGTCCCGCCTTGCGGTGGGACGGTCCCGGCCTGACCCGCTCGCGCGGTGCCGGGTAGACGCTTCACAGCCACCTGCCCGCGGCTGCGGGTCTTCTGGTCGGCTCCACGTCCGTTTAGCGACTCCCGGCCACTCCGGTCGTCGGTTACCTCACGCGCGAGGGCGGCGAGGTTGAGTGCGGCGTTGAGGTCCCGGTCGAGACTCAACCCGCAGGCGGTGCAGGTGTAGGTCCGCTCGGCCAGGGTCAGCTTGGTTTTCACCGCGCCGCAGCCGGAGCAGGTCTTGCTCGACGGATACCACCGGCCGGCGGTGACCAGCCGCCCACCGTTCCACTCGCTCTTGTAGGTCAGTTGACGCCGGACCTCCGCGAAGCTTGCGTCCGCGACGTGCCGGGCCAGCCGGCGGTTACGCAACATGCCCGCGACGTTCAGGTCCTCGACCACGACAGTGCCGTGCTCGCGGGTCAGCCGGGTGGTGAACTGGTGTAAACCGTCGCGGCGTAGCCCGACGACGCGCGCGTGCGCCCGCGAAAGCTCTTGCTGCGCCCGGGCCCAGCGGTTCGACCCGACCCGACGCACCCGACGGTCAGGAGTGACGCATCGGCTCACCGCCCGGGCCAGACGGCGCATCCGGCGCGCGGCCACCACGAGGTGCCGCGGGTTGGCCACCCGTTCGCCAGTCGACAGCACCGCGAGGTGCTTCACACCAAGGTCCACCCCCACCATCGAGCCAGGCCGGGCTGGTGCACGCACGGCGCGCTCGACCTCGCAGGTGAACGACACGAACCAGCGGCCGCCCTCGCGCCGCACCGTCGCGGACATGATCCGCGCGGTGCCCGCCTCCAACCGCCGAGCCAGCTTGCGCGCCGACTCATGCAGCCGCAGCGCGCCCAGCCGGGGTAGCACCACATGCCGGCGGTCGGCCTCGATCCGCATCACGCCGGTGGTGAACCGCACCGTCGGGGTGCTGCGCCGCCGGGACTTGAAGCGGGGAAACCCAACCGCGCGACCCTTACGAGCACCTTTGCGCGAGTCAGACCAGTTCTTCAGCGCCCTCGCGAGGGCGTCGAGACCGGTGTTGAACGCCTCCTTCGAGCACTCCGCCCACCACGGTGCGACCTCATCCTTGGCGGCGTTCCACGCCTTACGCAGTGACGGCAGCGACCACGAAATCGGCGGGCTCAGCAGCTCGTCTGGCACGCCGTAAGTGCGTTCGGCAGCGCGCTGGCTCATGACTGCCTTCACGCGAGCCAGGGCCCAGTTGTGCGCGACCCGAGCCGCTCCAGCGTGGGCGAGGACCGCCCGCTCCTGGCGCGGTGACAGGTCCAACGCGAACCGGTACGCCTGCAACGTCTTCACGACGGTCCCTCTGTAGCCGCTTCGACCGCGCGCTGAGCTCGGTTCGCCGCGGCACGGCGACCGTGTAGGCGTGCGCACACAGCGAGGTGAGGATCTCGGTCATGTCCCGGACGAGGTCGTCATCCACCTCAGCGGGGTCCACCACCAGTAGGCGGCGGCGCTGTGCGCTCAGCGCGGCCTCGACGTATTCGCCGCCGAAGCGAGCGAACCGGTAGCGGTGCTCGACGACAATGGTTGTCACGGCAGGATCACGCAGTAGGGCGAGGAACTTCTCGCGATGCCCGTTGAGGGCGGAGCCAACCTCGGTGACGACACTATCGACAGCCAACCTCTGCCCAGTGGCCCACACGGTCACCCGGGCGACCTGCCGGTCGAGGTCCGTCTTCTGGTCTGCTGACGACACCCGCGCGTACACCACGACCCGACCAACCTCAGCCAGCGTGCCCGTCACCGGCTCGCCGACCATGATGAGCCGGCCGAGCCGATACGTCGGAACGGGCAGCGCCCCGGCCTCGTAACGCCGCCGAGCGGTCGCGTACGAGACGCCGGTGGCCGCCGCCCACTCCTTCAAGTTCACGCCCGCACCAAGCACTCTAATGAGCACTCCCGCCCATCACAACGAGACCTGCTAGCAGCCCCACCCCGGCGACCACTCAGCGCTGCTGGTGCCGCGGCAACGCCGACTGGCCCACCACGCCACCCACGAACGGCGCCCCCGGCGTCTCCGCCGCGATCCGATCCATCGTGCGCGCCAACTGCTCACTGCCGTCGTCGAGATGCCGCGCCGCCGCCTGCATGTGCGACACCATCATCTCGCCGAAGATCCGCAACGCTTCCCGGGTCGCCACCGTGTCGTCGAAGCTCGACCCCGCCGCGCTGCGGTACTCCGCCACCGCCCGCTCCGCCTCCTGCTTCGCCTCCGCCTCCGCCGCGTGCAGGTAACTCTCGTACTGCACCCGGGCGTACTCGGCGACCCGACGCGCGTAGTCATGGGCCTGCGCGATGATCTGCTCGGCCTCCCGCTGCGCCGCCGACAGCAGATTCACCTCCCGCGCCGCCGGGACCTTCGCCGCCGCGCCCGTACTCGGAATCACCCCGTGCCGGTGCAACTCCACCCGGTCGGTCAGTCGCTCGTTCTCCGCCCGCAACGTCGCGATCTGCGTCGCCAACAGGTCCAACTCGTCAGCGACCTGCACCCGGAACCGGTCCACGTCGGCGTTGTCGTAACCGCGCCGAGCGAACGACGCCGCACCGAACTCCCACCGCCGAACCCGGTCGGCGGTCATCCGCACCTGCACACCGCCGGAAACCTGCACCCCGTCATACCGACTGATCGGCGTCGCACTCACCTGTGCAGACCTCCGTTCGCGACCGCCGGGCTCGCAAGCTCACTGCTCGCGCTCACCTGTGCCCACCTCCCGAAGTGTCACCCGCAGCCGGTTGCTGCACCGCCGTCCGCCACGCCGGGCCGTACCACTGCGCGCCCAGGCCCTCGTGGTGCACCTGACCCGCGTGGTAACCCGCCTGCACCAACGTCCGCACCGCGTGCGACACCATCTCGTCCGACCCACACACGAACACGTGCCGGGACCGCCAGTCACCGTCGGCCAACGCCCGGTCCACCGCTTGGACGAACTCCCCCGGCCGGTGCACGTCGGCACCGACCACGTACGTCACCGTCAACCACGGATACGACGACGCCAACTTGTCCATCGCGTCACTGTCGTAGAACTCGCTACGGGAGCGGGCCCCCACGTACAGGTCCACTCGCCGACGGGAACCCTCCGCGGCCACCTGCTCCACCAACGCCTTCACCGGCGCCCAGCCAGTACCCGAAACCAACAGCAACAGGTCACTGGAGCCCGCCGACCGCAACCCCAGCCGGTCCCCCACCGGCGCCGCCAGGTGGATCCGATCGCCCACCGCCGACCCGTACACCAGCCGCGACGACACCGCGCCACCCGGCGCGGCCCGCACATGCAACTCCAACGTGCCGTCCGCCCGCGGCGCGTTCGCCGGCGAGTAGTACCGCCACGACCGCACCGACGGGTGCGACACCCCGATCGACTGACCCGGCGTGAACGGCAACAGATACTGCGGACGCACCGTCAACACCGCCACGTCGAACGCCCGCCGCTCATGCGCCACGATCTCCGCCACCCACCACGGCGGATTGACCGCCTCAGCGGCCTGCGCGGCCTCCATCATCACCTGGGCGACCAACCCGTACGCGGCAGTCCAGTCCGCAGCCAACTCGTCGGTCCACTGCTCGGCGAGGAAATGCTGCAACGTCGCCACCAGCGCCTCACCGACCGCCGGATAGTGCTCCGCGCGGACCGCGAACTTGCGGTGATCCGCGCCGAGATCCTGCAGGAAACCCACCAGCCGATCCACCTGGTCCACGTTGGACACGATGTGACCCAACGCGGTCACGAGGCGGTCCCGCTGACCGGCCATGTTCGTGGGGAACATCTGCCGCGTCTCAGGATGAGCGAGGAACAACGTCGAGTAGAAGTAGAGCGGCACCTGGTCGCCGTGACCGGCGACCACCGACCAGCTCTGCTTGAGGCGAGCCGCGTCCACGCTCAGGCGCCCGACCTGTTCCCGGCAGCCACCACCTGGCCCTGCACCTGCCCCAGCACTGTCTGCACGTCGGCGAGGATGTCCGCCGGCACCCCCAACTCGGTCAACGTCACCGTCAGGTGCTCGCCCACCTTCGCGTAGTGCTCCACCGTGATGTTCAACGGCTGGTGCGCCTCGGCCAACCCGCGACCCGTGTACTCGTTCGGGCCACCCAGCACCACAGTCAACATCAACGCCAGGTGCCGCCGCTGACCGGCCATGTCCACGTCAGCGAAGTAGCCCGCCAACTCCGGGTCCGCGAGCACCTTGTCGTAGAACAGCTCAACCGCCGCCTTGACCGAACTGGCACCGCCAATGCGGTCGTAGTGCGAGGCGGGAGCAGTCTCTTCCGTAACCGTCACGGTCGTTCCTTCCGGGGATGAAGGGTCCAGAACCGTGAGGGACCATAGCGTGTCGACCGCCTCCGGTCAGCGCCCCCCTATCGGATTCCCGACAAAACGACACCACGCTACGTAACCGCTACCAATGGGTATCTCCACAATCGGCCACCGAAACGACACCCACAGTATCCACAGTGGACCGCATCAGCCGAACAAACCCTGGAACGGTCACCGACGGTCGCGAGAAAACCAACCGGAAAAAAACCCGGAAGCTGGAACGCTCAGCCGGCCCGCCGCCGCGCCCGCCGCGCCGCCAACTCGTCGCCCACCGGATCCGGGCCAGACACCACCGCCGGCTCCACCGGGCCACTCGTCGCAGGCTCCGCCGGCAGATGCGACAACGACCCCTGGATCTCCTTGAAAGCCCCACCGATCGCGATGCCGAAGACCCCCTGGCCACCCTGCAACAGGTCGACCACCTCCTCCGGAGACCGGCACTCGTACACCGTCGTCCCATCAGAGATCAGCGTGATCCCCGCCAGATCCTCCACACCACGCGACCGCAACGCCTCGATCGCCTTACGGATGTTCTGCAGGGACACCCCCGCATCCAACAACCGCTTCACGACCTTCAACACCACCAGGTCCCGGAACGAATACAACCGCTGCGTCCCCGAACCCGAAGCATCACGAACGCTCGGCACCACCAGCGTCGTCCGCGCCCAGTAATCCAACTGCCGGTAACTGATGCCCACCGCGTGGCAGGCCGTCACACCCCGGTAGCCAACCGAACCGTCACCCTCAGCCGCCACACCTGGCGACGAGGCACCCGACTCGTCGAACTCTGCACCCGGATCGGAATCCCGCGGCTCGTGCATCCGGACAACCTCCCCGTCAGTGTGGCGACGCATCGTTTCCGGGACGCGCACCCCTCGACATGGAAACCCTATCGCCACCGTCAGGGGTTACCACGGAGGAACCGACGCGACACGCCGCGCAGCCACCGAGAAAGATCACCAACCGAGCACGGGCACACCTCAGCCCGCGAAATCCTCCGGACGCACCTGCTCCAGGAACTCGCGGAACTTCTCCACCTCATCCTCCTGCTCATCAGGGATAACGATCCCCGCCTCGCTGAGGACCTGCTCCGCACAACGAATCGGCGCACCAACCCGCAACGCCAACGCGATCGAATCGCTCGGCCGCGCCGACACCCGCACCCCATCGCCGATCAACAGATCCGCGTAGAAGACGTTCTCCTTCAGCTCGGTGATCTCCACCGCCTGCAAGGGCGCCTTCAACGCCGCCAACACATCCCGCAGAAGATCATGCGTCAACGGCCGGGCCGGCTTGACCCCCTGCTGCTCATAAGCGATAGCCGTGGCCTCGACCGCGCCGATCCAGATCGGCAGATAGCGGTCCCCCTCGACCTCCCTGAGCAGGACGATCGGCTGGTTGCTGGGCAGCTCCACCCGAACTCCGACCACGCTCAGCTCGCGCACCGCCGCCTCCGTGTCGTTGTCACCTACGCCGCACCGCGCCCTTCCCTGCACGGTACACGGACCGCAACACGGCCGTCCCATGCGCTACAGCACCACGCCCGCGCCGAAAAGGGGTTACCCCGGCAAGCCTACGGCACGCTTCCCGGAAGAGATCTTTCCGCTCAACCGCCACCCACCGGGCACCCTCACCGACCCAACGTCGACCGCAGCCCCACCCGCACCAACGCCGCGTGCAACTGCTCCGACAACGCCACCAACTCCCGCGCCGTCTCCGCCGCCCGCGCCCGCGCCGCCGGATCACTCTGCCGCGCCAACGGGGCCACCAACTGCGCGAACAAACCGACCTCCCGGTCCGCCGCCGTCCGATAACCCCGCAGGTGCCGCGGCTCCAACCCGTACGCCGCCAACCCCGCCACCGCCGACGCGATGATCAGAGCATCCGCGTCGTACCACCCCGGCGGATCCGAGACCAGCACACCGAGCCGCTCCAACTCCACCAACGTCGACTCGTCGATCCCACTGCGCGCCACGAGATCCGCCCGGCCGAGCCGCACCTGCGACGACTCGGCCGGCTCCGCCAACTCACGACCCGGCACCGCACCATCGGGACCAACCGCCACCAACGCCGGCCGCGACCGCCCCGGCTGCTCACCGGACGAATCCCACTGGGCCAACTGCTCCCGGATCACCCGCAACGGCAGGTACTTGTCCCGCTGCGCGGTCAACACGAACCGCAACCGCGCCACATCGTCCCAGCTGTACTTCCGGTAACCCGCCGCCGTCCGCTGCGGCTCGACCAAACCCTCGGCCTCAAGAAACCGCAGCTTCGAAATCGTGGTATCCGGAAAATCCACCCGCAACTGCCCAAGCACCTCACCGATGCTCATCAGCGGCTCAGACCGAGCCGCCCCGGGTGACATGGAGGCCGCAGGCTCGTTCACCCCCGGCCGGCCTCCTCCTCCGGGCGCGGACCGGCGATGAACACCACCCGGAACTTACCGATCTGGACCTCGTCACCATTGCTCAACGTGGCCGCCTCAACCCGCTCACGATTGACGTACGTGCCATTCAGGCTGCCCACGTCCCGCACCGTGAACGTCCCACCATCGCGGTGGAACTCCGCATGCCGACGCGACACCGTCACGTCGTCCAGGAAGATGTCACTGTCCGGGTGCCGGCCACTGGTCGTCACATCGTGGTCCAACAGGAACCGGGCACCCGCATTCGGGCCTCGACGAACCACCAGCAGCGCCATACCCGGCGGCAACGAACCGGACATCCGGCTCGGCACCACATCGGTATCCGGCCCCTCCAGCACTTCGTCGAGCGAACCGAGATTGAGCGTCGAAGTGACGTCGAGTGGGGGGAACTCGTCGTCTGGCCGCGTCATGGGACCACCTCACGGATCTGTTCGGTCGGCGTCGGGTAATGGCGGGTCTGGCCGCCGGGCACTTGAACACCCGGCGGCTGGCTCCCCGTGCCCGGGAAGGCAATTCCGCAACGCTCAACTATTGGGTTCTCGGTCGACTGGGCGAGCCTAGCCAGCGCCGAAATGCAGGGCAACCGGACGCGCGCAGACATCCCACGCACCGGATCAAGCACACTCAGCCTTCGGTGATCTTCTGATACGCGGCCGCCGTCAGCAACCCATCCGTCGCAGTCGGATCATTCGGCGTGATCTCCACCAACCAACCCTCACCGTACGGATCAGTGTTGATCAGCTCAGGCGTGTCAGCCAACGCGTCGTTGCGCGCCGCCACCGTACCGGCAACCGGCGCGTAGATCTCCGACACACTCTTGGTCGACTCGATCTCACCCAACGAGTCACCGGCCGCGACCACCGCACCCGCCTCGGGCAACTGCACGTACACGATGTCGCCGAGCGCGTCCTGCGCGAAGTGGGTGATGCCGACCCGGACCGAAGCCGTGCCGTCACCCGCCACCCACTCATGCTCGGCGGTGTATCGCAGATCCTCGGGAATCACCAGACGCGTCCTTCATCCATCGGTGCCCCGGACCACCCGGGTCCGGCGCGGCCGCGCCGGTCAGGAGACCGGACGGGCGTGTTCCAACTTGATCGGCACGTGCAGCGCCGAAACCTCGGCAACCTCACGCTCCCCAAACGTCACGTTACCGCCGTCACCCCGGACCGACGCCACCACCCCACCAGGAATGTTCAACGCCGTACGCATCGTCGCCGGATCACCGATCACCGTGATCGTGTACGGCCCCGACAACCGGCGCCCCTCGACCATCAACGACCCGTTGTCCCCATCGAGGAAGTACGTCGACGCGATGATCCGCACCGTCGCCCGATCCCCACCGGAAATCTGCATCGCCTCGGCGCCCGCACCACGCAGCTCCTGCACCGCGTCCAACACCCGGTTCGCCGAGATCGGCTTCACCCCGGCGTCGAACTGCACCGTCAACCCCGGACCCACCGCCGGCAACGTCCCCGCCAGGATGCCCAACTCGTCCGCCCGCCGCGTCGCCTCATCCAACGCCGCCTGACGACCCTGCTCACCCGACTGCAACTGCCGCTGACTGTCCTCCAGAGCCCGGATGTCCTGCTGCAGGCGGTTCTCCCGCGCATCCAGATCCGACAGGATCCGGACCAGGTCCTCCTGCCGGGTGGCCCCCAGGGTCGGGTCCGTCGACGTCGTCTTCAACTGCACGACCAACGTGAACCCCAGCAACGCCAACAACGCGGCGATCATCACCCCGGCCGCACTCCACCGGGACCGACCAGCCGCCACCGGCGCCGCCGACTCCGCCGAACCGTCGGAACCGGCAACCACCGGCTCCGCCAACCCGTCGGAACCCGCGACCGCCGGCTCCCCCGACCGCGACACCGCGTTCAGGTCCACCGTCGCACCATCGTCGACCGGCTCCACACCCGGCTCCGCCGCAGGCTCGTCATCCGACGGCTGCGCCGGCTCCTGCGGCGCCAACGGGCTCAACTCATCCGGATCCGGCGCATCCGGCCGCGGATCCGGCTCACCCGCCGGCCCACCCGGCCGCACCGGACCGGCCGGCTGCGGCCACCCGGTCCCCGTGTCGGTCTGCTCGTCACTCATCCCAACCCAACCTACGCCCGGAACAGGTGCCGACGGATCGCCGCCACGTTGCCGAAGATACGCACACCCAACACGACGACCACACCGGTGGACAACTGCCCACCCACCCCCAACTGGTCACCCAGATACACGATCAGACCAGCCACCAGCACGTTCGAAATGAACGACACCACGAACTGCTTGTCGTCGAAGATGCGGTCCAACCGGGCCCGCACCCCACCGAACACCGCGTCCAACGCGGCCACCACCGCGATCGGCAGGTACGGCTGCAACGCCGCCGGCACCGTGGGATCAAGCCACACGCCCAGCACCACACCGGCGAGCAACGCCAGCACCGCGATCATCGGCCACCTCCGGAGGGGCTAACAGTCGTCGCCGGACCGGACGACCCGGGACTGCCGGAACGGACACCCGACGCGGAAGGGCTCGGACTGACCGACGGCTTGGCGTAGCGTAGCTGCGGCTCCGGCGCCGCCGGCAGGGTGAGGTCATCCGCCTCCCGCACACCGAACGACAACCCCGTCCCCTGCGCGACCTTCCGCATCAGCGCCGCGTTGCGGCTGTCCTCGAAGTCGCGCCGCATCGAACCCGGCCCGATCGCCGACACCTCGTACGGCCCGGTCACCGGCCGGAAATCCACGAGCATCGCCTCACCCGCCGACCGGATCGTCGACGTCGACGTCAACCGCTGCCCGTTGATGGCGATCGCCTCCGCGCCAGCACTCCACAACGCGTTCGCCACACCCTGCAGGTCGCTGTAGAGCACCCGCGGCGGCCCAGCGCCGGCACCGGTGACCGCGTCCGCCTTGTCCGGCGCGTCCGCCAACCGCACCACCACACCATCACCGCGCACCCGACCCAGCCCGGTGCTCGCCTCCAGGTTGCGCAACCGGGCGGCGGCCGACCCGCTCAACGCCGCGTCCCGCTGCCGACTGACCTCCTCGCGCAGCTGGTCCGCCCGCGTGGACAACCGGTCGGTCTGGCTCTCCCGTTCCTTGATCTGCGTCACCAGACCCGAACGGGCCTGGCTCCGCCCCGGCTCGTCCGCCATCGTCTGCCGGTACGCGACCGCGAACAGGAAACCGAGCATCACCACCACGACCAGGCTCACCGACCGTGCCGGCAACGCCCGCCACCCGCGCGCCGGCGCCGACTGCGCCGAGCGCCGACGCGCGGCAGCCGCGTCCGCGTACCCCGGATCCAGCGGGTTGCGGAACAGTTCGGTGAGGAAGTCCGGCGCGTACACCCGGTCCTGGCCGGGTTTTCCCAGCCGCGGCGCGCTCACGCCGCCGCTCCCGGACTGCGCGCCGCGCGCACCAGCCGGGCCGCCTGCACGACGTACATCCCGCCGGCCACCCAGTACAGCACCAGCCCCCACCAGGCCAACGCCCAACCGATCGCGCTCGCCGCCGTCGCCACGTCGGTCGCCGCGCTGGCCAGCAGCAGCACCGGGAACGCCGCGAGCAGCAGGAACGTGGCGGTCTTGCCCACGTAGTGCACCGGCGGCGGCCCGTACCCGTAGCGACGCAGCACCGCCAGCGAGGCCAGCAGGAGCACCTCACGGGCCAGCAGCGCCGCGGTGAACTGCCACGGCACCACCTCCCGCGCGGTGAAGGCGACCAGGGTGGCGAGGATGTAGAGCCGGTCGGCGAGCGGGTCGAGCAGCTCGCCCAGGCGGCTGACCTGGTGCAGGCGACGGGCGATCCAACCGTCGACCCAGTCGGTGGTGCCGCCGATGGCCAGCACCACGACCGCCGCCACGTCGGCCCGCGCCACCAGGAACAGGTAGAGGAAGAGCGGCACGCCCAGCAGCCGCCCGAAGCTGATCAGGTTGGGCAGGGTGAGCACCTGGTTGCCGGGAGTCTCGTCACCGGTGTCCCGCGGTTGCTCTGCCCGAGCCGGCCGACGCGACACCGATCCTCCTCCACGGCACGCGGGCCCCCGGCCGGCGCGGGGCGCGGCTGAGGGTCGTACGCGCTGTCGGGCCGACCAGCGCCGGCTCTCCCCTGCGGCCCCGGGCGGGGCCCCTTCCCCTGATGCGGCCCGCGATCTCGATGATCGCGGGCCGGGTAGGTGCGCTGCCACTATATCGGGCTTCCCCTCGCTGGCCGGGCGCCGCCGTGGCCTGTCGGTGCGGCTCTGCCGCACTGTGGCGTGGATCACCACGCCTAAAGCGTCCTAGGATACTAGTGGAAGGGGGGAACGGCGCTCAGGCCGTCTGGACGGCAGGATCGGTCTGCTGCTCGGGCACCGATGTCGCCGCCCGAGCGAACCCGGCCAGCGCCAGCAACAGCTCGTGCTGCATCCGCACCGGCATCCGGTCCAACACCGCCTGCACCGCGCGCTGCCGCCGCTCGGCCAACTCCCCCAGCAGGGTCAGCGCCGCAGCTGTCGGCACCAACCGCACCTCACGCCGGTCACGCGGATCGGCCACCCGACGCAACAGCCCGGTCGCCTCCAACCGGTCGCACAGGCGGCTCGCCGACGAGGGCACCACGTCCAGCAACTCCGCCAGCCCGTTGACGTTGGTCTCCGGACGACCGCTGATCAGCGTGAGCACTCTCAGCTGGGTGGGCGGCACCTGATGCCGCGACGCGGCCGACTCCAGAACGGCGATCAGCGTCCCGGCGGCCGCGTCGATCGCCGCGGCGAGATCCGCAGGTCGCTCCACCTGATGTCCCCTGCCGTCGTCGCGCTGGTGCCCGCCCGGCAACGCGGCGGCGAATCTCACCCCGTGCCCCGTTCGCGCGGACCGTGCCAGTCCAGACAGACCACGACGGCGTCGTCGCGCAGATCGGAATCCGCGTGATAGGCGTGCAGTTCGCGCATCACCGTACCAACCGCCTCGGCCGGCGGCTGCAACCGCGTGGCGCGCAGGGAACGAGCCATCACCCGCTGCCCGTACGGCTCCTGACCCGGCGGCTCGGCGGCCCACACCCCGTCACTGACCACGAAGAGCCGGTCACCCGGGGCGAGTTGCACCTCCTGAAGCTCGTAACGGGTCTCCGCGAACATGCCCAGCGGCAGCTGCTGATCCAGCTTCAGAGGCTCGACCGTGGACCCCCGCATCCGCAACAAATGGGGGGAGCCCGCGTCGACCGCCCGCACCCGGCCGAGGCGAGTGTCCACCTCGAGCAGAAGGGTGGCCACGTGCCGGGCGCCGCGGTGTTGGTAGAAGACCGTGTCCGAGGCCAGCTCGGCCTGTTCCACCAGACCGCCACCGGAGCGCCGCGCGTTGCGCATCGCGTTGACCGTGACGGCGGTCAACAGGGACGCCGCCAGCCCACTGCCCTCACCGTTGAGGACCGTCACGGTGAGACGGTCGCCGTCCAACGACCAGTCAAAGTGGTCACCGCCGACCGTGTACGCCGGTTCGAGCTGGCCGGCCAGCTCGAACGCGTGGTGGGACACACCACGACCGGGCAGCAGGTCCCACTGCATCTCGGCGGCCATCGTCAGTCGCTCCCGACGGCGGGCCCGCCGGTAACGGTCGGTCTCCCGGTCCGCCGCGCGCATCGCCACGGCCAGGGTGCCGGCGATGTCGGTCGCCCGACCGGTGACCGTCGCGTTCGGTACGGTCGGAAGCTCGATCAGCAGCACGCCCAGCCGCTCCCCCCACACCGTCAAGGGCAGGTAGAGCCGGCATGGGCCTTCACCGTCGCGTACCGGCTGCTGACTGCTGAAGCATCGCTGCGCCATGGTGTGGCAGGCCAGGAAGCCGCCCGCAGGCAGGTCCGGGTCCAGCACCGGCCAGAGGCCGCTGATCCGGTAGTCGGCGACGAAGACGTCGGTGCGCAGCGCGCCCATCGCGGACCGGATCGCCCGGTCCGCCGCCTCCGCCAACTGGTCGGGCGGAGCCTCGCGCAACGCGCGCGACACCACGTCCGGCGCGTCTACCATCGTCGTCCTCCCCAGAAGCTTGCTATAGGGCAAGCATCATACGGACGCCACCGGACGGATGATCGGCGCGGTCAGTCACCCGCGCGGGTCGCGAGCACACCGTGGAACGCGTCGGGCACCCGCGCAGGCGGGCCGTCCGGCCGCCACTCGGCGACCGGGACGATCCCGTCCGCCGTCGGCGCCCATTGACCCAGCAGGGGCGCGAACGCCGCCGGTGGACGCATCCGGAACTGCGGTCCCATCATGGCCAGCGCCTGCGGGTGGCCGGCCAGTTCCTCGGTGTCGAAGTCCACAGCGAGCAGGCTGCCCGGCGCCGCGGCAGCGTACAGCTCGTCGAGGGTGTGGGTCAGTGTGGCGTCGTCGAGGAACGCGGCCAGGCCGAGGAAGACCACCCCGACCGGCCGTCGACCCCAGCCCGGCACGAAACGGTGCAGCTGCGCCGGGTCGACAGTGCCGATGTCGGTCGCGTCGCCGAAGCCGTAGCCGGCCCGGTCGCTGCCGGCGAGGATGCTCTGTCCCAGTCGGATGGTGACCGGGTCGACGTCGGTGTAGAGCACCGTCGCGTCGGTGGCGACCTCGTGCACGTTGCCCATCGTCGGCACCCCGGCGCCGAACACCAGGAACCCGTCCACGCCGTGGGCGGCCATCGCCCGCACCGCCCGGCCCAGGAACGCCCGCAGCTCGCGGAACACCGGCGCGCACGGCCCGTACGCCTGCTCGAACGCGTTCGCGGCGGCCACGTCCACGGGGAAGTGATGCTGCCCGCCGAGCCAAAAGTCGATCATGCGAGCGGTGCTCGGCTGGTCTGGTTCACCCATCGGCGGCGCTCCCTCCCCGGTCGTCGCCAGCGTACCGACCGGGACGCGCTCAGCGGTATCGCGGCGCGAGGGCGTCCGGGCCCGCGATACTGGCCGCGAGCGGAGGTGGGCGGTGAACTCGGCGAACAACGCGGCGGTGGTGGTCGGCGTCGACGGCTCGGAGTCGGCGCTGCGCGCCGTACGCCTCGCCGCCACCGAGGCGGCACGCCGGCACCGACCCCTGCGGGTCGTGCACGGCTTCATCTGGCCGCTGCTGCACGTACCGGTCTCCCCCGCCCCGGACGCGCCGCCCGGCGGTGGGCTGCGCCACCGGGCCGAGGAGCTGGTCGAGGCCGCGGTGCGCGAGGCCGAGGCGACAGTGCCCGGGTTGTCGATCTCCGGCGAGATCATCGACGGTGAGGCCGCCGCGGTGCTGGTGGGCGAGTCCCCCACCGCCGCGCTCATCGTGCTCGGCGACCGCGGGCTGGGTGGATTCTCCGCGCTGCTGGTCGGCTCGGTCGCGGTGCAGGTCGCCGCGTACGCCGACTGCCCGGTGCTGGTCGCGCGCGGCACGCAACGACCCGACGAGCCGGTCCTGGTCGCGGTGGACGGCTCGGACGCCTCCCGGCGGGCGGCGGACTTCGCCGCCGAGACCGCCGTGTCGCTCGGCGTGCCGCTGGTGGCGGTGCACGCCTACCGACACCCCGGCAGCAGCGGTCCGGGCGACATGCAACCCCTGGTGTACGACGAGGCGAAGCTGCACGGCGAGCAGGAGCGGATGCTCGCCGGGTGGCTGACCGGGCTCACCGAGGACCATCGGGGCCTGCGGTTGACGTGCCAGGTGGTGCATGGCCGACCCGGCACCGTGCTCGCCGAGGCGTCCCGCTCCGCCCAACTGGCGGTCGTCGGTGGGCGTGGGCGCGGCGAGGTGACCGGGTTGCTGCTGGGGTCGGTGAGCCAGTCGATGCTGCACCACGCGCAGTGCCCGGTGGTCGTGGTCCGCGCGCCCCGGTAGCGCGCCGGGGGTTGGTCCGCCACCAGACGGGTAGACGGCCGCGGTACGCCCAGCGGACGGTGGGCAGCACCAGGTGCCCAGACCGACGAAGGAGGCACAGATGCCAGGACCACGGCCGGGCAGTAACGCGTACGACAAGCAGCGCGCGCGGTTGCGCAACGCGATCGACGACTCCGGGCGCCGGGTACCCGACGGCAAGGCCAACCAGGTCGCGAACCGGATCCTGCAGGAGGATCGCGGCCAACGGGGCGTGGTGCGCGGTGAGCGGACCTACGGCCCGAAGAGCGAGCGCGAACCGGGCGACCCGAAGTGAGGACTGTCGACGTGGCCGACGGCGCGATCGCGGGCGCCGTCGGCAGCACCGCGCTGAACGTGGTCAGCTACCTCGACATGGCGCTACGGGGACGTCCGGAGAGCGACGTCCCCCAGGAGACCGTCGACCGGCTGGCCGGGATCGCGCACGTGGACCTGGGGAACGGGGCCCGGGCGGCCAACCGCCGCTCGGGCCTCGGCCCGCTGATCGGTTACGGGCTGGGCGTCGTCGCGGGCGTCGGGTTCGCGCTCTACGCCGGTGGTCGACGTCAGCCGTTGCCGGTGGCCACCGGTCTGCTCGGCGCGGGCGTGATGACCATGACCGACGGGTCGATCACCGTGCTCGGGATCAGCGACCCGCGTACGTGGCGGCGCTCCGACTGGATCTCCGACATCATCCCGCACCTCGCGTACGGGCTGGCGGCCGCCGCCACCTGGAACAGGTTGCGGCGGCCGCCAGCCCGCGGTCGCTAGCTCATCGGTCAGCGGGTGTCGCTGTCGTCCTCGGCCACCGGCTCGCCGGCCGGGCCGTACGGCGACACCTGCCCCTTGGGCACCGGTCGACCCTCGTCGCCCCGCGACGAGCCACGGTTGAGCGGGTGCCCGGTCGGCTTGGGCCCCTTGCTGTCCTGGCTGGTGGCGCCCTTGGCGTTGCGCCGGAACTCTTCCTGCTGCGGATTGACCACCGGTGTCTCCCTTCCGGGTACGGGGGCGGCATCGACCGCCTCCACACCTCGGCATACCCGCCCGCCCCGGTGGCATTCCGGCCGTGGTCAGCGGTGCGACGGCTAGCGGGTCCTCAAGTGGGTAACCCGACGGGATGGGCAATGACCGAAGTGTGGTGCGGGTGCTGCTCGACCGGCGTGGCCGCACGTACGCGGAGGAGGCCGGCATCCGGCTCTCCGACCGGCCCGGTCCGCTGTATCAGCTGCTGGTGCTGACCACGCTGCTGAGCACCCGGATCCGCGCGTGCGTGGCGGTGGACGCCGCGCGGGAGTTGTTCGCCGCCGGCTACCGCACCCCACAGGCCATGGAGGCGGCCAGTTGGCAGGAGCGTGTCGACGCGCTGGGCCGGGGCCACTACCGCCGCTACGACGAGCGGACCGCCACCATGCTCGGCACCGGCGCCCGGCTGTGCCTGGACCGTTGGCACGGCGACCTGCGACGCCTGCACCGGGAGGCCCAGGGCGACCCGGCCGGGCTGCGGCGGCGGCTCACCGAGTTCCCCGGCATCGGCCCCACCGGCGCGGACATCTACCTGCGCGAGGCGCAGACGGTCTGGTCGGACGTGCGCCCGTACGCCGACCGTCGGGCGCTGGCCGGGGCGAAGCGGCTGGGCCTGCCGGGATCACCGGACCGGCTCGCCGGTCTCGTCGACGAACCGGACTTCGGCCGGCTCGCGTCAGCGCTGGTACGGGTGGCGCTGGGTGAGGAGTCCGCCGGTGAGGTCACCCGAGTCGCCTCCCGCTGAGGCGCTCACTTGACCGTCTTGTCCCCCGGGCGGGTCAGGTGCCACACCAGCAGCGCGGCGAGCAACGCCAGCACCACCACCCCGCCGGAGATGCCACGGCCCTCCTCGGGGCTGCGGCCGGCGCTGCCGAAGTAGATCACCGCGAGGCCGGCCAGCACCGTGACGAACGTACGCAAACCTCGGTCCTTCACGTCTGGCACGGTAGGCGGACCACGTTCCCGGCTTTGTCGATTTGGACCTTTTGTCAGCCTTCCGGGTGAACCCTCAGCGCTCGGTGACAAACCCGCAGAGGCGCACCCGGCGCACCGCCCGATCGGCGACCTCCACCACCTGCAGGGTCAGCCCGGGCAGCCGCACCGTCTCACCCGGGGCGTCCGGCAGGTGCCGCAGTCGGGCCAGCACCAGACCAGCCACCGTCGTGTAGTCCCGGGACAACGGAAAGCTCAGCCGCACCCCCAGGTCGGGCAGGTCATGCAGTGGGAAGTCGCCGGGTACCAGCAGCGACCCGTCCGGTTCCCGGACGACCCCGCGCACGTCCCGGTCGGTCTCGTCGTACAACTCGCCGACCACCTCGGCCAGCAGGTCCTCCATCGTGACCATGCCGTCGATGCCGCCGTGCTCGTCGACCACCAGGGCCAGCTGCTGATGCTCCTGCCGCAGCTGACGCATCGCGTCGGCGACCGGCAGGGTCACCGGCAGCAGCAGCGGATCCCGGACCTGCTCACCCACCGGGGCGGTGCCGGCCCGCACCAGGTCGCGGATGTGCACCACCCCGAGCACCTCGTCCAGGCCGCCGGGACCGGTGACGGGAGCGCGGGACCGCCCGGCGGCGGCGAGCCGCCGGACCCCCTCGTCGGCGGCCAGACCGGCCGGCAGCGTCGTCACCTCCCGCCGGGCCACCAGGATCTCGCGCAGCGTCCGGCCGGCGATGTCGAACGCGCCGGTCAGGATCTCCCGCTGCTGGGCCGACAGGCCGCGCTGGCTGGCCAGCATCTCCCGCAGCTCCTCCTCGGTCATCTCCTCCCGGTTGGCCCGCGGGTCACCACCGGCGAGCCGCACGACCGCGTCGGTGGCCCGGCTGAGCAGCCACACCGCCGGCCGGGACACCCGGGCCAGCAGATCCAGCGGGCCGGCGCTCAGCAGCGCCCAACGCTCGGCCCGCTGCATGGCCAGCCGCTTCGGGGCCAACTCGCCGAGCACCAGCGTGACGAACGTCAGCAGCACGGTCACCAGCAGCACCGCGGCGGGACGTGCCGCCCCACCGAGGAAGCCCAACGGCCCGACCAGCGGAGAGGCCAACGACACCGCGGCCGCCGCCGAGGCCAGGAACCCCGCCAGGGTGATGCCGAGCTGGATCGTGGCCAGGTAGCGGTTCGGGTCGCGCGACAGGTGCACCAACCGGTCGCCGGCGCGGCTGCGCCGGCCCAGCCGCCGCAACTGCCCCTCCCGCAGGGTCACCAGCGCCATCTCGCTGCCGGAGAGCGCGGCGTTGACCAGCACCAGCACGGCCACCAACGCCAACTGCCCGAGCTGACCGCCCATCGCGTACCCCCGTCCGCCGCCTGAGGTCACTCAACCGCAGCGGGGCGCGGCGCGGGCCCGGTTTGCCGCCCCCGCTCAGTCGACCTCCAGGTCGTCCAGCGAGATGGCGTGGGTCATCAGCCACCGGGCCAGCGCCGACATCCCGAACAGCCACAGCGGCACCGACTCGGTGGGGCCGTTGGTGGCGTAGACGGCGAAGCGCAGGTCCGGCGCGCGGTACGCCTCGATCCGCCACCGGTGCTGCCGGTCCCGCCAGACCGCCGAAGGGTCCATGGCGTCACCGTAGGTGACTGTCGTCGACCTGGGGGCCGGTTGGCCCGGCATCGCCGGGTCAGCCCGGCACCACAGTCGTCCCGAACACGATGCGGGCAACGGACACCAGGAGGCTGATGCCGACTGCGGCGAGGATCAGCCAGCCGAACCCACGCCACCCCGAGCCCCGGCCGGGCACCGGCACCGGCGGTGGTCTCCACAGCTCCCGGTAGGTCCAGGCCAGCACACCCACCCCGAACGGCAGCAGCCCGACCCAGAACCAGAACCACCGGGTGCCGGCCAGCGGCGGCGCGCCAGCGATCAAGCGGCCCAGCCAGAGCACGGTCAGCACACCAGCGAGCAGACCGGCGGTGCCCGCGATCCGGTGCGCGAGGTCGCCGCCGACACGCCAGGGACCGGCCACGGCAGCGAGCCGGTCCAGCCCGGCGTTCGCCGACAGGTCCGGCTCGCCCGGGTACGAAGCCGAGGCGGGCGGGTCGACGAAGGCGTACCGGATCTGGCCGTTCGGCACGGTCCAGGCGAGCATCCCGCCGTTCGTCGCATGCTGCGGCCGAGGCCGGCTCCCCCAGTACGCGCCGTCGTCGGCCCAGCCGGACGACCGCTGGAAGGCCACCACCTGGCCAGCCGCGAGATCCCGGTCGAGCTGCGCCTCGGTGGACTCGCGCGGCTCGACCCACCACGCGAGGGACGCCCACAGCACCCACAGCACCGGCAGCGCCCAGCGCAGCACCACCGGGACGACAGCACGCCACCGGCGGCGGGAGGCCCGTGACCGAGTGGGGATCGCCTCGACCATCAGCTCACCGTCGCACCTCGGCGCACTGTTGTCAGCCCCGGATCGGACGCGACTGACGGCCGTGCGGTGGTCAACGGTCCGGTTGATCCTGGTCCCTCGGCACAGTGGCTCGCCGGACGCAGTCGCGCAGCAGGACGCGGCGTTGATCATGAACGTCGTCGGGTTCCTGGTTGCTGGCCGCGTAGACGTTGCTGACCGGCGACCAGGCCATGGACATGGCGATGACCAGAGCCATGAGGTCGAAGGGGTCGCCTTCGCGTACCCGCCCGGCGGCCTGCGCCTCGGCGATGGCCGTGAGCTTGCGATCGTCGTAGTGCTGGTGGGTCTCGACGAGGTGCCCGGTGGGCCGGCGCTCCAGTCGTGTCCAGGTCGCGAGGCGGATGAGGTCGGGGCGGCGCAGGTATTCGTCGTAGAGGCGAACGGCCCAGTCGGCAAGATCATCAGCGTCGATCGGCACCACGTTCGTGATGCGCTCCAGTGAGCTGAGGAAGATCGCGTCGAAGAGCCGTTCCTTGTCGCCGAAGTAGCCGTAGAGCTGCGCCTTGTTGGTGCGCGCCGCCGCCACGATGCGTTCGATGCGCGCTCCGGCGATGCCGTGCTGGGCGAACTCCTCGGTGGCGGCGTCCAGGATGCGCTGGTAGGTCGCGGCGCCTCGCGAGGTCGGTGGCTGCTCCGGCATGCCCGCACTCTAGCAAACAGAACGGTTGGTTTGCGGCGCGCCGCGACGGGGTCTACGGTGAAACAGACCGAACAGTTTGTTTAAGGAGTTCACCGATGCGGACGACCACCGGATGGCAGGCGACCGGCCCCACGACGCTGCGCCGTACGTTGCTGGAGCGGCGCGACCTGCGCCCCGATGACCTCGCGGTGCGGATCGAGCACTGCGGCGTGTGCCACAGCGACCTGCACGCCCTCAACGACCACGATCAGCGCGTGGACGCGCCCCTGGTGCCCGGCCACGAATTCACCGGCGTGGTGACCGAGACGGGCCCCGAGGTGACCGCCTTCACCGTCGGCGATCGCGTCGCGGT
Source organism: Micromonospora noduli (assembly GCF_003264475.1). Lineage (NCBI taxonomy): Bacteria > Bacillati > Actinomycetota > Actinomycetes > Micromonosporales > Micromonosporaceae > Micromonospora > Micromonospora noduli. Next base: position 236,828 of record NZ_PYAC01000041.1, on the reverse strand, counting down.
GGGCAATATCGTCGACTCCTGCGGCGTGTGCGCGATGTGCGCGGCCGGACAGGAGAACTTCTGCCATTCCTTCCCGACGCTCACCTACGGCGGCACCGACCGGCGGGACGGGTCGACCACACTTGGCGGCTTCTCCCGCGAGTACGTCGTGCGGGACCGCTTCGCCTACCCGCTGCCCGCCGGCCTCGACCCGGCCGCGGCCGCCCCGCTGCTGTGCGCCGGCGTCACCGTCTGGGAACCGCTGCGCGCCCTCGGTGTGGGCCCCGGCAGTCGTGTCGCCGTGGCCGGGCTCGGCGGCCTGGGCCACCTCGCGGTCAAGATGGCGGTCGCACTCGGTGCCACCACGACCGTCATCAGCCGCACCCAGGAGAAGCGCGACGATGCCCTCCGGCTCGGCGCACACGATCTCCTGGACTCCACCGACACCCGCCAGATGGCAGCGACACGCGACACCTTCGACGTCGTCATCGACACCATCTCCGCTTCGCACGACCTCGCCCCGTACCTGAAGGTGGTGGCGATGGACGGCACCCTCAGCCTGCTCGGATACCTGGGCCCGGTCACCGTCGAGGCGATGGACCTGCTTGTCGGCCGCAAGAAGCTCAGCTCCGCCGGCAGCGGAGGCCGCCGCTCGACAGCCGAGATGCTCCAGTTCTGCGCCGACAACGGCATCGCCGCCGACGTCGAGGTGCTCCCGTCGGCGCAGGTGGAGACGGCACTCGACCGCCTCCGGCGAAACGACGTCCGCTACCGCTTCGTGCTCGACATGTCCGACCTGGACTGACAGCGGTTGACCCGGCGCGCGCCACGCCCTCAGGTGACGACGATGCGAGCGTCGTCGGGCAGCCGGCGGGTCGCGCCCCGCCGGTCCAGCAACTCCAGCAGGGGCACCGCCACCCGGCGGGTGGTGTCCAACGCCTGCCGGGCCGCCGACAGGGTGAACGGCTGCGGCAACCCGGCCAACACCCGAACCGCGTCGTCGAGCGCGTCGGGCAGCAGCACCACGTTGTCGGCCAACCGCAGCAGGGCGCCAGCCCGCACCGCGGCGCCGATCTCCCGGGGGCCCAGGCCGAGGTCGACGAGGCGGTCCGCCTCGGGGGCGCGGAACGGCCGGTCGCCGTACTCGGCGCGGACCCGTTGCACGGCCAGGGCCACCGGTTCGGGCAGCGCGTTGGCGCTCGCCGCCCCGACCCGACCGGCGTGGATCCGCAGCGGCGGCCGGACCAGCGCCTCGACCAGCACCCGGTCGGGCAGGGCGAGGCGCTGACGTAGCGCGTCCACCGGCATCCCAGGCTCCAACGGGTGTTCCCGCGCGTGCCGGGCGACCTCCTCGGTCAGCCGCTCGCCGAGCCGCCGCCAGTGGTCGGGGTCGGACAGCCAGTCACCGGCCACCGGTTCGGCGTGCACCGGCACGCCCATCCGGATCAACGCGCCGGCCCGGATCAGCCGACGACGGCGCAGCTCCCCCGCCAGGTCGGGTCGACCGTCCAACTCGGCGAGGACCTGGGCGCGGGCGGCGGCCGCACCCCGTCGGGCCAGCGGTGGGGGTGCCACGTCCAGCACCCGCACCCCGCCGCTGACGTGGTGGCGGCCCGGGTCCCGCAGCAGCGCCCGGTCACCCACCAGTAACGGCAGTGGGCGGGCCAGCCGCAGCCGGACGGTGTCCGGGCCGAGCGGGCGCACCCGTACCGGCACCGCCGCCGACCCGACGTGCAGTGTGAGGGTGGCCGGTAGGTCGGCGGCCGGGTCGCCGGCGAGCCGGACGTCGACGAGGTCGGTGTGGTGAAACCGGCCCGGGGTGAGCAACGCGTCGCCCCGGCCGAGCCGGTCGCGGGGCGTACCGCGCAGGTTGACCGCCACCCGGGCGACCGCCGCCGCCTCCGGGCGGGCCTCGCCCAGGGAGTGCAGGCCACGGACCCGGACCGGTTCGTCGGCGCCGGCCAGCTCCAGTTCGTCGCCCACCCGTAACCGCCCGGCGCCGAGGGTGCCGGTGACGACGGTGCCGCTGCCCCGCACGGTGAAGCTGCGGTCCACCCACAGCCGGACCGGGTCGTCCACCACCGGCGCGGGCAGTTGGGCGGCGAGCCGGTCCAGGGCCGCCCGCAGCTCCGGCAGGCCGGCACCGGTCAGGCCACTGACAGCCACCGCCGGCACCGCGCCGAGGCTGGTCTCGGCGATCTCGGCGCGGGCACGGGCCGTCGCCGGCCCCGGATCGGCCAGGTCCGCGCGGGTCACCGCCAGCAGGCCGTACGCGACGCCGAGCGCGTCGAGCGCGGCCAGGTGCTCGGCGGACTGCGGCATCCAGCCCTCGTCGGCGGCCACCACGATCAGCGCCGCCGGGACCGGGCCGACCCCGGCGAGCATGTTCGGCACGAACCGCTCGTGCCCGGGTACGTCGACGAACGCGACGGTGCCGCCGGACGGCAGCGTCGTCCAGGCGAAACCCAGGTCGATGGTCATCCCCCGGCGGCGTTCCTCGGCCCACCGGTCGGGTTCCATCCCGGTCAACGCCCGGACCAGTGTCGACTTGCCGTGGTCGACGTGCCCGGCGGTCGCGACGACGAACACGCTCAGTCCTCCCCGGGTACGCGCAGCACCGCCTCGCGGACGGCCTCGTCCGCGTCGGCGGGCACACAGCGCAGGTCGAGCAGGAGGCGGCCGCGCACCACCCGACCCAGGACCGGCGGGTCTCCGGTGCGCAGCGGCACCGCGTACCGCTCGGGCAGGCTCAACGCCCACGAGTCCAGCTCCACCCCGGGGGCGCCGCCCCCGCCGACCACCGCGACGGCCGGCACCACCTCCGCCTTGCGGCCGTCCGCGCCGAGCCGGTCCCGCAGCCGCTCCACCCGTTCACGCAGGGCACCCGGGTCGGTGTGCAGCGCCGCCCGGGTCGGAGTGTCCGGTTGGTGCACTGTGGCGGCCAGCGCGGCCAGGGTGAGCTTGTCCACCCGAAGCGCCCGCGCCAGTGGGTGGCGACGCAACCGCTCGATCACCTCGACGTCACCCAGCAGCAGCCCCGCCTGCGGCCCACCGAGCAGCTTGTCGCCGCTGGCGGTGACCAGCGCGGCGCCCGCGCGCAGGGTGCTGGCCGCGTCCGGTTCGTCGGGCAGCAGCGGGTCCGCGCCGAGCAGCCCGGAGCCGATGTCCGCGACCACCGGCACCCCGAGCGTGGCCAGTTGCCGTACCCCGACGGCGGAGGTGAATCCGGTGACCCGGAAGTTCGACGGGTGCACCTTGAGCACGAAGCCGGTCTGCGGACCGAGCGCGGCGGCGTAGTCCGCGAGTGTGGTGCGGTTGGTGGTGCCCACCTCGCGCAGCCGCGCACCGGTGCTCTCCAGCAGGTCGGGCAGGCGGAAACCGTCGCCGATCTCGACCAGCTCGCCCCGGCTGACCACGATCTCCCGGCCGGCGGCCAACGCGGTGGCGGCCAGCACCAGCGCGGCGGCGCCGTTGTTGACCACGTGCACGGCGCCCGCGTCGGGCACCGCGGCGGCCAGCGCGTCGAGCGCGCCCCGGCCGCGACGGGCCCGCCGGCCGGTGGCCAGATCCAACTCGACGTCGGTGTGCCCGGCGGCGGCCACCACCGCGGCGACCGCGGCGGACGACAACGGCGCCCGACCCAGGTTGGTGTGCAGCACGACACCGGTGGCGTTGAGCACCACCCGGGGGCCGGGCGCGGGCAGCGCGGCGACCGCCGCGTCGCGTACCTCGTCGGGGTTGAGCTCACCGCGGCGGGCGCGGCCCTGCGCGTGGGAGACGATCGCCTTGACCTGCTCCCTACCGAGGGTCACGGCGGCGGCGGCCAGCACCGGGTCGGCGAGCAGCGTGTCCGTACGGGGCACCCGACGTCGCGGATCCACCGGGCCGTCGCCCATCACGTCATCTCCTGCAAGCGGTGTGGCGGAGACGGACGGGAATCGAACCCGCCTGGCCCGGGTCCCGGACCACTCCGGTTTTGAAGACCGGGAGGGGCACCAGCCGCCTGAACGCCTCCACCGGACATTCGATCACACCGTGGGCGGCACCGCCCGATCAGATGGAAGATCCATGCCGATTCGCCGCGCCTCGACCCGTTCGCGCTGCGGCACCACCGTGTAGCGGGGGTCGCGGGCCGAGGCGACGCCGCCGTAGAAGATGCCGAACCGGGTCAGCACCGACGCGGCCAGCAGCGCTGTCCCGGAGAGCGCCCCGACCACCCGGCTGCGCCGGCCCAGCAGAGCACCCGCCACCCCGCCGGCGGTCAGCAACCGCCCGGCGCGCAGCAACCGACCCGGCCGACCCAACCGGTAGGGCTCACTGAGCAGACCGAGGCGGGTCTCCACCCGATGCGCGCCGTACAGCTCCAGGGCCGCGCCGGCCACCGCCATCCGGCGGGCCGGCCCGGCCTGGGCCGGCGGCGCGGCGAGCAGACCCACGCCGGCGCCGCTGGCCAACGCGCTGCCCGCGAAGATCACCGGCAGCTCGGGGTACGCCTCATGCCAGGACGGCACCGCCGTGTCGGCCAGCAACACCCCGGTGTACGTGGCCAGCGCCGGCGCGGTGCCGGCGGCGAGCAGCCCAGCGACGTGCCCGATCGGCGGCAACGCCCGGCCGGCCAGCCCGAGCAGACCGTGCCGGGGCAGCACACCGGCCGCCTCGGCGATCGCGGCGACGCCCGCCGCCGGCCCGTACGCGGTGAGGATCCAGGTGCCCATCGACATCGGCGAGGTCGGCTTGGCCACCCGCAGCATGTGGTGGAACCGCGCCGGCCGGCCCAGGTCCTTCACCAGGAAGACGGCGCTGGCGCTGACGGCGGCCAACGCGGTGACCCGACCGGCGCGCCGCAACGCGGGCCGCCCGGTGAGCTGCCCACCGGCGGCCAGCAGCGACGAGCCGGCGGCCAGCCCTCCGGTGAACAGGTACGCGGCGATGTCCCACTTCCAGACCGGCCCCTTCAGGATGGGCCGACCGTAGTACGACGTGAACTCCGCCTCCGGCACCCGCAGTTCCTCACCGCCGCCGCCGCGCCGCCTGCGCCGTCGACCCCCGGCTTCGGTGCTCCGCCGCGCCGTCAGGTCGCCCCGGCGGCTGCTGGCGGCGGTGCCCCTGTCGCTCGGATGGTCGCCACCGCTCGCGAACTCCTCGCCGCTCGTGGCCGCTGCACCGCTCGTGGCGCTGGGGCGGTCGTCGCTCACCTGTGGTCGGTCGTCGCCCTCGGCGGCGAGCCGCTCCCGGAAGCGACGGAACCGGTCGCCCACGGGGCCCGGTGGGGTCATGAGGAACCTCCGACGAACGCGGCGACGGTCGCCGCCGCCATGGCGAGGGCCGCGAGGCCGGCGCGCTTCCACATCTTCGGCAGGTCACGGGTGGTCACGACCGGGTCGGGTGGCAGCCCGTACACCTCGGGTTCGTCCAGGAGCAGGAAGAACGCCCCGTCCCCGCCCACGCCGTCGTTCGGGTCATGGCCGTACAGGCGGGCCTCGGGGACGCCCCGCTCGTGCAGCGTCGCCACTCGGGCGGCGGCGCGTTCACGCAGCTCGTCGAGCGGCCCGTACTGGATCGACTCGGTCGGGCACGCCTGCGCGCACGCCGGTGTCATGCCCGCGCCCAACCGGTCGTAGCACAGCGTGCACTTCCACGCCCGACCGTCGTCCTTGCGCTGGTCAATGACGCCGTACGGGCAGGCGGAGATGCAGTAACCGCAGCCGTTGCAGATGTCCTCCTGCACCACCACCGTGCCGAACTCGGTCCGGAACAACGAACCCGTCGGACAGACGTCCAGGCACGCCGCATGCGTGCAGTGCTTGCAGACGTCCGACATCATCAACCACCGGAAATCCGTACGCTCCTCGACGCCCGTGCCCCGGCCCGGCGGCTGGGCCCCCGGCATCCCCACGAACTGCGGCCCCGCGCCACCCCGGCCCGCGGCGGTCGGATCGGCCGCGATCGCGCCGAGCACGTCCGCCGGCACGCCCCCGGCCATCCGGGCGGCGGCGGACGGCGTGCCGGTCGGCACACCCGGGTCCGTGCCGGTGCGCTCGCTGGTGCCAGCCGCAGCAGCAGCCGACGCCGCGCTGACCGAACCGTCGGTCGGCGTTCCCGCGAACGGTGGCGTGCGGTGACCGGCCGGCCGGGGTTGCTCGATGAACGCGACGTGCCGCCAGGAGTTCGCTGTCAACGCGCCGGTGTTGTCGTAGGACATACCCAGCAGGTCGAGCCCGCTCTCCGGGACGCCGTTCCACTCCTTGCAGGCCACCTCGCAGGCCTTGCACCCGATGCAGACGCTGGTGTCGGTGAAGAACCCCATCCGCGGTGGCGCGTTCTCGTAGCCCGCGTCAGGCGCCGGGTCCAGCGGGCCGTACAAGCTGTTCGGGTCAGGAAGCACCCTGCTCCTTTCCCTCGCTGTCGGTGGTGACCGCCGGGGCATTGTGGCCCGGGTTGATCCCGGCGCGCCGCTGGTAGTCGGCCACCAGGTCCAGCAGCGCCGGCCCGGTCGGTCGGCGGCCCGGCCGCACGTCGCAGGTGCCGACCTTGCTCTCCTGGATCAGCACGTTCGGGTCCAGGCTGATACCGAACAGGTCGTTGGCCGAGTCGCCGGTCACCAGACCCTCGAAACCGAAGTGGTACGGCAACCAGACCTGGTGGATCAACCGGTCCTCGACGCGCAACGGGGTGAGCCGGTCGGTCACCAACACCTTCGCCTCGATCACCGCACGACCGCTGACCAGGTGCGCCCAGCCCAGGTGGGCGAGGCCGCGTTCGACGGCCAACTCCGGGGACACCTCCACGAACATCTCCGGCTGCAACTCGGCCAGCGGCGACACCGTCCGGCTCATCGCACCGGCGGTGTGGTGCTCGGTGAGCCGGCTGACAGTGAACACGTACGGGAACACCTGACTGTGTCGCTCCGGCGGGCTCGGGTTCACCGAATTCACCGGGTGCGCGTACATCTTGCGGGTCGGGTTGGCCTGCTGACCGTAGAGCGGGTTACGCACCGGCGACTCCACCGGCTCGTAGTGCGTCGGTAGCGGCCCGTCCAGGACACCGCTGGGCGCGTACAGCCAGCCCTTTCCGTCGCCCTGCATGATGAACGGGTCGTCGCCGGCGATGCCCTCCGTCCCGGACGCGCCGGGTGGCGGCCGGTACGACGGCGGTTTGGTCTTCTCGAAGTCCGGCACGTCGTAACCGGTCCACTCGGACTTCTCCGCGTCCCACCACACGTAACGCTTGCGCTCACTCCACGGGTTGCCGTCCGGGTCGGCGGAGGCACGGTTGTAGAGGATGCGCCGGTTCGCCGGCCACGCCCACCCCCACTCGGCGGCCACCCAGTCCTGCTCGTGTCGGGACTTGCGCCGAGCCGCCTGGTTCACGCCGTCGGCGTACACCCCCGTGTAGATCCAGCAGCCGATGGCTGTGGAGCCGTCCGCGCGGGCCTCCGCGAAGCTGGACAGCGGATGGCCGGTGGCCACGTCGTACCCGTTGATCTCGCGCAGCACCGACTCGGCGCTCGGCTCCGCGAGCGGACCGTGCGTGGGGTAGTCCCAGGTGAGGTCGAGCAGCGCCCGGTCGCGCGGTAGCGGCGAGTCGGCCAGCTTCTCGCGCAGTTTGCGGCCCAGGTGATAGAAGAACCACAGCTCGGAGCGGGCGTCACCTGGTGGCTCGACGGCCTTCTCCCGCCACTGCAACAACCGCTGTGTCTGGGTGAAGGTGCCCTCCTTCTCCACGTGCGACGCGGCGGGCAGGAAGAACACTTCGGTGCGGCACTCCTCCGGCACGATCTCGCCGGTGGCGACCTCGGGGCCGTTCTGCCAGAACGTCGCGCTCTCGATCATGAACAGGTCCCGGACCACCAACCAGTCGAGGTTGGCCATGCCCAGACGCTGCGCCCGGCCGTGCGCCGACCCGACCGCCGGGTTCTGCCCAAGCAGGAAATAGCCCTTGATCTTGCCGTCGATCATGTTCAGCACCTGCTGATAGGTGCCGTGGTCACCGGTCATCCGCGGCATGTACCCGTAGCAGTAGTCGTTCTCCGGTGTCGCCGCGTCACCCCAGTACGCCTTCAGCAGGCTGGCGGCGAACGATCCGGCGTTACCCCAGAAGCCCTTCTGGCCGGGGTGCCGGATGCTGTCCACCCACTCGTCGAAGGTCGGGTGGTCGGCGTGGTGCGGCATCGGCAGGTAACCCGGCAGCAGGTTGAACAGCGTCGGAATGTCCGTGGAGCCCTGGATGCTGGCATGACCCCGCAGCGCCATCACCCCACCACCGGGACGACCCATGTTGCCGAGCAGCAGCTGGATGATCGCGCCGGTGCGGATGTACTGCACACCCACACTGTGCTGCGTCCAGCCCACCGAGTAGATCAGCATCCCCGTGCGTTCCCGGCCGGAGTTTCGGGTCCACGCCTCGGCCAGCTCCAGGAACTTGTCCTGTGGAATGCCACAGACCCGCTCGACCATCTCCGGGGTGTAGCGGGCGAAGTGTCGCTTGAGGATCTGGTAGACGCAGCGCGGGTGCTGCAACGTCTCGTCCCGCGGGGTGTCCCCGTCGACCTGCGCGCCGTGCGACTCGTGCTCCAGCCCGGACGCGCTGTCGCGCTCCTTGGCCGTGTGCCCACTGCCGGAGGAGCCCTCGTTGCCCTCGTACTGCCAGCTGTCCTGCACGTAGGTGCCGGTCTCCGGGTCGAACCCGGAGAAGAACCCGTCGCCGTCCTCGGTGTCGCTGAACTCCTCGCTCACGATCGTCGCCGCGTTGGTGTACGAGAGCACGTACTCCCGGAAGTCCAACTCGTTGTCCAGGATGTAGCGCACCACCCCACCGAGCAGCGCGATGTCGGTGCCCGCCCGGATCGGCAGGTACGAGTCAGCCACCGCGCTGGTACGGGTGAACCGCGGGTCGACGTGGAAGACCTTCGCCCCGCGACGCTTGGCCTCCATCACCCACTGGAAACCCACCGGGTGCGCCTCGGCCATGTTCGAACCCTGAATGACGATGACGTCAGCGTTGGCGATGTCCTGCTGGAAATCCGTCGCACCGCCACGACCGAAGCTGGCCCCCAGACCGGGGACGGTAGCGGAGTGTCAAATACGGGCCTGGTTCTCGATCTGAAGAGCCCCCATCGCGGTGAACAACTTCTTGATGAGGTAGTTCTCCTCATTGTCCAGCGTCGCCCCACCCAGACTGGAGAAACCCAGCGTCCGGTTGAGCGGCCGGCCCTGCGTGTCGACGTCCTCCCAGGTCTGCTCACGAGCCGCGAGCATCCGGTCGGCGATCATGTCGAGCGCGGTGTCGAGCTCCAGATCCTCCCACTGCGTCGAGTACGGCCGGCGATAGCGGACCGTGGTCTGCCGCAGCGGACTGGTGACCAGGCTCTTGCTCGCCGAACCCTTCGGGCAGAGCCGACCCCGCGAGATCGGGCTGTCCGGATCACCCTCGATCTGACTGACCTGCCCGTCCTTCACGAACACCCGCTGACCACAACCAACAGCGCAGTACGGGCAGACCGAACGGGCGACGCTGTCGGCGTCCTCGGTACGGGCGGTGAGCGCGCGGGACCCGTCGGACTTCGCCGCGGCACCCCGGCCCAGCGGGTCCGTGCCGGTGAGCTGGCGGTAGACCGGCCAACCCTCGATAAAGGTCCGTAGACCCAACCCCGACACCCCCTCCCACGCGAGCGACCCTCTGAAGATAGGTCAACTGAGGCAGGTTCGCGAACCGAGGAGGCAAGACAGCGCCGCCCCCGGCCGGTGGGCTGGGGGCGGCGCTGGTGTCGGTGTGCAGGTCGCCTCTCGGCGAGTGGCACGACGCGGCTCCAGCCGAACGGTATTCCGCGAGGGCGATATTAGGTGAGGCCCGGGGACACTGAGTCACACCGACACTGTCCACAACCAGCCCGCACCCCGCGTTGTTCCCACGCCCGCCTTGCCCACCCATACGATCGCCGCCCGGCCACAACGGAAAGGCCGCTGGCCGGCACCCCGGGTTGGGGGTACCGGCCAGCGGTCGGTGTCGTGCTGTGGTGTTGCCGTGCGGTGGTCGTGCGGTGGTGCTGTGGTGCTGTGGTGCTGTGGTGTGGGTCAGCTGTTCCAGTGCTGGCCGACCAGGTCGGTGGCCTGCTGCTCCCACTGGGCGTAGGCGTCCGGGTAGGCCGATACCTGCACGGTCTGCGCGGCGTCGGTCAGCGGCATGTCCTGCCAGCCGTCAACCTGCTTCAGGCCCTTGAGGAACGCGGTCGTCGAGTACTCCGGGTTCGTGATCTGCTCCGGCGTGCCCCAACCCGAGCTGGGGCGCTGCTGGAACAGGCCCAGCGAGTCGTGGTCGTTCATGTCGCCCAGGTGGCCCAGGTTCTCCAGCTTCGACTCCTGCAGGCTCGTCGCGATCGAGATGACCGCGGCCCGCTCCGGCAGACCGGCCTTCTTCGTCGCGGCGATGATCGCCTTCACGTTGGCGGTCTGCTCATCGTTCAGGGTGATGTGGGACTGCTCGCCCTGCGGCTTCGGCGCCGACTGCACAGCTGCGGCGACCGGCTTGGCATCGACCGGGTTGGCGTGGGCGGCGATCGGACCGGCGAACACACCACCGGCGAACGCGAGACCAGCAACAGACAGCATGCTCTTACGGAAGATCGTGTTCATGAGGGGTAGCTCCTTCGGGGGTAGAACACCCACACACACCGATCGGGGGAACGGCAGTGAGGGTGTGAGCACCTCGTCCGGCGCTGCACAAACAAAGGGGAAAAGTTTGGGGGTGACGCCCTGTCGGGCGTCGGGGTCGGCGTACCTGCGAGCGGGGGCTCGTGGCGCCGGGTCCCTGTGTAACGACCGGCGGGCCGAAGTCATTCCGGGGTTGGCCCACCCGTCGGCACCCTCATCAAGGCGGTGCCTGCGGTCGTTCGTGGGGACTGCAACGACCGGGCGCGGGCTGGCATTCCGGCCTGCGCGACCAGCTCCCAGGGGTCGGGCGGCGGGTCGGTAGTACTGCGATCGTCAGGGTATGTAACGACCCCGACCCCGCCATGATTCCGGCCCACGGGTGCGCCCGGTCACCACCCACACACCCCCACCAACAGACAAACCGCCCACGCGACGCCGGGCTCGCAGCGCCGAACCGGGCCTCACCGGGTGATCGACTCGGGTTCACGGAAGTCGGGGCATCCCGGAGGCCCGGACACCCCGACTTCATGAAACCCGAGTCGATCACGACAGGCCGAGCGCACCACCTCGCCGCAAACCGGACAAACTCGGAGGTGATGAGGGCCAGGCCGGCGCGCCTGGAGCAGCGCTCCGGGATCGACCTGAGCGACACCGGCTCTGGTGGGCGTTACCCTGACACCATGCAGGCCGTCTCCCCCACCGCGACCGGCGTGGCCTATCTGGCCCGCCCGGGTCGCCCCGCTGTGGTGGCGCGGACGCTCGCCGAGCTGGCCGGCCCCACCCGAGGTGTGGTGGAACTGCCGGTACGGCTGATGTGGAACGCCGAGCGCACCTTCGACCTCGGCGACCCCGACCAACTGCTCTGGATGTACGAGAACGTGCTCCGCGAGACCACTCGGGCCGACGATCTGCGCGCTCTGATCAACGGGCGGACGCTGCGTCGGGTGTGGCGACTGCTCAACCTGCCTCGGGGCGTACGCCAGGCGTGGGAGAGCCGGCACCGCGGCCTGCGCGCGGCGTGATCGAACCTCATCTGCACGAGTTCTACCGGGAGGTGGCCCGGGTGGCGCTGGCCGCCGCCGGGCCGTACCGGTTCGTTCTGGGTGGTGGGGTGGCGTGGGCGGCGCACGGGCTGGTCGCCCGACCGACGGAGGACGTGGACCTCTTCGCGGACGTGGAGGGCGCTGCGGCGGCGGCGTCCGCCGGGGTGCGGGTTGCCCTGGAGCGGGCCGGGTTCATCGTCAGTGATGCCGACCCGGACAGTGAGCTGGCCGAGCTGTTCGACGGGTACGAGCAGGACATGAAGGACTTCGTGGTGAGCCGCGACGGACGACAGATCCGGCTCAGCCTCGCCCGGTTGGACCGCCAGCAGAGCCCCGTGGTGATGGACCTGGGCCCGGTGATGGACGTTCGTGACCTGGTAGCGAACAAGATCGCGGCGTTGGTCAACCGGCGGGAGGTTCGCGACTTCATCGACGTGGCAGCGGCCCTCGACCACTACGACGTGACCGAGTTGTTGGTGCTGGCACGGCAGGTCGACCCCGCGCTGGACCCGGACGACGTGCGCGCCGCCGGCCGCTACCTGGACCGGCTCTCCGACCAGCGCTTCGGCCGGTACGGCCTGGGCACCGCCGACGTCGCCGAGATCCGGCAACGCTTCGCCACCTGGCCACGCTGACCAGCGAGCCACGCGAACAGGCCGCACCAACAACGGGCCGCGCGAACAAGCTTCACCACCAACGGGCCACGCCAATAAGCCGCACCAACGCACGGCCGCGTGAACAGGCGACGCGAGCGGGCCACAGCGTCGGGTGGGCATCCCGCGCGGGCGCCCACCCGACGGCGGGTCACTTGGTTGGTCGACCGCCCGTGACCCCCAGGATCTCGCCCGTCACGTAGCTGGACTCCTGCGAGGCGAAGAAGACGTACGCGGGCGCCAGCTCAGCGGGCTGCCCGGGACGCCCCTCCGGGGTGTCGGTGCCGAACTGCTTCACCTTCTCCTCCGGCATCGTGGACGGGATCAGCGGCGTCCACACCGGTCCAGGTGCGACAGCGTTGACGCGGATGCCCTGCTCGGCCAGGTCGGCGGCGAGGGCCTTGGTGAAGTTGGCGATCCCCGCCTTGGTGGTCGCGTAGTCCAGCAGCTGCGGTGACGGGTCGAACGCCTGGATCGACGACGTGTTGATGATCGCCGACCCCTCGGCCAAGTGGGGAATGGCGGCCTTGCAGAGCCAGAACATCGCGTACAGGTTGGTCTTGAACACCCGGTCGAACTGCTCGGTGCTGATGCCGAGGATCCCCTTGTCCTGCGACATCTGGAACGCCGCGTTGTTGACCAGGATGTCGAGACCGCCCAGGTCGCGCACCGCCCGGTCGACCAGTTCCTGGCAGTGCGCCTCGTCGGTGATGTCACCGCGTACCGCGACGCCGCGCCGGCCGGCGGCCTCGACCAGCCGGATCGTCTCCCGGGCGTCGGCGTCCTCCTCCTCGCCGAGGTAGGAGATGAGCACGTCAGCGCCCTCCCGGGCGAAGGCGATCGCGACGGCCCGGCCGATCCCCGAGTCACCGCCGGTGATCAGCGCCCGCTTGCCGTCGAGCTTGCCGCTGCCCCGGTACGACTCCTCGCCGTGGTCCGGCTTCGGGGTCATCTCCCCGGTCGAGCCGGGCGCCGACTGCTGCTGTGCGGGCTGACCGGACTGCTGGCCGTACTGGCTGGTCGGGTCCTGCTGGGTGTGCTGGTCCTCGCTCACTGAAATCTCCTCGCTGCGCGCGGGAAGCGGGACTCTCCCGCGAATGCCGTCGCTGACCGCCCTACCCTGCGTCGGCCTGCGGAAACCGCTGCAACGATCGGGGCTGCCGTGGCAGCAGTGACTGATGCTGGTTATGGTGCGCAAGGCGCTCACGAGGCGCGTCCACCCCATGGAAAGGCACGTCATGACCTCTCCCTCCGGCCCGTCGCGCCGCCAGGTGCTCGTCGCCGCGGCGGCCGCGGCGACCACCCCGCTGATCGCCGCCGCGCCCGCGCAGGCGGCCGGCGCGGCGCGGCCGCGCACCTGGGACCTCACCCTCCTGGGCACGTCGGACACGCACGGCAACGTCTACAACTGGGACTACTACCGCGACGCCGAGTACGACGACAGCAAGCAGAACGACATCGGCGTGGCGAAGCTGGCGACCCTGATCAACCAGATCCGTCGGGAGCGGCGCGGCAAGGCGACGCTGGTGCTCGACGCCGGCGACACGATCCAGGGCACGCCGCTGGCCACGTACTACGCCAAGCAGGAGCCGATCACCGCCACCGGGGAGAAGCACCCGATGGCACGGGCCATGAACGTCATCGACTACGACGCGGTGACCCTGGGCAACCACGAGTTCAACTACGGCCTGCCGTTGCTGGACCTGTGGATCCGCCAGCTCGGCTTCCCGGCGCTCGCCGCGAACGCCGTCAACGCGAAGACCGGCAAGCCGGCCTTCCTGCCGTACGTCATCAAGAAGGTCTCCCTCGGTTTCGCCGCGCCGACCCTGCGGGTCGGCATCCTGGGGTTGACCAACCCCGGTGTGGCCATCTGGGACAAGGGCAACGTCGAGGGCAAGCTGCGCTTCGACGACATGATCGCGACCGCCGCGAAGTGGGTGCCGATCATGCGGGCCCGCGGCGCGGACCTCGTGCTGATCTCGGCGCACGGCGGTGACAGTGGCACCTCCAGCTACGGCCCGGAGCTGCCGAACGAGAACCCGGTGGCGCTGATCGCCCAGCAGGTGCCGGGGATCGACGCGATCCTCTTCGGTCACGCGCACAACGAGGTGGTCGAGCGGTTCGTCACCAACGAGCGCACCGGCACGCAGGTGCTGCTCTCCGAGCCGTCGAAGTGGGGCCAGCGGCTCACCCGGATGGACTTCACCCTCACCCGTGAGCATGGCCGGTGGACGATCACCAAGAAGGCCGCCACCATGCTGAACACCAACACGGTGGTCGAGGACCCGAAGGTGCTCGCCGCCGTGCGGGCCCAGCACCAGAAGACCATCGCGTACGTGAACCAGGTGGTGGCCCAGGCCACCGTCGAGATGTCCACCGTGGAATCCAGGTACAAGGACACCCCCATCCTGGACTTCATCAACCACGTCCAGGCCGAGACCGTCACGAAGGCGCTGGCCGGCACGCAGTACGCCGACCTGCCGGTGCTGTCGCAGGCGTCCCCGTTCAGCCGCACCGCGGTCTTCCCCGCCGGGGACGTGAAGATCCGTGACGTGGCAGGGCTCTACGTCTTCGACAACACGCTCGAGGCGGTCGTGCTCAGCGGCGCGGAGGTGCGCACCTACCTGGAGTACTCGGCGAAGTACTTCCGGACCCTCGCCCCGGGCGCCCCGGTCGACCCGGAGCAGATCAGCGACTCGCCGGCGGTGCCGGACTACAACTACGACGTGATCTCCGGCCTGGACTACGACATCGACATCTCCAAGCCGATCGGGCAG
Organism: Micromonospora noduli; assembly: GCF_003264475.1. Taxonomy (NCBI): domain Bacteria; kingdom Bacillati; phylum Actinomycetota; class Actinomycetes; order Micromonosporales; family Micromonosporaceae; genus Micromonospora; species Micromonospora noduli. The sequence continues at coordinate 221,727 of NZ_PYAC01000041.1, read as the reverse complement.
CGGATCACCCGCCTGGTGCTGGCCGGCACCGACACTCCGGTGGCCGACAACGCGCAGTTCGTGGTGGCGGTGAACAACTACCGGCGCAGCGGCGGCGGCAACTTCCCCGGCATCGTGAAGACCCAGGTCTACAACGCGCAGCAGGAGATCCGTCAGCTGCTCATCGACTGGGCGCAGGCCAAGGGGACGATCGATCCGGCCGACTTCTTCCAGCCCAACTGGCGTCTGGTCCGCGAGGGCGTGCCCGTCTTCTGACCGGAGCGCATCACGAACGGGCCGTGGGTGGCGACACCCGCGGCCCGTCGCGCGTTTCTCAGCCCTGCACGTTCCAGCGGATCGGGTCCTCGGACTCCTCCGGCCGGTCGCGCCCGGGGTCGGTCTCGGTCAGGGCCACCCGCTCGTCGGGACGGACGGCGGGCGGCAACTCCCCGAACCGCGCGTGGCGCAGAAACGCGTACTCGTCGTCGGTGAACGGCTGCTCGGTCATCAGCGCCTCCTCCTGCTCCACTGTGATTGTCCGGCGGCCAGGCCGGTCGACACCAGTAGCCGGGCGCACACCCTGTAAGGCATCCTAGGATCCTGGGTGAGCAGTGGTGGCCTGGCGCGACGAGTGGGACAACCGGTCGAGCACCGCAAGGGCGGCCCGGATGGGGCGGCGGCGCAGCATCTCGTCGAAGCTCGCCCGCCCCTGGCAGAACTGCACGAACATCCGCCAGCCCGGCGGGGTCGCCAACAGGGCGTGGAACACGTCCGGGCGACGGGTGAACACGTCGAGCAGCCGGAACCCCGCCCGCATCTCCGGCAGCAGACGCTCGGCCACCGCCCGCTCGTACCCGGCCAGGTCACCGTCCGCGACCGCAGCTCCGGCCAACTCGCCGGAGCGCAACGCGAAGCTGATGCCCTCCCGGCTCCACGGCTCCAGCAACCCCGCCGCATCCCCCACGACCAGCACCCGACCGTTGCGCAACGGTGAATCCTCCGCCCGACAACGGGTCAGGTGACCGGAGTCGTGCTCCGCCGGCAACCCGGTCAGACCCAACCGGTCGACGAACCGCCGCAGGTAGTCGCGGGTCCCCTCCCCCGCCCCCCGCGCGGCGATCACGCCGACGGTCAGCCGGTCACCCTTGGGAAAGACCCAGGCGTACGAGCCCGGCATGGCACCCCAGTCCAGCAGCAGCCGGCCCCGCCACCGCTCCTGCTCGACGGGCGGCACCGGAATCTCCAACTCCAGACCCAGATCCACCTGCCGGTAGCGAACCCCGACGTGCCGGCCGGTCACCCCCGACGAGCCGTCCGCCCCGATCACGGCACGAGCCGCGATCGTCGTACCGTCGGCCAGCCGCAGGCGTACCCCCTCGGGGTCCTGCTCGATCGCGCGGACCGCGACCCGCTCCCGCAGCTGCGCGCCGGCGGCGACCGCCGCCGCGCGCAGCCGGTCGTCGAACTCCTCGCGGCGCACCATCGTCACCACCGGACTGCCGTTGCGGCGGGTGAACTCCCGACGGCCGTCGCGTGTGAATGTCACCCGGTCCACCCGGTCGTGCGCGGGCACCTCGATCCGATCCTGAACGGCCGCCAGTGAGGTGCCGATCAGGCCACCGCCGCAGGTCTTGTACCGCGGGTGAACTGCTCGCTCGACGACAAGGGTGGAGACGCCCGCACGGGCAGCGGCGTGCGCCGCGGACAGCCCCGCGGGGCCAGCGCCGACAACGACGAGATCCCAAACGATCACGGAAGCAGCCTAGGGCACCTCCCCGGCCCGACCGCCGGACCCGCCCGCCGTCGCGACCGCCCGATCGGGTGTGCATCTTCGGGCACCGAGGGGGTAACCGGCGCACGGCAGCCGCCACCGCAGTGGCGGACGAGCAAGAGGAGGAACCATGCAGCAGGTGCAACTGTCGGAGGCCGAGCAACGGGTGTACCAGGCGGTCACCACCCTCGAAGCACGCGGGCAGGTGCCCTACCCGGACCTGATCGCCGAGGAATCCGGACTCACCCAGGAGCAGGTGGGCAGCCCCCTGCACCTGCTCACCGAGAAGGGCCTGCTGCACCGCGAGGACTCGCCGATGGCCGGCCTCGACTTCGGTCCCCGGTTCTGCGCCCGCCAGATGGCGTGACCCACGGAACCAACCGGTACGGTTCGCCCCCCGAAGACCCGGGTAGCGGTCAACCATGCATGACCGAGGGTCGACGGGGGGCACGATGAGCGCGGCGCAGACGCCGCAGCCGGTGACCGCGGCCGAGAACCGACGACGCTGGCAGGCGGTCGGGGTCGGACTCGTCGCCGCCTTCATGACGCTGCTCGACGTGAGCATCGTCAACGTGGCCGTGCCCTCCATCGACCGGGCGCTGCACGCGTCGTCGAGCGACCTGCAGTGGATTCTCTCCGGGTACGCGCTCACCTTCGGCCTGGCCCTGGTGCCCGCCGGCCGGTTCGGCGACGCCCGCGGGCGGCGCAACGCCTTCGTCTTCGGCATCGCGCTGTTCACCATCACCAGCGCGCTCGCCGGCCTCGCCACCTCCCCGACCTGGCTGGTCATCGCCCGACTGCTGCAGGGCGCCGCCGCCGGCGTCGTCAACCCCCAGGTCATCGGACTGATTCAGCAACTGTTCCGCGGGCCCGAACGCGCCCGCCCGTTCGGGCTGCTCGGCGCCACCATCGGCATCTCCACCGCCGTCGGGCCGCTGCTCGGCGGACTGCTCATCGCCATCGGCGGCGAGGAACACGGCTGGCGCTGGGTGTTCTTCGTCAACGTGCCGGTCGGTGTCCTCGCGGTGATCCTCGGCTGGCGACTGCTGCCCGGCCGCCCCACCGGTCAACCCGGCTGGCATCGACTCGACCCCGTCGGCGTCCTGTTGCTCGGCATCGGTGTCGTCCTCGTCCTGCTGCCACTGGTACAGGAGCAGCAGTGGCGGACCCCCTGGAAGTGGGCGCTCATCCCGGTCGGCCTGGCGGTGCTGGTCGCCTTCGGGCTCTGGGAACGACGGTACGCACGCCAGCACCAGCCCCTGTTCGACCTCCGACTGTTCAGCTTCCAGTCGTACACGCTGGGCTCGATCCTGGCGCTCGTCTACTTCGGCGGCTTCACCGCGATCTTCTTCATCTTCACCCTGTTCCTGCAGATGGGGCTCGGCTACAGCGCCCTCGTCGCCGGCCTGGCGATCACCCCCTTCGCCCTGGGTTCCGCGGCCGCCGCCGTGCTCGGTGGCCGCATCGTCAACCGCTTCGGTCGACCACTGGTCGCCATCGGACTGCTCACCGTGGTGGTCGGGCTGGCCGCCACGGTGATCGCACTGCGCCTCTTCCCGGACGCTCCGGCGCCCTGGGTCACCGCCGGCCCACTGCTCGTCGCCGGCATCGGCAGCGGACTGGTGATCGCCCCTAACCAGACGATCACCCTCTCCGAGGTGCCGGTCGATCAGGCGGGCAGCGGCGCCGGCATGCTTCAGACCGGCCAGCGGATCGGCGCCGCCGCCGGCATCGCCGCCGTCGGCTCGCTGTTCTTCTCCACGTTGGCCGACAGCCGCGGGGACTGGACCAAAGCCTTCGAACAGTCCCTCATGCTCGCCACCGTCATCATCGCGCTCGCGCTGATCACCGCGCTGATCGATATCTGGCGGAGCCACAACCACAAAACCTGACCGGGGTACGCCCGCTGGCCGGAACCCCGCGTGTGAGTGCCGGCCAGCAAGTCGGTGTCGTGGTGCGGTCTGTGCGGGGGGCAGGGCACGGAGATGCCGCTGGCCGGCACCCCGGGTTGGGGGTGCCGGCCAGCGGTCGGTGTCGTGCAGTGGTGCTTAGTGCGCTGGTTCTGCGATGTGGCGCGGGTCAGCTGTTCCAGTGCTGGCCGACCAGGTCGGTGGCCTGCTGCTCCCACTGGGCGTAGGCGTCCGGGTAGGCCGACACCTGCACCGTCTGCGCGGCGTCGGTCAGCGGCATGTCCTGCCACCCGTCAACCTGCTTCAAGCCCTTGAGGAACGCGGTCGTCGAGTACTCCGGGTTCGTGATCTGCTCCGGCGTACCCCAACCACTGGACGGGCGCTGCTGGAACAGGCCCAGCGAGTCGTGGTCGTTCATGTCGCCCAGGTGACCCAGGTTCTCCAGCTTCGACTCCTGCAGGCTCGTCGCGATCGAGATGACCGCGGCCCGCTCCGGCAGACCGGCCTTCTTCGTGGCGGCGATGATCGCCTTCACGTTGGCCGTCTGCTCATCGTTGAGGCTGATGTGGGACTGCTCGCCCTGCGGCTTCGGCGCCGCCGACTGCACAGCCACCGCGACCGGCTTGGCATCGACCGGGTTGGCGTGCGCGGCGATCGGACCGGCGAACACACCACCGGCGAACGCGAGACCAGCAACAGACAACATGCTCTTACGGAAGATCGTGTTCATGAGGGGTAGCTCCTTCGGGGGTAGAACACCCACACCGCCAAAGGGGGACGGCGGTGATGGGTGTGAGCACCTCGTCCGGCGCTGCACAAACAAAGGGAAAAGTTTGGGGGGTGGCGCCCGTGTTGGGCGCCGGGCGGCAACCTGCGAGCGGGGGCTCGTGGCGCCGGGTCCCTGTGTAACGACCGGCGGGCCGGGGTCATTCCGGGGTCGGCCCACCTGCCGGCACCGGCACCCTGATCGGGGCGGTACCAGGTGGTCGTTCGTGGGGACTGTAACGACCGGGGGGCCGAGGTCATTCCGGGTGGCCCAACCCGTCGGCACCCTCATCAAGGCGGTGCCTGCGGTCGTTCGCGGGGACTGTAACGACCGGGTGGAGGCTGGCATTCCACCCTGCGCGACCAGCCCCCAGGGGTCGGGCGGCGGGCCGGTGGTACTGCGATCGTCAGGGACTGCGATCGTCAGGATATGTAACGACCCCGACCCCGCCATGATTCCAGCCTGCGGGTGCGCCCAGTCACCTCCCACAAACCCCACCAACGGACAAAACACCCACACAACGCCGGGCTCGCAGCGCCGAACCGGCCCTCACCGGGTGATCCACTCGGGTTCACGGAAGTCGGGGCATCCCGGACGCCCGGACACCCCGACTTCATGAAACCCGAGTCGATCACCAACGGGCCGACCGCGCAAAGGCCGCAAGACGGACACGGCGCGCCGAAAGTCGTACCGGCGCATGTCGACCTCGCTATCGGCGGGCATGGCGGACCGACGACGACCCTAGGGACGGTGCCCAGGGCCGTCTCTCTGAACAGGCTGGCGCCCGTCGGAGTGTTCCGACGGGCGCCAGCTTCGGTGCTATCCGGGCGCAGCCCGGTGGTGTGGATTAGTGCGCCGCACCACCGAAGCGCTGGCGGCGACGCCAGGCCAGGGTCAGCAGCAGCATCACTGCTCCGGCGCCGACCAGGCCGCCACCGAGCTTCATGGGCGTGCCGAGGCTGTCGCCCGTGACGGGCAGCGGCTGCTTCTTGTGCAGCACCCGCAGCTCGGTGGTGGCGGTACGGCCGGACTCCCGGCCCGTGGCGGTGAAGGTCAGCAGACCCGTCACCGACGGCTTGTAGGTCTTGGTGAAGCGGCCCTGAGCGTCGGTGTACGCCGTGAAGTGCAGGGGCGCGCTCGCCTGGTAGGCCACCGGAGCCATGGCCACGGTGCTGCCGTCGCTGCGGCGAGCCGGAGCCGCGCCGCCGGCCGGAGCGGCCTGCGGAGTGACCGTCACGGTGATGTCGACGGTCTCGTTCGGGCCGAAGTTGGTACCCGTCAGCACCACCGTCTCGCCGAGGTAGATCGTCGGCCGGTTGACGGTCAGCGACGCGGCGGTCGGCGGGTACGGCGGCGGTTGCGGCGGGTCGGTGGTCGCGCTGGGCGTCGGCTGCGGCTGTGCCGCCCCCGCTGCCGTCGGCACGGCCACCACGGCCAGGCCGACCGTGAGCGCCATGATGATGCGGGATAGCCGCATGATTGGTTCCCTCCTACTGATCACAGCTTGGTGCGGAATGAACTTGGGTGGTCCAGGGGGTGGCGGTGGGGGTGAGCCACAGCTCGGCCTGCCCGACGCCGGTCTTGGCCGTCAGCACTGTGACCTCCAGTGCCCGCTCGGCGCCGGGGCCGACGTCGACGCTGGCCGTCGCCACGTGACGGCGGCGTTCGGTGCCGCTGCCAAGTGCCGTCTCGGCCCCGTCCAGCCGGGCCTCCAGCACCGCTCCACCAGCCGGGCTGAAGATCGACACCAACGTGCGGGCGGTGTACGGATCGCCAGCCAGACCGAGGCCGAGCACGGATTCGCTAAGTCCGGACTTCGGCGCCGTTGAGCGCAGAGTCACCCGCAGCCGGAGCTCGCGGCGGCCGTCCGACCGGCATTCGCCGACCGTCAGGTTCGCCGTCGGCCGCAGGTAGTAGCCGAGCTTCGCGCCGCTGCCGTCGTTGAGGAACACGCCGACAGTTGGCACGGTGTCCTGTTCCGGAAGCGTCCCGGCCATCCGGCTCTCGCCGAATGTCCGCTGTTCCTCAGGTCGGGCACTCCAGAACAATATCCGGCGTTCGGTGACAGCACGGTCAAATGCGGACAACAGCACCCGTGGGTTGACATTCTTCTTGAAGAAGGTGTCGAACACCGAGGCGGCGGACGCCGCGAAGAAGTCGTCCTGCTGTTTGACGTCGAGGCGCTGGTAGCTGTCGTTGAGCAGGGTCTGCACGACCTTCTCGCTGGCGAGCGGGACACCGCCGGGCACCAGCACCGGACCGGTCGCCTTGAGCAGGTACGACAGCACCACCGGATCAACGGCGAGCACGCCGTCGACAGTGGTGCCGGTCTTGCGCCGGAACATCTCGCGGTACAGCGCGGCGGCGGTCGGGAAGTGCGGAGACAGGTTGACGTCGGCGGGATAGATGCCCGGCAGGTCCGTCCAGAGGGCCCGGGTCTCGGCGGGCACCTTCAGCGCCGGGGTGAACCGGCCGAGCGAGGCACTGCTGCCCTGCTTGCCCATCTTCACCTTGCCGTTCTCCGCCTCGATCATCGCGTACGCGCCGAACATGCCGCCGGTGGCGCGCAACTCGGCGAGGTTCTGCGAGACGAGCAGGTAGCGGCGTGGGCCGTTCGCGCCGAGCAGCGGCGGGAGGAGGCGGGCTCCCTGGGCGGCGGCCGTGGTGAGGCTGGCCAGCCGGTCGATCTCGTCGCGCAGGTCGGTCAGCGCCTGCCGGATCTGGCTGACCAGGCTGTCGGCGGGCACCGCGGCCAGGTTCTGGCGGGTACGTTGCACCGACTCGTGGGCCGCGGTCAGCTGCGTGGAGACGGCGGCGAGTCGGGCGAGGTCCACCCGCCCGCCGGTCGGCACCAGGCTGGTCAGGTCCGCCCGGAGCAGGGTCGGAAATGCGTGTCGGGCCAGTTCGTCGATGGCGACGGCGATCTGCGCGACGGCGTCGAGGTCGTCGCCGGCGATCGGCGTACGTCGCCCGAGGTGCCATGTCGGATCGGCCGTCGCCGCGCGGGCCGCGCCGGCCTGCTCCTGAAGGGCGGCGAGCGTCCGCAGGGCGCGGCCGGTGTCCCCACCGACAGTCTGGGCGCTCAACTCTCGGGCCAGGCCAGCGGCGTTGAGCAGGTGGGTGCGCGCCTGCCAACCGCGGAAGCCGACCCACCCGGCGGTCGCCAGCAGCAGCGAGCCAACCACCAGGGCGCCAAGGAGGGCCCGTCGCAGTCGGGCACGCCGACGACGCCGGGACCGGCTCCGCCGCCGGATCGGTCGTTCGCTCACCGTCACACCACACTCCCATTCACGGAACCGGACAGAAGGTCGATTCCCTGACGTTCTTAGCACGCATCAGGGAAGTTCGTACCGTTATTGCGCTTGTCGTCCTTTAAGCGAATTTCCTTCGTGGTTCCGTGGCGGGCTGTGCGACCCGTCCGGCCGCCTCGTGCAACAGCCGTTCGATCTGGTCCACGCCGGCGGGCAGCGACATCTCTCGCAGGTACGCGGCCCGACCCCGGCGACCCATTTCGGTGCGGGTGGGCGGCGAGATGGTGGCGGCCAACCAGAACCGGTCGGCCAACGCCGCCCAGTCCTCCGGCGGGCAGGACAGCCCAGCCCGCGCCCGTTCGACCAGCTCGGCCGTGTCCCCGCCGGCCGACGCGATCACCGGCGCGGCGCAGGAGAGCGCGGCCTGGAGCTTGCCGGGCACCGTGCCGCGCAGCTCCGGAAGGTCGCGCAGCATGACCAGTTGGTAGTCGGCGGCGGCGTACAGCTCGGGCATGTCGACCGGCGACCGCCGCTCCAGGAAGCGGACGTTCTCCGCGCCCAGCTCGGCGGCGAGCCCCCGCACCCGCCGCTCCGCCGCGCCCGAACCGACCAGGACAAGATCCATCGTCCGGTCCAGCGCCGCCGCCGCCCGGACTGCGGTCTCCAGCCCCTGCCGCTCCCCAATGGTCCCGGCGTGCATCACCACGCACCGACCATCTCGACGGACCAGCTGGCGGGCCGCCGCACTGGGTGTCGCCGGGTGGAAGATCCGCTCGTCGGTCCAGTTCAGCACCAACCGGACCCGGGCCGGGTCGGCGCCAGCGGCGACCACCAGGTCCCGCATCGACGGCGCGGCGACCGCGATCCGCGCCGCGGTCCGGTAGATCCGGGTCATCGTGCTGCCCATCCGCGCCGCCCAGCGTCCCTCGCCCCCCTCGTCGGCGCCGTCGCGGGCCCAGACGTCCTGCACGTGCAGCACCGCCGGCACCCGCCCGAGCAACCGGATCACCCCGGCGGCGGCGAACGTCGTCGCCGGCAGTTGAAAGACGTAGAGCACGTCCACGTCGCCCAGGAACCGGCGCGCGACCAGCCCCGCGCTGCCGGCGAAGGAGAGGTAGCTGGCCATCCGGCCGCCGACCGACGCGGTGCCCCCCGGGTACCGGGGCACCCGTCGGACACTCAGCCGTTGGCTGTGCGTCTCGTGGTGCCACCGCTGTCGCCAGCCGGGATAGACGTGCCCGCCGGGGTAGTCCGGAAAGCCGGTGAGGACCCGTACCTCGTGCCCACGCGCGGCCAGCTCCTCGGCGAGGCTCCCCGGGATGAAGGCCGGCTCGGGCGGAAAGTGGTACGACAGGATGCCGATCTTCACCGGTACGCCCCCGTCCCACAGAGATCGCCGGCGGCCGGCGCGGCACCACGACCGGCGCGCGTGCGGCCCGCGTACGATGCCGACAACCCCTCCCCGCGCGGCCACCGGCGTCGACGCACCGCCCTCGCGGTGCGAGCGCCCGTGTCCGTACCGATGAGAGGGGCACCGATGGCTGATCGCGTGTTGTTCGTCTGCCACGCCAACCTGTGCCGGTCACCGATGGCCGAGTACCTGGCCCGTCGGCTGCTGGCCGACCGACCCGTCGAGGTGGCCAGCGCCGGCACCGACGCGATCGACGGGCTGGCCATGCACCCGTACGCCATGGAGGTCGCGACCGAGAACGGCGCGGACCCGGCCACGTTCCGGACCCGTGGGTTGCGGCCCGAGTACCTGGTCGAGGCGACGCTCGTGCTGACCGCGACCCGACGCCAACGCTCGGTCTGCACGGCGTTGACGCCGGGAGCGCTGCACCGGACGTTCACGCTGCGCCAGTTCGGGCGGCTCGCCGCGGCGGCCGAGCCGCCCGCCGACTCGGCCGACGACCCGTTGCGGGCGGCGATCGCCGCCGCCGCCCAGGCCCGGGGACGGCTGCAACCCGCCGCCCCGGACGAGGACGACCTTCGGGACCCGATCGGCGGTACCGCGGCCGACTTCCGACGCTGCGCGGAGGAGATCGAACGGTCGTTGCGACCCCTCGCCGCGCTCATCGGGGCAGCCGGGTGAGTTCCTGGGTGTGGTCGGGGACGCCGTTGACCCCGTCGGCGGTCGCGCTGTGCCGGCCGGACGCGGCCCGGTCGGCCGGCACCGACGCCTCGGGCGTCGAGGCGACCACCCGGTAGGCCTCGTACTGGTACGCCTCGGCCTTGGCCACCTTGGCCATGTTCAGCACACAGCCGAGCAACCGGACCGAGACCGAGTGCAGCGACCGGGCCGCCGCGGCGACCTGGGTCCGCGAGGTACGGCCCTGCTGGGTCACCAGCAGCGCGCCGTCGGCCTGCACGGCCACCACCACGCCGTCGGTCACCGCGAGCAGCGGCGCGGTGTCGATGATCACGATGTCCGCCGACTCGCGCAGCGCCAGCAGCAGGTCCGACATGGCCTTGGAGCCGAGCAGCTCGCTCGGGTTCGGCGGGGCCGACCCGCTGGGCAGCACCAGCAGTGACTTGTCGCCCCAGCGTTGCACGACGTCGCCCACCTTCACGTCGCCGACCAGCACGTCGGTCAGACCGACGCCGGCGTCCAGGCCCAGGTAGTCGTCGACCTTCGGTCGGCGCAGATCCGCGTCGACCAGCAGCACCCGCCAGCCGGCCTCGGCCAGTGCGATGGCCAGGTTGCAGGAGAGCGTGGTCTTGCCCTCGCCCTGCAGGGCGCTGGTCACCGCGATGACCCGGGCCGGCTCGTGGACGTCCACGAAGCGCAGGTTGGTCCGCAGCTTGCGGACCGCCTCGGCGCGCGCCGAGGTCGCGGCGTCGCCCACGATGAGAGGCGCACTGCGGGCGTTGGCCTCGAACGGAATCTCACCGAGCAGCGGGCTGCCGGTGGCGCGTTGCAGGCCGGCGGCGTCGCGGAGTCGGACGTCGGCGACGCCCCGCAGGATCGCCAGACCGATGCCGAGGATCAGGCCGACCAGACCACCGAGGGTGAGGTTGCGGGCCGGCTGTGGCGAGACGGGGTCGGCGCTGACCCGCGGGCCACTGACCACTTCGATCTTGATGGGCGCCTTGCCCTCCGGGGTCGTCTCGACCTTCTGGACGAGCTCGACGAACTTGTTGGCGAGGCTCTCCGTCACGCGCAACGCGCGGGTCTGGTCGGTGTCGGTCACCGACGCCCGCAGCAGAACGGTGCCGGTCTCGGTCGAGGTGCTCACCCTGCGCTGCACCTCGTCCGCGGTGAGGCCGACCGGAGTCTCGGCCACCACGCTCTGCGCCAGCCGATCGCTGCTGAGCAGGTCGGCGTACGACTTGACGCGCTGCTGGAGGAAGAGCCCGCCCTGGTAGGCGTCGCTGACGCCGGTGTTGGGGGTGGTGACGAAGAAGGTCACCGAGGCGACGTACCGGGGTTGGGCCCGTACGGTCAGGAACGCCGAGACGCCGAGAGCCACCATGACCGTGACCAGCGCGACCCACCAGTGCCGACGCACGTGGCGCAATTGGCGGAGCAGGTCCATCAGGAGTGCCCCCATGCCGGTCCGGTTACGGCAAAGAACTTCACGAAAACCCCCAAGGTCGTCTCTAAACTCGTGAAACCATTAAAGCGGCTCATGCGGCTTATGTCCGGAGTTATGTATTTTCCGGCGGCGAGATGTGCGCCCGCATGACCAACCCGACAAACGCCCATTCGGCTGCGGCGACAACGGGGAAAAAGTCGGAGGCCGATCGGATGGCGTCCGATCGGCCCAGCTGTCGCCGCCGACCGCGCCGCCGGATAGGGTCGACAGCGGTGTGCCGGGAAGTCTGGTCGGCGAGTGGATTCCTGCCGTCCCGACTCCTGTAGGTGAGCCCGAAGTTGACCTCCCCCACCCCGCCATCCGGCCCGCGTCCGCCGAAGATCCGGCTGTTCTCCCGATCGTCCTGGCCGCAGGCCCGGCACCTGGCCGACGTGCTGCGTACCGAAACCGTCGGCGGCGCGCTGCTGCTGTTCGGCGCTGTGATCGCGCTGGTTTGGGCCAACTCCCCGTGGTCCGACTCGTACACCCGGCTCGGCGACGTGGTGCCCTGGCCCGGCGCGCCCTGGCACCTCGACCTGGATCTGGCCACCTGGGCGGCGGACGGCCTGCTGGCCATCTTCTTCTTCGTGGTGGGCCTGGAGCTCAAACGGGAGTTCGTCGCCGGTGACCTCCGCGACCCGCGTCGGGCCGCGCTACCGATTGCGGCCGCACTCGGCGGGATGCTGCTGCCGGCGCTGATCTACGTGGCGGTGGTGCTGAGCGCGGGCGGGGACGGCCTGCGCGGGTGGGCCATTCCGACCGCCACCGACATCGCTTTCGCGCTCGCCGTGCTCGCGGTGGTCAGCTCACATCTGCCCCAGGGCCTACGCGCATTCCTGCTCACCCTCGCGGTGGTCGACGACCTGTTCGCGATCACCATCATCGCGATCTTCTACACCGCCGACTTCCAGCCCGTTCCACTGCTCGCCGCGTTGGTGCCGATCGGGCTCTTCGCGGTGCTGGTGCAGCGGGGGCGTACCTGGTGGTGGGCGCTGATCCCCCTCGCGATCGCCGCCTGGACACTGATGCACGCCTCGGGCGTGCACGCCACGGTGGCCGGTGTCCTGCTCGGCTTCACGGTCCCGGTGCTCGCCCGTCGACCGGCGGGCGGCAAGCAGCCGGCCACCGCCAGCGCGGAGGCGGGCGAAGGTGGGCTCGCCGCCCGCCTGGAGCACCGCTGGCGGCCGGTGTCGGCCGGCTTCGCGGTGCCGATCTTCGCCCTCTTCGCCGCCGGGGTCACCCTGCGCGGCACCGACCTGGGCGCCCTGCTGAGCGACCCGATCGTGATCGCCATCGTCGCCGCCCTGGTGTTCGGCAAGACCATCGGCATCTTCGGCTCGACGTACCTGCTGGCCCGGTTCACCCGCGCCGAGCTGGACGAGGACATCACCTGGGCCGACCTGCTCGGGATCGCCCTGCTGGCCGGCGTCGGCTTCACCGTCTCGCTGCTCATCGGCGACCTGGCCTTCGGGGCGGGCAGCACTGCCGACGACCGGGTCAAGGCGGCCGTGCTGCTCGGCTCGGTGATCTCCGCCGGGTTGGCCGCCACGGTGCTCAGCCGCCGCAACACGACGTACCGGAGGGTGGCGGAGAAGGAGCGGCTGGACGCCGACGGGGACGGCGTACCCGACGTCTACCAGCACCCCGACGCCCGCTGAACGCGCCGGTGCGGCCCGGCGAACGCGAAGCGCCGAGGGGCGGTGCGGCGAGCGCGGGTCCGCCGTCGTGCCGCGCCGCCGCACCCACCGCGCGGGCTTGCGCTCAGTGGCGACGATCGGCGGGCGGCAGGTCCTCGGTCTCCTCGACCAGCGCCTCGGCCGCCGGCCCGGTGAGGTCGTCGCCCGGCACCGCCACCGCCTCGACGCGATCCTGCTCATCGGGCTTCCCGCCGGGCGGCGGCTCCGGGGCGGTGGCACCGCCGGCGTAGCCGTACTCGTTCGGTTCGTCGTGCCGGCTCATGTGGTCATCCTCCCGCTTTTCCCGTTTCACCTGTCGAGGCCAACGGTAGGTGGTGATCGTCCTCAGCGCAGCGCGCCGGGGATTGTCGGCCGGACCATGCTGGTGGGCGGCTGAGCGCCACCCCGAGCAGCTGACGCAGGGCGATGATCGATACCGCGCCGGCCAGGCCGTTCCAATCCGGCTCGCCGGCGAGCCGGATCAGACCGGCCGCGGTGAGCAGGTCCAGCAGTATCCGGACGCCGCTGCGCACCGCCCCGGTGGTGAGCGTGGTGAGCACCCCGGCGAGCAGCGCCAGGGCGGTGACCGCCGTGACCAGGGTGGCCGTCACGGTCGACGCTCCCCCTCGGCCACCTGACGCTGCTCCTGCCGGATCTCGCGGCCCAGGAAGTAGTTCAACGCCGTTCGGATCGTCGCGATGGCGGCCAGTTGGCCGATCTGCGTGAACGACGGGGACACCGCCGTACGCAGCACGTCGGCCGCCAGCTGGAATTCCAGGCCGAGAGTCAGAAAGCGGCCCAGCGAGAGCCGGATCGGCGTGAAGCGGGCGGCGCTGCGGTGTCGCAGCCCCTCGACCACGAACCGCACCGCCGCCCACACCGCGCCAACGAAGATCACCAGCGCGCCGGCCACCTCCACCACGGCAACCAGCACCTGGTCGCCCTGGCGCAACAACTCGGCCGGCTCCACCCCGGGCCGTTACCCGCCCACGCTGCGGCTAGTCGGCGCTCAGGTCAGCTCGTTCACCGCCTCCAGGATCAGCCAGAGACCGGAGATGGCGAAGAGGATCGCGGCACCGTACCTGATGGTCTTCTCCGGCAGCCGCCGACCGAGCATCCGGCCGACCAGGATGGCCAGCGCATCCGCGGCCACCATGCCGATGGTGGAGCCGAGCCAGGTGCCGAACCAGCCGTACTTGGTGGCGAGCGTGATCGTGGCGAGCATCGTCTTGTCGCCCAGCTCGGCGAGGAAGAACGCCACCGACACCGCCACGATCGCGGTCTTGCTGGTCTTCTCCGCCTTGCGCTTCTCCTCCTCGGTGAGCTTGTCCCCGCGGAGCGTCCACGCGCCGAACCCGAGGAACGCCACACCGGCCACCAGGGAGATCCACTCGGTTGGCAGCACCGCCCCGAGACCCACGCCGATGGCGACCGACGCCAGGTGCACCACCGCGGTGGCGACCGTGATGCCGATCAGCACCGGGATCGGTTTGAACCGCGTGGCGAAGGTCAGCGCCATCAGCTGGGACTTGTCCCCCAGCTCGGCGACGAAGATGACGCCGAAGCTGATGACCAGCGCGGCGAAAAATCCCTCCATGACGTCCTTCCCATTCACGCCGGGAGGAGGTACAGGGGCGCCCTCGACCCGGCTGCAACAGCCTGAGTCGAAGGTCTCGCCCGCCCCGAGGGAACCGGGGCCGCGTGGCCGGATGCGGAACGCACCAGTATGTCGACCACGACATTGGGGGCTACTCCCCTTCGCGTGATCAGCCTATCGGATCACCGCCCGGCCCGGCCGCGCCGGGTGAACGGGCTCACCGCGCCCGCGCCAGCGTCACGCCGAAGAGCCCGTCCGGGTCGGTCCAGAACTCCGCCGTGGCGAAGCCGGCCGAGGCCAGCTCGGCGGCGACCCCCTCCCGGTGGAACTTTGCCGAAACCTCGGTACGCAGCTCCTCCCCCGCCGCGAAATCGACTGTCAGCCCCAGCACCCGCACGCTCATCGGCCGGGTCGCCCGCAACCGCATCTCGATCCACTCGTGGTCCGGATCCCAGACGGCGACGTGCTCGAAGGCGGCCGGGTCGAAGTCGGCGCCCAACTCCCGATTGATCACGTGCAGCACGTTGCGGTTGAACTCGGCGGTGACCCCGGCGGCGTCGTCGTACGCCGGCACGATCACCGACGGGTCCTTCACCAGGTCCGTGCCGACCAACAACCAGTCGCCGACCTCCAGCGCGGCGCGCATCGCCGTCAGGAACTCGGCCCGCTCGGCGGGCAACAGGTTGCCGATGGTGCCGCCGAGAAACACCACCAACCGCCGACCGCCGGTCGGCAGCCGGTCCAGCTGCCGGGTGAAGTCCCCCACGATGCCCCGAACCCGCAGGCGGGGATAGTCGGCCGCGATCTGGGCGGTGGACCCGCGCAGCGCACTGACCGACACATCCAGGGGGACGAACGTGCCCAGCCCACCCCGGCGGGTGAAGGCGTCCAGCAACAGCCGGGTCTTCTCCGACGAACCGGAGCCCAACTCGATGAGCGTCTTGGCCCCGGTCAGCGCCGCGATGTCGGGAGCGTGCGCCTCCAGCACGGCCCGCTCGGCCCGGGTCGGGTAGTACTCAGGCAGTCGGGTGATCTCCTCGAAGAGTTCGCTGCCCCGGGCGTCGTAGAACCACTTCGGCGGCAGCCACTTACGGCCGGCGCTCAGCCCGGCCCGGACGTCGTCACGCAGGCCACGCTCCAGGTCACCCTCTTCGAGGTAGATCTCCAGGGGTTCCGCGGTCATCGGTTCGCTCCTTTCGTTCGATCAACCGTTGCGTGCCTGCTCGGCGCGCCCACCGGGGCCGGCAGTGGACGTATCCGCACCTCACCCGCGGTGGCGACGACGAGGTGCCCCTCCGGCACCGACCGCCAACCGGGATCGTCGTCGTGCGGCTCGGAGGCGAGCAGCACCGAACCCGACGTCTCGCGGACCGACAACGCATGCCCCGCCACGCTGGCCACCACCCGGTGCCCATCGGTGAGCAGCAGGTTGAGCCGCGACCCGGGGGCGGCAGCGGCGACGTCGGTCACCGTCCGCCCGACCGCCTCGACCGGGTCGGCGCCAGCGCGCAACCGATGCCGCACCAGCGCCCAGAGCAGCGCCGAGTCGGTGGTGGCGTCCAGAGTGAGCAGGTCACGCACCGGGAGACCGGCGGCGAGCGGCACCACGGCGTCCGGCCAGCCGCGGATCACACCGTTGTGGCTGAACAGCCACCGCCCCTCGGCGAAGGGCGCCGCCGCGCCGTCGAGCACCGCCATCCCGACCGTGGCCGAACGCACCGCCGCCACCACCGCCGCGCTGCGGGTCACCGCCGCCAGTTGGGCGATGGTCGGGTCGCTCCAGATCGGCTGCGCCCGCCGGTACCGCACCGGCTCACCCTCACCCGGGTACCAGCCGACACCGAACCCGTCGGCGTTGATCGTGCCGCCGCCGCGCATGTCACGGGGCGCCCAGGACTGCCGCACCAGCGAGTGCGGAGGGTCGAACAACAGCTCGGCCAGGGTGACCGGCGGCCCCAGGTAGGCCAGGTGGCGACACATCAGCGCCCCCGGCCCGCCGCCGGGCCGCCGGTCGTGCGGCGACTCACCGGTACGACTCGTCCGGTCGCGCGTCCCGGGCGCAGCGGAAACCGCTGAAGATCTGCCGGCGGATCGGATAGTCCCAGTTGCGGAAGGTGCCCCGGCAGGCGGAGCGGTCAGTGCCGAACGAGCCACCGCGCAGCACCCGGTAGTCGCCGCCGAAGAACACCTCCGAATATTCGCGGTACGGGAACGCGGCGAACCCTGGATGCCCGTCGAACGCCGTCGAGGTCCACTCCCAGACATCGCCGATGAGCTGGTGCACACCCAAGGGCGAGGCCCCGGCCGGATACGCGCCCACCGGCGCCGGCCGCAGATGGCGCTGGTCGAGGTTGGCGTGCGTCTCGGTCGGGTCGTCGTCCCCCCAGGGGTAACGACGCGACCGCCCGGTCGTCGGATCCCACCGGGCCGCCTTCTCCCACTCCGCCTCGGTCGGCAGCCGCTTGCCGGCCCACGCCGCGTACGCCTGCGCCTCGTACCAGCACACGTGCACCACCGGCTCGTCGGCGCGGACCCGCGCCCACTGACCGAAGCGCCGATACGACCAGTCGTCGCCGTCGCAACGCCAGTGCATCGGGGCGCTCAGCTGCTCCCGAACCCGATGCTCCCAACCGGCCGCGCTCCACCAGCGCTGCTCGGTGTAGCCGCCGTCGGCGATGAAGGCCAAGTACTGGCCGTTGGTCACCGGGGCGGCGTCGATGACGTACGCCGGGAGGTCGACCCGGTGCGCCGGACGTTCGTTGTCCAACGCCCACGGATCGGTGTCGGTGCCCATGGTGAACTCGCCGGCCGGCACCAGTACCTCCGCGCCGACCTGGACCGACGGCTCGGGCGGCGCCGGAGCGTGCAGCACCGCCGGCCCCGAGCGCAGCTGGTGGGTGGCGAGCATGGTCTCGTCGTGCTGCTGCTCGTGCTGCACGATCATGCCGAAGGCGAACCCGTCGGCGACCAGCGGCCGCTCGGTGAAGGTCACCGCGTCGAGCAGGTCGTGCACCTTGTCCCGAACGGTGGCCAGGTAGGCGCGCGCCTCCGCGGGCGGCAACAGGGGCAGCGCGGGGCGGTCCCGGCGCGGCTGCTTGAACGCGTCGTACAACTCGTCGATGTCACACCGGACCGGCTCCCGGCCGCCGACGTCCCGGACCAACCAGAGCTCCTCCTGGTTACCGACATGGGCAAGGTCCCAGACCAACGGCGACATCAGGGGTGAGTGCTGGCGTGTCAGGTCGGCGTCGTCGACCACCTCGGTCAGCAACGCGGTGCGGGTGCGAGCCCGCGCCAACTCCGCCGCGATGTGGTCGCGCAACTGCTCGCCGTCGACCCGGCCCGCCCGCGAGGCTCGCACAACCGGCTCACTCCTCGCGCTCACTGAGCCGTCCTCCGTTCTCGACTGCGAGGCTCGCACAACCGGCTCACTCCTCGCGCTCACTGAGCCGTCCTCCGTTCGCGGCTGCGCGGGTCGCACAACCGGCTCGCTCCTCGCGCTCACTGGTCTCTCCTCTCTGCGGCTGCCAGCCGCTGGCGTATCCCTCGCCGGATCTCGTCATGGGTGCTGGCCGGCAGCTCCAGTCGGGGCAGGGTGGTCAGGGCCAGGTCGAGCAGGCCCGCCGCGGCGGCGGCCAGCGCCGGGTCGGCCAGGCCGTGCCGGGCGGCGGCCGACCAGCGGTGCGCCACCGGCGTGGCGATCGTGTACGCCTCGCGCACGGTGCCCTGGTCACCGAACAGGGCGGTCAGCACCGCCAGCGGCAGCCGCCAGCCGCGATCGGGTTGGGCGTCCAGGTAGCGCAGCTCCAGGTAGCCGCGCGGCCGCACCGGCGGAAAGAGGGTGCTGACGTGGTAGTCGAGGTCATCGGTGCTGGGCGGTTGTGGCAGCGCGCCGTCGAGCCAGTCGGCGAAGGTCACCCCGGGCGGCGCGGCCCAGTCAGCGCTGTGCCGGCGCAGACAGAGCAGCGGCGCGGCGAGCACGTAGCTGACCCAGGCGTCGGTCGGATCGTCCCCGGCCCGAGAGGGCGACCAGACCGGGCGGGTCCGGGCCGGGTCGATGGCCAGCCA
Organism: Micromonospora noduli; assembly: GCF_003264475.1. Taxonomy (NCBI): domain Bacteria; kingdom Bacillati; phylum Actinomycetota; class Actinomycetes; order Micromonosporales; family Micromonosporaceae; genus Micromonospora; species Micromonospora noduli. The sequence goes on along the minus strand of NZ_PYAC01000041.1, from coordinate 203,134 downwards.
GGCGGCCATCCGGGCGGAGGCCCAACCGGTGCGCCGCCCGGCGTGCCGAGCGGCGGAAGCGAACGCCGCGAGCAGTGGGGGCCCGACCGCGTGGGCCGCGGCCCAGCGGTCAGCGACCTGGTCCGGCTCACCGGCGTCGAGGCAGATCTGCAGGCCTGCGGTGCTGTACATCATCGTGCGGCCGGCCGGGCCGTGGCGGTCGAAGGCTCCGCGCATCGCGCGGTAACGGGGGGTTTCCACCACCGGGCGCGGCCGTCGGTGGGGGTCGATGCCGCTGCTGCCGAGGACCAGCCCGGCGGCGGCCAGCAGGTCGGTGACCTGGGCGATGTCGGCCTCGGTGGCACGGATCAACGCGGCGACCGAGGGGCGGGGCGGGGTGGAGATCTCCAACTGGCCACCCGGCTCCAGGGTGACCATGCCGCCGTGTCGCAGCGGCTCGGCCGGGCTGGTGGCATCCAGCGTGGCGGGGCTGTGCCGCCCCAGCGCCGCCCGCAGCCGCGTCGCGTCGACGGGGCGGGCGGGATCGGCGGCGTCGTGCACGGTCCATTCCAGTTCGACGCCGGTGTGGGTGGGTGGGCCGGTCTTGAAGCAGATCCGGGCGAGGTGTCGGACTGCGGCTGCGGACTCGCGCAGGATGGCGCTGCGGTCCAGGTCGGATGACGTCACCAAGGGTCGGGCCCCCTCTCCGTGCGCCGGGTCCGGCACACCGTGCCACCGTAAACCCACCCACCGACACCGTCGGGGGCGTGCACGGGCCACCAACCTCTGTCTAACAGACGAATTTCCGAAGCAGGGCGGAACAAACCGCTCCAACCGCCGACCGGTCAGCCGCCTACGGAGTGATCAGGTCGCGGCGGTGACGGCGGGGCTTTCCCCGATGGGGACTGCTTGCCCCTCGCCGAATCGGAGGGCGTGACCTTCGCCGGCTCGGACGGCTTCGCCTCGGGTACCAGCCTCTGGCAGTACGCCTCGACCTCGGCGGGGCCGCCGGCGGCGGTCACCAGCTTCTGGAAGGCCGACGTGCGTAGCGCCTTCTCCCGCTGCTCGGGCGCCTTCGCCCGCCACGCGCGGCACTGTCCGTGGATCTGGCCGGCGGTAGTGGGACTGGTCGGCGGCGTGGCGGTGACGGGCGGCGGCGCGCCCGGCGACGGGGCGCCGGGGCCCACCGACCGACCGGGCTCGGCTGACCGGGACACGCCCTGGTGCGGCGAGGGTGACGGGCGCGACGGTGCCGGTGCGACCGGGTCTGGCCCTCGGTCCCGGGTGACCGCGGCGAAGGCGGCCCCCGCGGTGGCGGTAGCTGCGACCGCTCCGATCCAGGCCACCGCGCCGGTGGTCATCCGGCGACGGCGTGGCCGCTGCGGCACTGCCGGCGCCGGGTTGGCCCGGGCGGCCCGGAACGCGGCCACCGCGGCGTCCTCCCCGGCCAACTCGCCCGGGCGAGCGGGGCCGGCCGCCGCGGCGAGCAACGCGGCCACCGGCTCGGCCGGGGGCACGTTCGGGGCGCTCAGGTGCACCCCGGGTGAGTTCGCGTCCACTTCCGTGGGCATGACGGAGGGGCCCTGATCCAGCGTGGCGTCCACCCGGGCAGAGGCCGAGTCGAGCAGCCGCTCGGTGTCGGCGCGGTCGGCCCGCCGGAACGAGTTCATCGGGAGTCCCCTCACGTCAGCCGTCCGCCGGTTCGACGTGCGATGCCCGCAGGGCGGGGCCGCTCCCCGCACGCGGCGGTGGCACCTCCTCGACCCCGACCGACGACTCGGCCGGGCTCTGCCGCTCCAGCAGGACCGCGAGCCGGCGTAGGCCACGGTGAGCGGCGGTCCGCACGGCACCGGCACGGCGGCCCAGCACCCGGCCGGCGGACCCCGCGTCCAGCCCGATCACGGCCCGCAGCAGGACCGCTTCGGCCTCCCGGGGCGGGAGGGTGGCGATCAGCGCGAGGGCGGTCTCGGTACCGATCGTCTCGCTGGCTCGCTCGGCGGTGTCCGCGTCGCTGGCGAGCTCGACGAGCGCCTGCACCGGGACCGGGAGCGAGGGGCGGCGGCGCAGCCGGCGCAGGTGGTCCATCGCGCGGTTACGGGCGATGGTGACCGCCCAGGCCCGAAACTCGCCCCCCGTGAAGCCGGGCAGGTCACGGGAGATCTGGAGCCAGGTCTCGGAGGCGACGTCTTCGGCGTCGCCTCCGACGAGCGCGGTCAGGTACCGCAGCAGCCCGGGCTGGAGGCTGCGGTAGAGAAAGCGGAACGCCTCCTCGTCCCCGGCCTGCGCGGCGGTCACCACCTCCGACAGGTCGGCGGTCATGCGCGCCCCACGCATCGTTCGGGGCGTGTCGGCCCGACCAACCGGGCTGGCGCACGCCACGCGGCACGAGTCGTCCGCCCGATCAGCACCAGCACCGCACCGCCCTCCACCGCTCTGATTGTGCCCGCGACCACGATTGTCCGGGGGGCGTGTCCGGCGGCCAACGCCAGGGTGGTCGATCGGCGCGCTGCCCGCCGAGGTGGCCGGGAGGGCCCGAGCCGGGCTAACGCTAAGAGGGCAGCAACGACCCGACAAGTCGGCCTCGTGTCACGGAAGAGTGACAATTATCAACCCTGCCCGACGGCGCGTCGTCGTAACGGTCAGTACGCAGCAGACGCCCACCACGCCTGTAGGCGGTTTCTTGCCCCCATCGTCGACCCGAGCGACGGAAATAGTCGCTTTTTGTGACACCACACATCCGCAGCGTCACGAAGGGCGAGCGTCCACACAGGTCAGGCCGGATCAGCCACTCTGAACCAGCCACCCGGCGGGCCTGCCACGGCGCGCCGCCCCGCGCCACTCTAGGTACGGTAATGCGGTGTTGTCATCGGAGGTCGTGCTCAGCGGTCGCTACCGCTTGGACGAACGTGTCGCCACGGGCGGCATGGGCGACGTTTGGCGTGCCTCCGACCTGATCCTCGGCCGGCAGGTCGCGGTCAAGGTCCTCCTGCCGGCGCTGGTCTCCGATCCCGATTTCATCGCCCGGTTCCGCGCCGAGGCCCGGATCATGGCGGCGCTGCGGCACCCCGGCATCGTGCAGGTCTTCGACTGCGGTGCGGACGACCTCCCCGACGGCGGGCGGGCGGACTACCTCGTCATGGAGTTCGTCGCCGGCGAGCCGTTGTCCAAGCGGATCGAGGCGGCCGGGCGGCTCGACGTGGCCGAGACGATGTCGATCGTGGCCCAGGCGGCCGCAGCGCTCAACGCGGCGCATCGCGGCGGCATCGTGCACCGCGACGTCAAGCCCAGCAACCTGCTGGTGCAGGAGGACGGCACCGTCGTCCTGGTGGACTTCGGCGTGGCCCGCTCCACCGACATCACCAGCATCACCAGCACCAACGCCGTGCCGGGCACCGCCCTCTACATGGCTCCCGAGCAGGCCGCCGGTCGGCCGGTCAGCGGTGCCACCGACATCTACGCCCTGGGCGCGGTCACCTACTGCTGCCTGACCGGCAGCCCGCCGTTCACCGGTGACAATCCGCTCCAGGTCGCCGTGCGGCACCTGGACGACGAGCCGCCGGAGCTGCCGCACGACATTCCGGAGGCGGTCCGCGCTCTGGTGTCTCGGGCCCTGGCCAAGGATCCGCTTGAGCGGTTCACCAGCGGAGCGGCGATGGCCGAGGCCGCTCGGACGGCGGTCACCGGCGGCGAGCCGCCGACGGCGATGGCCGGGCCGGTCGCGCTGCGCGACGCTGGGCCGGGCACCCGCACGGACGTGCCGGTCGGCGCGGCGGTGGCGGACGGGCGCCAGCGACGGCGGGGTCCGCTGGTCGGCGCGGCGGCGGCCATGCTGGTCGCGCTGGTCGGGCTCGGCGCGGCGCTGGCCGCGACGCGTAACGTCGGCGACGACCCGGCGGTCAATCTGCCGGCCACCTCGCCGACGGTGGCACCGAGCGGCCCCGTCGACCTGCCCGCGGCGAACGAGCAGATCACCAGCGTCGAGCCGGGCCGGCCGGACCGGCCGCACGTCACCGGCAACTCCCCGTCCGCGTCGGTCTCCGCCACGCCGAGCCTGCAGCCGAGCCAGACCGCCAACTCGCCGACGCCGACGGTGGGCGTCACCACGGCGCCGCCCACCAGCGCGGCGCCCACCACGGCCGCGCCGCCGACGACCAGCGCGCCTCCTGATCCACCCGCCACCTCCAGCCCGCCTGTCGATCCCGAGGTGCCGGCGGAAGGTTGAGCCGCGCGCTGTGGCCGACCCCCGTCAGTCCCACCAGCACCGATATCCCCAAAACGGACTTACGGCGCCGAAGACGCCTCTAGGCTCTCAGCAGGCTATTTACACCATCTGCTGCGGGAGCCTGGGTGAGCGCTGAAAAGCTGGTCGTGATCGGTCAGGGGTACGTCGGACTTCCGCTGGCCATGCGGGCCGTCGAGGCGGGGCTCGACGTGGTCGGTCTCGACGTCGACGCCGACCGGGTGAAGCGTCTCGCCTCCGGCGAGTCGTTCGTCGAGGACATTCGGGCCGACCAGCTGGGCCGCGCGTTGGGCAGCGGCCGCTACCACCCCAGCACGGAGTACACCGACGCTGACGGGTTCGACATCTGCGTCATCACGGTACCGACCCCGCTACGCGACGGGACCCCGGACCTGAGCTTCGTCGAGCAGGCCGGAATCGGTATCGGCCCATACGTACGCCCGGGCTGCACGGTGATCCTGGAATCGACCACCTACCCGGGCACCACTGAGGAGCTGCTGCGCCCGCTGTTGGAGTCGGCCAGCGGCCTGACCAGCCCCGGTGACTTCCACCTCGGCTACAGCCCCGAGCGGATCGACCCCGGCAACCCGACGTGGCGACTGGAGAACACCCCGAAGGTCGTCTCCGGTGTGGACCCGGCGGCGTTGGCCCGGGTGGACGAGTTCTACCAGCGCCTCGTGGAACGCACCGTACCGGTGGACTCCACCCGCGTCGCCGAGCTGACCAAGCTGATCGAGAACACCTTCCGCCAGGTCAACATCGCGCTGATCAACGAGCTGACCATGCTCTCGCACCACCTCGACATCGACGTCTGGCAGGCGATCGACGCCGCCTCGACCAAACCGTTCGGCTTCATGCCGTTCCGGCCCGGCCCCGGCGTCGGCGGGCACTGCCTGCCGATCGATCCGTGCTACCTGTCCTGGCAGGTCAAGCGCCGCCTCGGTCGGCAGTTCCGGTTCATCGAGCTGGCCAACGACGTCAACCACGAGATGCCCGAACACGTCGCGCAGCGGATCATGGGAGGGCTGAACCGGGACGGTCGTGCCGTCAGCGGTGCCCGGCTACTGCTGCTCGGTCTGGCGTACAAGAAGAACACCGGCGACATGCGCGACTCCCCCGCCGTGGACGTGGCCCGTCGGTTGCAGGCCCTCGGCGCCGAGGTGCACGCCGTCGAGCCGTACGCCGAGGCGCACCAGATCCCCGCCGGGGTCACAGTGGTCGGGCTCAGCGAGCGTGAGGTGCGTGCGGCCGACGCGGTGGTGGTGGTCACCGACCATGACACCTTCGACTACGACCTCGTGGTCAGGCACGCCCGCTACATCTTCGACACCCGTAACCGGTGCGTCGGCCCGATGGTCGAGCGCCTGTAGACCCGGCACCGCTGGCCGGTCCCGCCGCCGGGGAAGATGGCGGGGCCGGCCGGCGGATGTCCGTCCGGTCACCGGGGGGAGACCCGGCTGGTCCGGACCGCGACCGGCTCACTGGTCGGCGAGCGCCTCGACGACCGGGCGGGACAGCGCTCGGCGGGCCGGCAGCACCGAGGCGAGCAGGGCGGCGAGGACCGCGACACCGAGGATCAGCCCGAGCTGGCCGAGCGGCAGCACCACGTGGAAGTCGCCGCCGAGGCGGTCCAGCAGGGCCATGGTGGACGCGCTGACTCCGGTGCCGAGCCCGACCCCGAGCACCGCGCCGACCAGCGCCATCAGCACCGCCTCGACCGCCAGGACCGCCCGCATCCGCCCTCGGGTGAGCCCGACCGCCCGCAGCACGGCGTTCTCCCTGGTCCGTTCGACCACCGAGAGGCTCAGGGTGTTCGCCACGCCGACCAGGGCGATCACCACGGCCAGACCGAGCAGCGCGGTGACGAAGGCGAGCAGCATGTCCACAGTGCCGGTGAGCATCTTCTTGTAGGCGCCCTGGTCCATCAGGTTCACCGTCGGGTAGCGGCCCAGCACCGCGGTGATCGCGTCGCGGGCGCGCGCGGGGCCCACCCCGGCGGCGGGGTCGATCTCGGCCAGGTAGCCGCGCCGGGCGGGGAAGAGCGCGGTGAAGTCCTGGTCGGACAGGTCGATGACGTGACCCGCTGGCACCTCACCGCTGGGGCTGTCGTCGGTCACCACGGCGGCCACCCGGAACGACCTCCCCCCGACGGTCACCGGGGAGCCGACCTGCCAACCGCGGGCCCGCGCCAACTCGCGGTGCACCAGCACCTGCCCCGGCCCGACCCGCTCGGCGTCGCCGGACAGCACCCCGCTCAGCGTCCGGCCGACCAGCGCCGGGTGGGCCGCGCGGATCTCGACGTCGTCGACGACCGTGCTGCGCTGCTCGTGCACCACACCCAGCTCGGGACGGGAGGCGAGCTCACCGACGAGCGCGGCCGGCAGGTCCTGACCGATTCCGCTGACCACGAAGTCCGTCCCGATCTGGGCGTCCACGCTGCGCTCGATGCCGTCCTTGGTGCTGCGCGCGCCGACCATGAACGCCGAGACCAGTCCGATACCGATCACCAGCGCGGTGGCGGTCGCGGCGACCCGCCGCGGATTGCGCACCGTGTTGCTGACCGCCAGCTCACCGATGGTGCCGAGCACTCGTCGGACCGGCCAGCCGAACACCCGGGCCAGCGCGGGGACGAGCACCGGCCCGAACAGCACAATCCCGAAGAAGGTGAGCACCCCACCGACCGCCACCAGTAGCAGCTGACCGGCGCTGGCGGCGCCGGCCAGCGCGGCCACACCGACGGCGAGGACCACCACGCCGATGCTCAACCGAACCCGACCGGCACCCTGGCTGGGCTGCACCGCGGCGTCGGTGAGCGCGGCCACCGGGGCGATCCGCGTCCCCCGCCAGGCCGGCAGCAGGGCGGCGCACACGGTGAGCCCGGTGCCCAGCAGCAGGCCGGTGAGCACTGTCGAACCGTTCACGGTCAGCCCACCGGTGACCGGCACGTCCAGTCGGGACAGCAGCAGCCGCAATCCGGCGGCGAGGGCCACCCCGAGCAGCACCCCGAGCGCGGAGGCGACAAGCCCCAGCACCGCCGACTCCAGCAGCGTGGACCGGAAGACCTGTCCCCGGGTGGCACCGATCAGGCGCAGCAGCGCGGTCCGTCGGGTGCGCTGGGCCAGCACGATCGCGAAGGTGTTGGCGATCACGAAGCCGGCCACCACGACCGCGACCCCCACGAAGATCAACAGCAGCATGCGGAACTGTTCCACGTTGCGGACCGCGTCCTCCACGGCCTCGTCGAGGATCTGCTGGCGACTCTTCACTGTGGCTTCGGCGCCGGACGCGGCCCGAACCTTCTCGGTCAGCGCCGCGACGTCGGCGCCCGGTCGGGCCGCCACCATGATCCGGCCGTAGCCGCGCTCGCCGGTGAGGGCCAGGGCGTCCGGCCCGACCAGGCCGACGAACGGACCGCCGACGTCGCGGGCGGTGCCCGCCACGTCGACGGTGCCCACCAGGGTGTACGGGCGGGCGGCCCCGCCGGTGGCGCCGATCCGGACCGCCGCGCCGAGCCCGAAGCCCTGCTCGGCCGCCGTCGGCGCGTCGAGCACCACCTCCCCGGCCCGGTCGGGCAACCGGCCGGCCACCACGTCGTACGAGCGCAGCGCGTCCTCGGTGGGGATGGCGACGAGCATGGTGAAGCCGAGCACCGGCCGACCGTCGGCTCCGACGATCCCGGCGGTGTTGGTCAGCTCACCGGCGGCGGCGGCCACCCCGTCGACCGCCCGCACCCGGTCGACCAGTGCCGGGGGCAACACCTCTCGGCCGGCTGAGTAGACCCCCAGGTCGGTGTGGCGGTCGAAGGTGCCGGCCCGCTCGTACGCCCCGGCGCGCATCCCGTCCACGAAGATCATCGTGCCGGCGACGAACGCGACGCCGAGCACGACGGCGAGCGCCGAGAGCAGCATGCGCAGCGCCTCGGCGCGCAGCGAACGCAGGGTCAGGCGGATCATGCGGGGCTCCCGGTGCAGGTGGCGGATCGGACCCCTCCGACGCTATGGCCGGCACCGGTCTGTCGATCTCCACCTGCGCGCTCGACCTGCGTGCGCCCCGGGTCGCGGTGCGCCCTCCGGCCGCTACGACCCAGGTCGTACACGGTGTCATCCGCCGGGCGTGACCAGCCCGCTCTCGTACGCCAGGACCACCGCCTGGACCCGGTCGCGCAGCTGGAGTTTCGCCAGGATCCGCCCGACGTGGGTCTTCACCGTCGCCTCGGCCACATGCACCCGGGCGGCGATCTCCGCGTTGGACAGCCCCTGGGCGACCAGCAGCAGCACCTCCCGTTCTCGTTCGGTGAGCTGCGCGAGTCGAGGGTCGGCGCTCGGGGCGGCGCCGAGCTGCCCGGCGAACCGGTCCAGCAGGCGTCGGGTGATCGACGGAGCCACCACCGAGTCGCCCTGGGCCACCACCCGGATCGCCGCCAGCAGCTCCTCCGGCGGGACGTTCTTGAGCAGGAAACCACTCGCCCCGGCCTGCAACGCCGCGAACGCGTCCGCCTCGGTGTCGAAGGTGGTCAGCACCAGCACCCGAGGGCCACCCTCGGGCCGCTCGGCGCAGAGTCGACGGGTCGCCTCCACCCCGTCCATGGTGGGCATCCGGATGTCCATCACGACCACGTCGGCCTCGGTGCGGGCGAGCACCCGCAGGGCGTCCGCGCCGTCGATCGCCTCCCCGACGACCTCCAGGTCGGGCTGGGATTCCAGCACCATCCGGAAACCGGCGCGGACCAGCGCCTGGTCGTCCACGATCACTACCCGGACCGTCATGCCGCGATCACCTCCGTTGCCGGCTCTGACGGTAGCGGCAGCCGAACCTCGACCTGCCAGCCCCCGGTCAGCCGGGGACCGGCGGTGAGGCTGCCGTCGTACACCGTCACCCGCTCCCGCATGCCGAGCAGGCCGTGACCGCCGGACGGCGCCGGGCTGACCAGCGGGCGGCCGCGGCCGTCGTCGACCACCCGGACCATGACGGCCTCGGCGGTGTACGACAGGACGACCTCGACGCCGGCGCCGACGCCGGCGTGCTTGAGCGCGTTGGTCAACGCCTCCTGCACCACCCGGTAGACGGTCAGCTCCAGGCCCGGCGGCAGGGCCGGTGGCGCACCGGTGACGGTGCTGCGAACGTGCAGACCGGCGTCGTCGAACCGGGCCAGCAGGTCGGGCAGCTCGGCCAGCGCGAGGCGCCGGTGCTCGGGGTCGGCCGCCACCGCCAGCCCGTCGGCACCGTCCGCACCGGCCGGGCCGGCGTCGCGCAGAACGCCGACCAGGCGGCGCATCTCCTCCAGTGCCTGCCGGCCGGTGTCCGCGACCACCTTCACGGCGGTGCGCGCCTGGGCGGGGTCACGGTCAAGCATGAACCGGGCCCCGTCCGCCTGGACGATCATCACGGCCATGCTGTGGGCGACCACGTCGTGCAGCTCACGGGCGATCCGGGTGCGCTCCTCGGCGACCGCCGCCCGGGACTCGGCCTCTCGCTCGCGTTCCAGAGTGCTGGCCCGCTCCTCCAGGCTGAGCACGTAGAGCCGGCGGGTCCGCACGTTCAGCGCGACCAGCCACACCGCCCCGGTGACCAGCGCGTACCACAGCGCGGTCACCCACCACTGGATGACGTTGGGGGTCTGCGCTGCGGCCAGCAGCACGCCGACGGCCGCGACCGCGCCGGCCAGTACACCGTCGCGCAGCCGCCGGCCGTACTTCACCACGCTGTAGAGCGCGATCAGGACGGCCACGTCGTAGATGAGCGGACCCCAGCGGGCGATCACCTGGATCAGGGCGAGCACCGCGACCGCCACCGTCACCGCGCTCGGGTGGGTGCGACGGAACAGCAGCGCCACCGCCATCCCCACGCCGACCGCCGTGGCCGCCCAACCGCCCGGCTGGTTCACCGCCGCGGCCAGGGAGACGAGGACCACCAGCAGAGCGACGGCCACGTCGAAGGCGACGCCGCGCAGCGGGCGACCGAACACTGTGCGTCTCACGGTCACCCAGCGTACGTGCCGGGATGCTCGGGCCTCGCGCCCCGCGCCCGGGCTCAGCCGCCGAGGACCTCGCGCATGCGGTCGATCTCGACGGTCTGCTCGGTGGCGACGGAGTTGGCGAACTCGTTGAGCGTCAGGTCGGAGCCGACCGTGAGCAGGTTGGTGGCCATCTCGATGGCGCCCTGGTGGTGCTCGGTCATCATCCGGACGAAGAGCCGGTCGAAGTCCGCGCCACGGGCCGCGGCGAGCTGTCGCATCGCCTCGGGCGACTGCATGCCGCGCATGGTGCCGTGGTCGTGCCCCTGCACCTCCGCCGGAAGGCCACGGGTCTGCAACCAGCCGCGCATCATGCCCATCTCCGGCCCCTGGCTGGCCCGGATGCGCTCGGCGATGGCCCTGACGTCGGGGTCGGCGGCCCGGTCCGGGGCGAGCTCCGCCATCGCCAGGGCCTGCGCGTGGTGCGGGATCATCATCCGGACGAACCAGACGTCCAGCGAGTTGTGCGGGGCGGGACCGGCGTCGCGGACCTCGTGCGCCGGGCGGGTTGCCGCCGTCTCACCCGGACGGCCGGGCGCGATGACGGTCAGGTCGGTGGGGACGGGGCTGGCCGTGGGCGAGGCGGCGGAGGTGGCGGGCGCGGAGACCGGCTGTGGTGCGCTCGTACCGGTGTCGCCGTCGAGGCGGATCACCATGAACACCACCAGCGGCAACACGAGAGCCAGTGTGACGACCGCCAGGATGCGTGCGCGCCGGTTGGTCATGGGCCACTCCCTGCAGTCGAGGTCACCGCGATGCTATCCATTGAAGAACCCGCTTTCATGTGATCCAGCTCACATCGACGTTCTTCGTCGGGCGGTAACGTGTCAACCATCGTCTCCCCCTTGCGAAGGGCCCCGCCGATGATCAGATTCCACAAGCCACGGTTACGACAACTGCGTGTCGTGGCGCTCGCCACGACCGGCCTCCTCGTCGCCAGCGCCCTCGTCGCCCCGGCGAGCAACGCCCAGACGGTGGCGCAGGCGGCCGAGGCCCCGGCGCTCACCAACACGATCCCCGGCGTCGACGAGATCGTGAGCAGCCCCAACCTGCGCCAGATCGCGAACGTCCCCAAGGTCGCCCCACTGGACGCGACCAACAGCGACATCGCCTTCCAGGGCAGGTACGCGTTCGCCGGCAACTACAACGGCTTCGTCATCTACGACATCTCGCGGCCCAGCGCGCCGACGGTCAAGGCCCGGGTGCTCTGCCCGGGGTCGCAGAACGACATCTCCGTCCACGGTGACCTGCTCTTCCTCTCCACCGACTCGTCGCGCAGCGACGACTCCTGCAACAGCACCACGCAGGGAGCGGACGTGAAGGGCTCGTGGGAGGGCATCAAGGTCTTCGACATCAAGGACAAGGCCAACCCGCGCTACATCAAGTCCGTCGAGACGGCCTGCGGCTCCCACACCCACACCCTGGTGCCGGGCAAGGACCGCAAGGCCATCTACCTGTACGTCTCGTCGTACAGCCCGCGGGCCGAGTTCCCGGACTGCCAGCCGCCGCACGACTCCATCTCCATCATCAAGGTGCCGGTGAAGAAGCCGACCGACGCGGCAGTGGTCGCGACGCCGAACCTCTTCCCGGACGATGGCGGCTTCCCCGGCAGCCCGACCGGCTCGGCGACCACCGGTTGCCACGACATCACCGCCTACCCGTCGAAGGACCTGGCCGCCGGCGCCTGCATGGGTGACGGCATCCTGCTCGACATCAAGAACCGCGAGGCCCCCCGGGTCATCAACCGGGTCCGGGACGAGGTCAACTTCGCGTTCTGGCACTCGGCCACCTTCAACAACTCCGGCACCAAGGTGATCTTCACCGACGAGCTGGGTGGTGGCGGGGCGGCGACCTGCAACGAGACCGTCGGCCCGAACCGCGGCGCGGACGCCATCTACGACATCGCCGGCCGGGGCAACGCCCGGACGATGACCTTCCGTAGCTACTACAAGATCCCCCGGGCGAACGCCAACACCGAGAACTGCGTGGCGCACAACGGCTCGCTGATCCCGGTGCTCGGCAAGGACATCATGGTCCAGGCGTGGTACCAGGGTGGCATCTCGGTGTTCGACTTCACCGACTCGGCCAACCCGAAGGAGATCGCCTTCTGGGAGCGCGGCCCGCTCTCGGCCGACACGTTCGTCGGCGGCGGCACCTGGTCCGCGTACTACTACAACGGCCACATCTACTCCAACGACATGGTGAAGGGCCTGGACGTCCTGGAGCTGAACGACTGGCGTACCTGGTCGGCCAAGCTGACCCGCTACCAGGAGCTCAACGTGCAGACCCAGCCCAGCTACCTGGGCTGGTAGACACCACGCACCGCACCGGGCCCGGCCTCCGATCCTCGGGGGCCGGGCCCGGCCCGTTGCGACGCCAGGCCCGTTCGGGGGCGGGCACGGTGGGGCCCGTCACCAGGACGGGGGTTGCGAACCGGCTGGCCAGGCGCTGTGCCAACGTGAACAGACGTGACAGTTGCCGCCCCGCCCGAACCGGCCACGCGTCGGCGGCCCCACCCCCTGGACCTGGTGGCAGCCGTCCTCGCCGTGGTCGGGGCGGCCTGCGCGCTGAGCGGGCTGCTCCCCCGCGCGGACACCACCGCCACCCTGCACCGGATCCTGCCGCTGCTGCTGTTCCTCGGCACCGTGATCGTGCTCGCCGAGCTGACCGCCGTGGCCGGTGTCTTCGACGTGCTGGCCAGCCGACTGGCCATCGCCTCCCGGGGCAGGTGGGCCGCACTCTTCCTGCTCTGCGGTGGTCTCGCCACGCTGACCACCCTCGTGCTCAACCTCGACACCACCGCCGTGCTGCTCACCCCGGTGCTGCTCGCGCTGGCCCGGAACCTGCGGATCCCCGCCGCCCCGCTCGCCGTCACCACTGTCTGGCTGGCGAACACCGCGAGTCTGCTGCTGCCGGTGTCCAACCTGACCAACCTGCTCGCCGCCGACCGGGTCGGGCTGGCACCCCTGGCGTACGCGGCTCGGATGGCGTTGCCGCAGCTCGCCGCCGTGGCGGTCACCATGGCCCTGCTGTGGTTCGGGTGGTGGCGGCGGGAGCGACCCGCCGGTGGGCGCTTCGTCCCACCGACCCGGCACGTGCCGGCCGACCCGGTGCTGCACCGTACAGCGCTCGCCGGTTGCCTGATCTTCGTCGCCGGCATCCTCGCCGGCGTGGAGATCGAGATCGCCTCCACCGTCGGGCTCGCCCTGGTGCTGGTCGGGTTCCTGGTCCGCTCCCCCGACACGCTGCGCCCGGGTCTGGTCCCGGTGCGCCTGCTGTTCTTCGTCACCGGCCTGTTCCTGGTGGTGCAGACCCTCGGCCGGCACGGGTTGGACGACCTGGTCGGCACCCTGGTCGGCGCCGACGGTGGTGCGCTGGGTGCCCTGCGCGCCGGTGGCACCGGAGCGCTGCTCGCCAACGCGGTGAACAACCTGCCCGCCTACCTGGCCGGCGAGTCGGTACTGCCGACCGGTGACCACACCCGCCTGCTGGCCCTGCTGATCGGCACCAACGTCGGCCCGCTGGCCGCCCCCTGGGCGTCACTGGCCACCCTGCTGTGGTTCGAGCGCTGCCGGGCGGCCGGAGTGGCGGTGCCGCTGACCCGGTTCGTGCTGACCAGCGCCCTGCTCGCGGTCACCGCGACGCTCGCCGCGGTCGGCGCGCTGCTGGTGAGCTGAGCGCTCAGTCGCGGTACACGGCGACCTGAAGTTCGGTGACGCCCTTCTCCGGGGTGTCCGGGCAGTAGTCGAGGTATACCTCCCGGGCGAAGCCGTCGGTGCGGTAGCCGTTCTCCTCGATCCACCGGGCGAGCGCCTGCATGCTCGGCTCGACGTCGTCCATCGCACCGTGATGGATGATCGTCGCAGCGTTGCGCAGCTCCGGCAGGTCGCGGACCGTGACGTCGGGCGCCGCGGACGGCTCGGCGTCGACGAGCACACCGGCGTGTACGACGACAGCGTCGCCGCCCGGGTCCGCGGGCTCGTACCAGGCGATGGCCGGCCCCGTGGGCGTGATTCCGGCGGCGTCGAGCCGGCGGAACAGCTCAGGGTAGAGCGGCTGGATCACCGGGCCGATGTCCTCGCCCTGGTAGCTGGGCGCGACGGCGGTCAGCTCCGCGACGCGAACCGGCGCGATCTCCTTGAGGACGACGTCCTGGGTGGTCATCCGACCCTCCGACTCGATCATTCGGAGCCTCGCCTCGACGGCCGTGAGCCGGGCCGTGTCGGCGGCCAGCTGTTCCGCCAACTGGCTCCGGCGCAGCCGCAGCATGCCACGCAGCTCGGCCACGTCGACGGCGTCGTCGACGATCGCGCGCACCTGTTCGAGGGTGAGGCCCAACTCCTTCAGGGCGATCACCCGGTTGAGCCGGCGCAACTGGTCGGCCCGGTAGAAGCGGTAGCCGGTGTGCGGGTCGACGCTGGCGGGGGGCAGCAGACCGATGCTGTCGTAGTGGCGCAGCATCCGCACCGACACCCGGCCGAGTCTGGCGAATTCTCCGATGGTGAACATGGTCCCCTCACACTCGTCCCTGACACCGTGTCAGAGTCAAGCGTGGCGTGCGGGGCGGCCGTCACTGGCGGGCAGGGCGCGGGCCGACCAGCCGGCGGACCACCGGAGCGGCGTTCCACTTGGCCGCGCCGACCAGGTCGCGGGCGTGCTCCAGAACCGTGTAGTCGGGCCGGGTCAGCCCGTCGGCGATGGCCCGGTCCAGGTCGTTGCCGCAGCGGCTCAGCACGGTGTCGAAGTCCCGACGGACCGGCTCCTGCAGGTCGTAGCCGAAGGAGCGGTGCAGCCGGGCGAAGAGCGGCTTGTACAGCCGGACCCGCTCGTGCAGCCCCGACGAGTACGACATCGGGTTCTTCCGACGGCGGAGGATGTAGTCCGGCAGTACGTCGGCGAACGCCCGCCGGACGATCCACTTCTCCTGCCCGTGGCGCAGCTTCAGATCCACCGGCAACCGCATCGCCAGCTCCACCACGCTGAGGTCGAGGAAGGGCACCCGGGCCTCCACGCCGTATGCCATGGCGGCCCGGTCGACCCGCTGCAACTCGGTGCGGCACAGGTTGCGGATCCGGTGCAGGAACAGTCGGCGGGCCGCCGCCGGGGCGACCTGGTGGTACATCGGGTACCCGCCGAACAGCTCGTCGGAGCCGTCGCCGGTCAGCACCACCTTGATGCCCAGGTCGCGGAGCCGCCGGAAGATCGGCACCGATACGACCGCGTTGATGATGTCGCCGTACTCGGTCAGCTCGGAGATCCGGATGGCCTCGCGGACGTCGGCGAGCCGGATGTCACGCGGTCGCAGCTCGACCACCACGTGCGGCACGTCGAGGTCGGCGGCGAGCCGCCGGGCGTACGCCACGTCGGGGCTGTCGGCGACGCCCACGGTCACCGCGACGCAGTCCGGGTGGATGTCGCGCACCTGCCGCAGGGTCAACGAGCTGTCCAGCCCACCGGAGAGCACCACCCCGACGGTCAGGTCGGTCTCCACCCGCATCCGGATCGCGTCGCTGAGCGCGGCGCGTACCAGCAGCGCGGCCTCGTCCGGGTCGTCGATGACCGGCAGGCCGTCGCCGATGGTGAGCAGGTCGACGTACGGGCTCAGTCGCACGTGCCCGTCCGCGTCCGCCCAGCCGTGGTGCCCGGGCGGCACCTCGGCGATCGGGGCGCCGTGCCCGACGAGGGCCTTGACCTCGGAGGCGAGGTGCAGGCAGCCGGGTCGACGGGACCAGTACAGCGGCTTGACCCCGAGCGGGTCGCGGGCCAGGTACGCCCGGCCGGTGGCCCGTTCGACGACCGCGAAGGCGTACTCGCCGCGGAGTCGGGTCACCGCCGCCTCGCCCCACTGCTGGAACGCGGCGAGCAGCACCTCGGTGTCGCTCTCGGTGCGGAAGGCCTGCCCCAGGCGAGTCAGCTGCGCCCGCAACTCCCGGTAGTTGAAGATCTCGCCGTTGAAGCAGAGCAGCCAACGCTCGTCGGTCGACGTCCACGGTTGCACCGCCCGGTCCCGGTCGACGATCCGCAGGCGGCGGGTGCCGGCGAGCAGCCCGCTCTCGGACCGGGTCTCGGTGACCTCACCGCGCGGGGCCAGGGCGGCGAGCATCCGCCGGAAGGTCGCCGGGTCGGCCTCGGGGCCGATGCTCAACGCGATGCCGCACACCGGCTCAGACCCCCATCTCGGCCTCGTACGCCCGACGTAGGCGACGCCGGGCGGTCGGCGCGAGACACAGGTGCCAGGCCTGCCCCTCGTCGATCAGGTTCAGCTCACCGGCCTCCTGCCGGCTCAGCAGCAGCTCCGCCAGGGCCTCGCGCGCGCCGAACCGCTCGAACCAGGCCAGCTCGACGTCGGCCGAGTAGCCGAGGCAGTGCCCGCTGGGCAGCATCGCGGCGTAGCCCAGGCGGCGCAGCCGGTACTGGTGCTCGGCGCTGCGGACCAGGCTGGTCACCCAGAGCGGCGGGGTGGCCGGCGGCGCGACGGCGGTGAACTCCCGTCCGATGTCGTTGAGCAGCGCCACCACCTCGCGCCGGGCGCGGCGGAACAGCAGCCCCGCGGTGCGCGGGGTGGCATCGGGTCGCAGCCGGCGACGCAGCCCGCGGGCGGCCCGGCCCAGGATCGTGGCGGGCTGCTCCTGGTAGCGGAACCGCAGCAGGTCGCGGCGACGCAGCCACTCCAGGTCGACCAGCTCGGGGCTGCCGTTGACCTGGTCGTCGGTGACGAAGGTCGGCGCGTCCTGCCACCACAGCACGTCGATGCGGGAGAGCAGGTAGATCCGGACCAGTGCGCTGAGGTCAGTCGCCGAGGTGCGGTCGTTCGGTTGGTACCGGGCCATCTCCAGCAGCAACGTCTCGCGCGCGCCGATCAGCCCCTGCGGGGTGGCGTCGAGGACCGCGGCGAGCGCCGGCTCCCGCAGCCGCTCGTCGATGAGCACCTGCCGGGCCCGGGTGCTCGCCGCGTCGGCCAGGGCGCCGACCTCGACCAGCAGTTCGGCGACGGCGGCCCGATAAGCGGGCAGGTCGGGGGCAGGAGCGGGAACGCGGCGGGAGGTCGCACCGGAGGGTCTCCGGCGGGCCGGAGCGGTGGGCGACGGAGGCGAGCCGGGTTGCTGTCCCGGGCTACGGCTGGGCACTCGCATGACGGGTCCCTCTCTCCGGTCACGGCACTGGGTGGTTCGCCCTGAAACACACCGTAATCATCGGGAGCGGAACGGACCGAACAATCCTCCTATTTCCCCTCTAACGGAGCGTGGACGACGCACCGGGCTGATCCTTGGGTTTGGCGCTTTCGAGCTGATGTCGCCAACGAATCAACGCCGCCGGCTTCGCAAGCGGGGTCCTGATGTCCACAACAAGCGGGCCCTGATGTCACACAGGGCGGGCCCCTGATCTCACACAGGCGGGCCGTGATGCCACACAGGGCGGCCGCGTGATGTCACAAACGATTCAGCTCCAAAGGCAGCAACCAACACACCAACACCGACGCCAGCCGGCGGTCGGCCGGGCCACATTGAGCGAGCCGAGCACGGCACCCACCGACGGGCCGCCTGGCGCGGGCCAGAGCCGGCCCGGCAACCACCGCCGGAGCGCCGGCAGCCACCGTCAGTCGCCGTCCGTCGGCACCAGGGCCTGCACCTCGGCGTACGACGGCAGTCCCGCCGGTGTGGTGGGCCCGCCGTCGCGGACGGCGTCGGCGGCGGCGAACGCGGCACCCAGCGCGGCCCGGAACAGCAGCGATCCGGTGCTGACCCGGGCCACCCCGGCCCCTCCCAACTCAGCCAGCCCCGGCCCGCCCGGCTGGTACAGCGCGTTCACCGGAGCGTCGATCCGCTCGGTGAGGACGCGCAGGGTGGCCAGGTCGACGGTCCCGGGCACGAAGATCCCGTCCGCACCGGCCACCCGGTAGGCGCGAGCACGAGCGAGGGTCTGCGGCAGTGGGTCGTCCACTCCGAGCCACCAGGTGTCGGTGCGGGCGTTGACGAACAGCTCCGGCACCGCCGCCTTCACTGCCACAATCTTGGCAGCGGCGACCTCGGTGTCGGCGAGGGTGCCATCGGCGCGTCCGTCCTCCAGGTTGATCCCGACCACGCCGAACCCGGCCAACTCCGCCACGTACTCGGCGACCTCCGCCGGGTCGTCACTGAAGCCACCTTCCACGTCCACGCTGAGCAGCACCGGCAGCGGAGCCAGCCGGCGGGCCAGGGCGAGGGTCTCCGCCGCGGTGGCCGCGACGCCGTCGGGAAGGCCGGCGGTCGCGGCGACCCCGAGGCTGGTGGTGCCGATGGCCGGATGCCCACGCGCGGCGAGCGCCGCCGCCGAGGCGTGGTCCCACGCGTTGGGCAGCAGCAGGGGACGGCCGGCACGGTGCAGGGCGTGGAACGCGGCCCGACGTTCGCTCATCGGACGCTCACCTCCAGAGTTGTCGGCACCCGCAGGGTCGGGTGCGGTTCGTGGCGCACCGAGGTCGGGCCGCGCTGGCAGCGTTCTCGCAGCACGTCGAGCACCCCGCCGGCCAGCGCCAGGGCGTGCCGGTCGCCGGGGCAACCCCGCTCCCCCGCCCCGAAGGTCAACAGCCGGGCACCGGTTCGACCGGGCTGGAACGTCGCGGGCTCGGTGAACGCCTGCGGGTCACGGTTGGCCGCGTCGAAGCGCAGCAGCACTGGACTTCCGGCCGGCAGATCCTGCCCGCCCAGCCGTACCTCGTCGACGGTGACCCGTCGGGTGGCCCGGACCGGTGGGTCGAGGCGCAGCACCTCGGCCAGCAGGTCGGTGGTCCGTGCCGTGGCCGCCGCTCGCGGGCCGGCCGGGGGTAGCAGGTGATGGGCGGCGGCGCCGATCAGGCCGGCGGTCGCGTCGCACGCCTGGACCAGCAGACCGATCAGGTTCGCCTGTACCTCCGGCGGACCCTGCGGCGTGAGTGCCAGCAGCGCCGTCACCGCCCGGTCGGCCCGCGCTGTCAGGGCCGGGTCCACCCCCGGGTGGTACGCCGCCGCGACGACCGCGACCGCCGTCCCGGCGGCTGCCGGATCAGCGAAACCGAGGCGATCGGCCAACGCCCGCAGCGGAACCGGCCGGGCCAGTTCCCGCATCACGTCGACGCGGTCGCCGGCGCGGTCGAAGACGGCAACGGTCAGCCGCGCCGCGTCGTGTCGCAGGTCGTCCGGGTCCAGCGAGGCCAGCGCGCTCACCGCGACCGCCCGACGGTCGGCGTGCCGTCGCGGTGGACTGAACCGGCTGACCGTGGCGCGCAGCCAGGCGAGGGTGCCGGGCGAACCCGTGTCGACGGACGGTACCTGGAATGCCGGGTCGGTCAGCGCCGCGCTCACGTCGGCGTGCCGGGTCACCCACCAACCGCGTTCCGGCTCAAACGAGGGCGGCCCAGACGCCGGTGTTCCCGGGGCGGGCGCAATGTGCGGCCAGTTCTCAGTCACCGCCCGACCGTAGGGCGCTAACTGTTCGCCCCACACCGAACGATCCCGCCACGGTCGCCCGCTGCTCTCCGGTCAGGCGCGGCCGCTCGTGGGCGGCGGGGCTACCGGCGGGTCGAGGGTGTGTTCGGGGATGGACAGGGCCCCGGCCAGGCCGGGGCGGCCGGTGGGAGTGAGACGGACGGCACGGCCGGCGCCCTGGCTGATCCAGCCCAGGTCGGTGAAGCGGCGGCAGAGCGCCGCGCCGAGCGACCCGGCCAGGTGCGGGCGGCGTTCGGTCCAGTCCAGGCAGTCGCGGACCACCGGGCGGCGGGCGGCGCGCAGCACGTCCACGGGTACGCCCAACCCGGCCGCCCAGGCCCAGCCGTCGGATGTGAGCGCCAACCCGCTGGACCGGTCGAGCCGACGCTCGGTGAGCAGCGCGTCGTACATCAGCACGCCCAACCGTCCGGCCAGGTGGTCGTAGCAGGTCCTGGCGTACGCCAGGGAGGCGCTGGCGGTCACCGCGCGCAGCGACCCGGTCGGTGCGGGCGCGGCCGGAGCGTGCCCGGCCAGGTCCTCGATCAGCTGGGCCACCGACGGCCCGGCCAACCGCAGGTAGCGGTGCCGGCCCTGCCGTTCCTCGACGAGCAGCCCACCGCGGACGAGTCGGGTGAGGTGGTCGCTGGCCGTCGAGGGGGCGACACCGGCGCGCCGGGCCAGCTCACCGGCGGTCCACGCCCGCCCGTCGAGCAGCGCCAGGCACATTCCGGCGCGGGTGCCGTCGGCCAGCAGAGCCGCCAGCTCGGCCATCCCCCGACCGTCGGTGCCAATGCTCATCGCTTCAGTCTAGGAAGGCAGGCGCGCACCGGTGAACAGCGACCCGGGGGCCTCCGTCAGGTGGACGAAGACCCCCGGGGCTGATGGCGCCGAGGATCAGGCCGGCGGCGTCGGGATGAGGTGCGGGGTGAAGCTGACCGCCGACGGGCTCACCTTCGCTGCCGCCATCCCTCCGGGTGCGGCGAATCGACGGTCGAGCGCGATGGTGGTGTTGTTCCGATTGCGGTAGACCACCACGAACCCGGGCCCGCCGGAGTTCTGGATCGGCGCGATGGTGGGATCGGTGGCGGCGGTGGCAGCGGTCGGGTCGCTGGGGTTCTCGTACAGGCGCAGCCACTCACCCCAGGTGCCCGAGCCCTGCTCGGTCTCGTACACCCGGTAGACCTCGTTGTCAGGCCCACGGGCGACGACGGCGATACGGCCCAACGCCGGGTCGACAATCGCGGCCGGGGAACCGGCAGCGGTGAAGGTTCCCACCGTCTGCCAGGTCGTCGGCCAGGCCCCACCCAACTCCTGCTTCTTCATGACCAGCGAACCGTCGGCCGCACGCGCCACCACCGCGGTGCGGGGACCCTGGATGAGGAAGGCAGCCGGCACGCCGGTCACGTTTCCGCCCAGGTCGGTCCAGCCGGTGAGTGCCCCATCGGTCGAGTAGAACGCGGTCTTGATGGTGCCGGTGCTGGTCGTGGCGACCAACTGAATCCCGGTGTCAAGCGCGAGCGCGGCGAGGCCACCGGAGAGGTCGACGTCACCGAGGCTCTTCCACGACGCACCCGTCCCGGTCTGACGGTAGTGCCACAGGCGACCGTCGGCGTCCACCGCGAAGATCACGCTGCTGCCGTTGGCGAGAGTGACCGCGACGGGCGGGGCTGCCATGGTTCCGCCGTAGTTCCCGGTGGTGCCCCAGGTCGCGGCGTTCGCCACCGTCTGGGCACCGGCCCAGACCGTACCCGTGGTGTGCAGGGCGCTGATCTGCATCTGCTTGCTGGCGCCCAGCACGTTGAGTGCGGGCTGTCCGGTGAACGCCTCCGCGCCGAAGAGGGGGGTGTGCTGGACGCTGCCGAAGTCGTCGGGGTTCGCCTGGTGGACGACCCGCACCTGACCGGTGTTGTCAGTGTGCGCGTAAACGATGGTCCCGAGCGCGCTGCCGTCGCTCGGCTCTCCCTGCCTCGCCACCGACCGAGAGAAGGATTGCACCGGCAGGAACGGCATCGGGTCGGCGAACCATCCCTGCAGGTCGACCAGGATGTGCGCAGTACCGCCGCTGACGTTCTTGATCCGAACCTTCCCCTCGGTGCCCAGCTTGGTCACCACGAGGCTCGATCGTGTGTTGTTGAGCCCGGCGGGGAAGTCGGCAGTCGAGGCGGAGTTCGGAGTGCCGTCGAGCGGCGTGACGGTGAGATAACCGGCGGCCGCGGGACCGACCACGTGCACGTTGAGGACGGCGGCGGCGATGCCGCGAGTCGGCAGGCCGTTGGTGCCGCCAACCGCGACGTCGACGGAGCCGCCCGCGGGCACCGCCTGGGCGCCGGTGGGCAAGCGGCTGTCGTACAGCCTTGTCGCCGGGATCGGACGCAGACCCGCGCCGGTGGTCGGGCTGCTGGTCCAGTATCCCTGGACCGTGATGGCGACGTGCACGGCGGGCCCGCGAGCCTCCAGTTGCACGTTACGGCTGCCATCGGAGCTGAGCTTGATCGCCATCCCCATAGACGTGGTGGCCTTGACGTAGTCGATGCCGACCTTCGCGGTCGCGCTCGACCCGACCGTCACCCAACCGTTGCCGGTCGAACCCGTCACCACCACGTCGAGCATGACCGCCTTCGCGGTGCTCGGTACCAGCCCGCCACCGGAAAGGTTGGCAGTGCGGGTCCCGCTCGTGGGTAGGGTGCCGGTGGCGATCCCCAGCCCTACTCGGCTGTCGACCACACGCGTGTGGTTCACCGGCACGAAGCCCGAGCCGACGCTGCCCGTGGCGGTGGTGTAGTAGCCCGCCACGTCCACCTTGATGTGCAGACTGCCGGTCAGGTTGTAAACCGCAATCTTGCCGTTCGCGCCCGGCTTGACCACCGACGAGTTGGTGATCGTCTCGCCGACCGCGGCATTCAGCTCCGAGGTCGTCCGGCTCGTCTGGTCCGGGTAGACGGACAGGAACGTGTTGGCGGTCGGGCTGATCGCCGTCACGTCCACCATCAACGCGCTGACGCCGCTGGACGGGATACCGCCGATGCCGACGGCGTTGAACGTGGTGACGGACTTGGCGCCCCGAACACCGGTGGTGCCGCCGGTGCCGTTACGGGTGTCCAACAGGGTCACGCTGTCGATCGGTACGTAGTCACCACCCCTGCCCGCGGCGTCGGCGTGGGCTGGCGTCGGCGAGACAACCATTGCCAGCACGACACCAAGGGCAGCTAATCCACTACCGACACGGGCGCGCAAACGTGAAGTCAATAATTTTTTCATGCAAATTCCTTCTAGAGGAAGCAACTGGGACGCACGGGGGCCTCCGTCACGTGGTCGAAGGCCCCCGGGCTGGTGGTGCCGAGAATCAGGCCGACGGCGTCGGGATGAGATGCGCGGTGAAGCTGACCGCGGACGGGCTCACCTTCGCTGCCGCCATCCCTCCGGGGGCGGCGAAACGCCGGTCCAGCGCGATGGTGGTGTTGTTCCGGTTGCGGTAGACCACCACGAACCCGGGCCCGCCGGAGTTCTTGATCGGCGCGATGGCGGGGTCGGTGGCGGCGGTGGCGGCGGTCGGGTCGCCAGGGTTCTCGTACAGGCGCAACCACTCACCCCAGGCGCCCGAGCCCTGCTCGGTTTCGTACACCCGGTACATCTCGTTGTCGGTGCTTCGAGCGACGACGGCGATACGGCCCAACGCCGGGTCGACGATCGCGGCCGGGGAACCGGCAGCGGTGAACGTACCCACCGTCTGCCAGGTGGCCGGCCAGGCCCCACCCAGTTCCTGCTTCTTCATGACCAGCGAACCGTCGGCGGCACGGGCCACCACGGCCGTACGGTAGCCCTGGTTGATGAAGGCGGCCGGCACCCCGGTCACGTTCCCGCCCAGGTCGACCCAGGCGCTGAGGGTGCCGTCGGTGGAGTAGAGCGCGGTCTTGATGGTGCCGGTCATGGTGGTGGCAACCAGCCGGACACCGGCGGCGTCAACATTCACCAGAGTGATTCCGCCGGTGAGGTCGACGTCACCGAGGCTCTTCCACGCACTCGTCCCGGCCTGGCGGTAGTGCCACAGGCGACCGTCGACATCCACGGCGAAGACCACGCTGGTGCCGTCGGCGAGGGTGACCGTGACGGGCCGGCCCACCATGGTGCCGCCCAGGTCCCCGGTCGTTGCCCAGGTCGCGGCGTTCGCCGCCGTCTGGGCGCCGGTCCACACGGTGCCGGTGGTGTGTAGGGCGCTGATCTGCATCTGCTTGGTGCCGCTCTGCACGTTCAAGGAAGGTTGCCCGGTGAACGCCTCCGCGCCGAACTGGGGGATGTGCTGGACGCTGCTGAAATCGTCCGGGTTCTGCTGGTGGACGACCCGCACCTGCCCGGTGTTGTCGGTGTGCGCGTAGACGATGACCCCGAGCGAGCTGCCGTCGCTCGGCTCCCCCTGCAATGCCGTCGAGCGGGAGAAGGACTCGGTCGGCAGGAACGGCATCGGGTCGGCGTACCAGCCCTGCAGGTCGACGACGATGTGCACCGTACCGCCGCTGCTGTTCTTGATCCGGACCTTCCCCTCGGTGCCCAGCTTGGTCACCACGATGCTGGACCGGGCGACGTGCCCGGCGGGGAAGTTCGTCGTCGACGCGGTGTTCTCGACGCCGCCCAGGGGCGTGACGTTGAAGAACCCGTCCACCGTCGAGGCGACCGCGTGCACATTGAGGACGGCCGCGGCGATGCCACGGGTCGGCAGGCCGTTGGTGCCCGCGACAGCGACATCGACGGCGCCGAAGGCGGGCACCGGCTGGGCGCCACTGGGGAAACGGCTGTCGTACAGGGTGGTCGCCGGAACCGTGCGCAGGCCGGCGCCGGTGGTCGGGCTGCCGGTCCAGTAGCCCTGGACGGTGATGGCGACGTGCACGGCCGAACCGCGATTCTCCAACGTCACAGAGCTGGCACCGGGGTTCAGTTTGACGACCATCCCCAACGAGGTGGCGCCCTTGGTGTAGTCGATGCCGGTCTCCGCGGCCGTGCTCGACCCGACGGTCATCCAGCCGTTGCCGGTCGCGCCGATCACCACGACGTCCAGCATGACCGCCGTCGCGGAACTGGGCACCAGCCCACCGCCGTAGATATTGGCGGTACGCGTTCCACGGGTGGGCATGGTGCCGGCGGTGATCCCCTGTCCGGTCCGGCTGTCGACCACCCGGGTGTGGTCCACCGGCACGAAACCGGAACCGGTGCTGCCGGTGGCGGTGGTGAAGTAGCCCACCACGTCCACTCTGATGTGGACGTTGCCGCCCGCGTTGCGCACCGCGAGCTTGCCGTTCGTGCCGGGCTTGACCACCGCCGAGTTGGTCATGACCTCACCGACCGAGGCGTTCATGGCCGAAGCCTTCGGGTCCGTCAGGTCCGGGTAGATGGTCAGGAACGTGTTGGCGGTCGGGTAGATCGCCGTCACGTCCACCATCAACGCGCTGACCCCGCTGGTCGGGATACCGGCGATGCCGACGGCGTTGAACGTGGTGACGGACTTGGCGCCCCGAACCCCGGTGGTGCCGCCGGTGCCGTCGCGCGTGTCCAGAAGGGGGACGCTGTCGATCGGCACGAAGTCACCACCCCTACCGGCAGCGTCGGCGAGGGCCGGCGATTCCAATCTGACCAGCGATGTTCCCGCCGCCAGTACGATGAATACCAGCGCGCTAAAGACTCGACTTAGCTCCCACTTAGCTATTTTCAAAGAAATTCCCTCTCCCCACCAGGCAAGCAGATTTATTCTCGACGAGCCAGGCCAGCAGCAGCTCGCGGGATTTACGTATGGACAGCATCAATCGGAGGTTCTAGCGATTCACTAGGACCGCTTGATCAATTCGAGTGAAAGTGGCTCGCGCGTGTTCAGGTAATGCACGAAACCGGCTTCATCATCGTCGTCGTAATCCAGAGGCCGCAATTCCAGGACGAACTCCGGTCGTGGGAGGAACCCGAAGTCGGCCGCAGGGTCGTACTTCTCAATCCCGATCACACGTACAATTGTTGGCGGAATCACGACAGTGCAATACCCGCCCACCTCAAGCGAAAGGTCCGACGACTCAATCCGCCACGGCGTGTTTCGCCAATCGTGAGCGCTAGGGCTCGTCGGAATTCCGATGGTCCCATCCCAGTCGTTCTCGGACTCCTCATCGACCTGCCACCAGCTCCATTCCAGCACAATACGATGCAAAGACATCCCAACAATTCGAGTCCTCACCGGCTCGCTGGACATGCGGAGAACATCCCCGACGGCATACCCCAGGGCTTCGTTAAGCCGAACGCTTTCCACAACTACCAACCTCTCTGCCAGAAGTAGGAGAACGGCGTCTTGTCGGGCAGGCCACGGAAGTATCCAGACCCTCCAAACTTCATGCCATTTCCGTTCAACAACCTATAACAGACATCGCGGCAGATGTTGCGCGAGGTTCCACCGAACCCGATCACCTCGTCAGGCCCGAGACTTTCGATGATCGCCTCTTCAGCATGCCCAGCCCCTTGCACGAACTCTTCGCCCGCCCGGAGATTCCAACCCGACGGCATTTCACCATCGCCGTTAATTGCGATTCGATTAGACCACTTCCGCGTTGCCTTGTTGAAGACTCCCATCACTGCGGTGGTACCTTTCTCCGCTGCGTTAGGGTAGTCATTCCGAAGCCCTTGCAAGTCTACGGCGCGGTCCCGCGCCAGCTTCGCATCAAGCCTCGTCGGCCCACAGTTGTGGACAAGGATCTGCACATCGCCGGCGGCGACATAATACGTGTGGAGGACATCGACGCTAAGGTTGTAGACACGTCGTTGTTCGCTCCACTTCCGGGTCGAGACGGCTGAGGCTGGCTGATGGTCGGCGGTCTCGAAGACGTAACCGCTCGCCAGATCCTTTGCCTCGACCCAACGGTTCTGATCAGCGACCCAGAATGGGTGGCCAGCCGTAGCGGTCAGCTTCTCCGTCCGGTCACCCTGCTTGCCGTCGATGTCGATCGTGATCTCGACAAGATCCTTGCTACCGACGCCAACGATCAGCGCCGTAACCGCGCGTTCTTCGGTGCGGCCAGTCGTCGGATCGGTGGCGAGCACCTTCTCGCCGACCTGCACCTCGTCGATTCGCTTGGAGCTGCCATCCGCCATCAGCACGCGGGTCTCGCCCGTGAAGCTGTTGGGGCACCCTCCAAGAAGCTTTTTGCCGACGTTCTGCATGCCGCTGCCGATCGCCCGGGCCTCGCCGATGCCCGCGTTCAGCGCCTTGCCGCCGGCCGAGCGAAGCCCGCCGCTCAACCCGCGAATACCCGCGCCCAGCGCCTGGCCGCCGATGGACCCGAGCGCGCCACCGAGTGCACCGGTGAGGCCGCCCATGGCGGTGGCGCCGGCAAGGTCCCAACCGCGCTTGCCGTCCATGTAGCCGGTGACCGCCGAGCCGACCGCCCCGGCGAGCGCCCCGCAGGCCACCGCCCCGACACCGGTCCAGCCGATCGCCGCACCGCAGCCCAGGCCGACGACGGCACCGACGGCGAAGCCGGCGATCTCGGCCGCGTGGTCCTCGACAAACTGGGTCGCCTTGTCCCAAATCTTCTCGGCGCCCTCGACGAGCGGCGTCAACTTCTGCGCGGCGGCCAGCCAGAGGTTCTGTTTGAACTTCTGTGGATCCTGGATGGCCATTGTGGTGACCGCGACGACGCTCGCCGCCATCTTGAGGCCGGTGGACACCACCTTGCCGAGCGTGATGAGCGGCTTCGTCAGGGCAGGAATCACCGCCAGCTTGGTGAACTTGACCGCTTGTTTGATGGCCGACTTCGCGGCGGCTGTCACCGCGACCTTTGCCTGGTAGATGCGTTGCGCGACCATCTTGGCCTGTTGTTTGGCCCAGTCGGCGGCGCGGGCGACCTGGTTGAGTCCGGACTGGATCTTGTTGCCGACATACCGGACGGCGTTCATCGTCTTCTCGCCGAGCCACTTCGCGCTACTGGAGATCGCTCGGCCGACCGCTTTGATCCCGGACCAGGCGTAGTGAGCGACGGTGGACACGAAGTTCCTGGCGTAGTTGTACGCCGTGTACGCGCCACTGACGACGTTGGAGACGGTGTTGCTCACCACGCTCGCGGCACGCTTCATCCAGCGCGGCCAGTGGCCGTCCGGGTCGTCGAAGTCCAGCGGGGCGCCAGCACCGTAGGTATAGCGGTTGGCCAGGATCGAGTCGCCGGAGGTGTAGTTGACGCTGTCCCGCGAGGTGAACGTGCCGGTGCCGGGCTGGTACCAGCGGGCGCCCATGTCGACCTGACCGGTGTCCGGGTCGGTCCAGTCCCCCTGGAAGCCCAGCCGGCCGGTGCTGCCGGTGCTGGTCACCTTCTTGCCGAACGGGTCGTACGCGGTGGAGTCGTTCAGCGTGGACAGTTGGGTGTCGGCCGGGTTGATGGCCGCCACCACGTCACCGTGGGCGTCGGTGAGCGACAGCCGCTTGTCGGCGCCCTGGGCGGTGGCGAGCAGCTCGTCGTTCGGGCCGCGACCGTAGTACTCGTACCCGTCGTGCACCACCTCGTCGCCCAGACCGGCGTAGACGAACGAGTTGCCGGTACGGGAGGCCAGCCGGTCCAGGCCGTCGTAGGTGTAGGTCTGGTTCTGCGCCCCGGTGAGCCGGTCGAAGGCGTCGAACGAGAACTGTTCGGCCAGGCCCGAGCTGGTGCGGGTCCGCAGCGTGCCCCGCGGGGTGTACGCGTAGGTGTAGTCGCCGTCGGAGAGCAGACGGTTGCGTTCGTCGAAGGTCGCGGTCTTGGACCCGGCCCGAACCCGGTTGCCGCTGGCGTCCCAGGCGTACGTGACGGTCCCGGCCGGGCTGGTCCAGGAGATCAGCCGGCCGGCCTTGTCGTAGTCGTAGGTGTTGTTGCCAGCGCCAGCGGTGCCGGTGGTGTTCTTGCTGGTGAGGTGGCCGTTCAGGTCGAAGCCGTAGGTGACCGATGCCACCGTCTGGCCACCCGCGTTGCGCAGCACGTCGCTGGCGACCCGCCCGTAGTCGTCGTAACCGAAGGTGCGGACACGACCGGCGCCGTAGTCAACGGTCTTGACGTCACCGGCGGCGTCGTAGTCAAGCTTCTGCTGCTGGCCGGTGATGCTGTCGGTGAGCGTGTCGAGGCGACCCTTGACGTAGCCGAAGGTTGCCGTGCCGGTCAGGTCGGTGCGGCTGGTCACCCGGCCGTCGTCGTTGTAGTCGAAGCTCGCCGTGCCGGACGGGCCGGCGGTGGACAGCAGCCCACCCCTGTCGTTCCAGTTGTACGTGTTGCTGCCACCGGGGGCGTTGACGCTGGTCAGCCGGCCGTCCTGGTCGTAGTCCAGGGTTCGAGTCACGGTCGGGGTGTCACCCCCGGAACCGGTCTCCACTGTCAGTCGGCCGGCTGCGTCGTAGGTCCGCGTGCGGCTCACCCCACCCGGGGCGCTGAGCCGCACCGCGTTGCCGTCGGCGTCGTACGCGACGGTCCAGGTCCGGTCCGCTGCGGTCGGGTGGCTCGCCGTGGACGGCTCGATCGCCGACTCCGGCAGACCCAGCGTGTTGTACGTGTAGATGGTGGAGTTGTTGCGGCCGTCGGTGTAGCGGGTCCGGTTGCCGGCGGCGTCGTACCCGAACGTGGTGGTGATCGGGTCGGCGTCGGTCGGCTCGATCTGCTTGACGAGCTGGTCCGCCGCGTCGTACTCGTAGGTGGTGACGGTGTTGTAGGGGTCCTTCGACGAGGTCATGTTGCCGGCCACGTCGTAGCCGTAGCTCTGGGTGCGCAGGACCGTGCCGTCGGCCTTGAGGTTCATGGTGCTGACCCGGTTGCCGAACTGGTCGTACCCGACCCGGGTGGTGCGGCCGAGCCCGTCGGAGACCCGGACCTGGCGGCCCGCGAAGTCGTATCCGAAGATCATGGCCTCGCCGGTCGGCGCGGTGCTGCGGGTGATGTCGCCGGCCCCGTTGAAGGTGTTGACAGTCGTCGCCCCGGTCGGGGACGACGACGAGGTCAGGTTGCCCGCGTCGTCGTAGGCGAGCTTGCTGACCAGGTTGCGGGTGGTCGGCCGGCGCTCGACGACGGTCTGGGTGACCTGCCGGTCGAGATCGTCGTAGGTCGACTCCACCCGCGCGCCGGTCGGGCCGGTGACCGACAGGACCTCGCCGGTGCGGGTGTAGGTGTAGCGGGTGAGCGCCCGGTCGTCATTGGTCTTCGACGGTTCGTCCCGCACGGTCAACCGGTTGAGCTGGTCGTACGTGTAGCTGGTGGTGCCGGCCGGGTCGGTCTCCTCCAGCACGTTGCCCAGGGCGTCGTAGCGGCGCTTGTGCTCCGGGGTGACCGGCTGGGTCGCCCCGGGCGCCTGGTACGTCGGCGCGAGGCTGCGCACCACCCGGCCCAGCTTGTCGTACTCCGAGGTGGAGACCCGCCCGAGCGGGTCCTTGACCGCGACCTGCTCGCCGAAGGTGTTGTAGCCCACCGAGCTGCTCGGGTTGGTGGAGACGGCCGTGTTGCCGTCGCTCTCGGCCAGGACGGTCGGGCCGCTCTGCCCGATCTGACGGCCGAGCTCGTCGTAGCGGAAGGTGCTGGTGTACTTCGCCTTGTCGGCGCCGCTCACATTGCCCCGCGGGTCGGTGACCGAGGTGCGCAGGCCGCGCCTGTCGTACGTGTAGCTGGTCACCCGGGTGCTGCTGCCGGCGGTGACCTTCTCGGTGAGCACGTTGCCGGCGTCGTCGTAGGTGTAGTCGACGACCTCGGAGGTGGCCAGCACCTCCCAGTTCAGGTTCGACGGGTTGCCGGTCCGGACGGTCTGCTTGACGTTGCCGTTGTAGTCGTAGGTGAAGGTGTTGGTCCGGCGCACCCCCGTCGGGTCCAGCACGGTGCTCGCCACCTTGCCGGCCTTGTCCGGCTTGTGCTCGGTGATCTGGGTGCCGTTGGCCCCGACCTTGCGGGTGACGTTGCCGGCCCCGTCGTAGGTGTTCTCCTCCACGACGTAGTCCCGCTTGGAGCCGTCAGGGTTACGGAAGTCCTTGAGGGTGATCTTCTCCAACAGGTCGTCGCGGTAGTACTTGTACTCCAGTCGCCGACCCATGGCGTCGGTGTCGCTGGCCAGCCGCCCGGCGAAGTCGTACGAGTAGGAGTGCAGGACCAGGTAGTCGCCGGTGCCGGTGGCGGGGGTACCGGCCGGGTCGCTGCGCCAGTCCCGCAGTCGCACCTCGGCCACCTTGTTCTGGGCGGTGTACGCCCAGTCGTAGCGGTTGCCGTTGGCGTCGGTCATGGTCGTCTTGTTGCCGAACCGGTCGTACCCGTAGCTGGTTTCGTTGCCCTCCGGGTCGACGACCCGGACCGGCCGTCCCTCGTCGTCGTACTCGGTGCTGGTGACCCGCTCGGGGTCACCACCGAGCAGGTCGGTGACGGTGGCCTTGGTGGGGTTGCCGTCGGCGTCGTACTCGTTGACCGTCCGGCTCTGGTGCTGCTTGCCGGTGACGGCGTCGGTGGTGACCGGGCCGGTGACGGTGGCGACCCGCGAGTGCCCGTCGTAGGTGATCGTGGTGGTGACGCCCGCGGGATAGGTGTCGGAGATGACCTTCTCGGTGATCCGTCGGCCGAGCGCGTCGTAGGTGTACTCGGTGACCAGTCCGGACGGCTCGGTCACCTTGTACAGGTCACCGTTGGCGTAGTACGCGTAGGTGGTGGGCTTGGTCTGCCCGTTGGTGATGCTGCTGGCCAGCAACCCGGACGGGGGGATGCCGTTGACACCGGCCTCGCCGCCGCTGGTGTAGGTGTGGGTGACCTTGCTGAGGTCCGGGTTGGTCTGGGTGAGGAGCTGACCGGTGCGCTCTCGGTACGTGAAGGTGGTCAGGAACCCGTTGTCGGTCGGGCCGCTGGAGCGACCGTCGCGCTGCTCCACCGCCAGGTCGATGCGCGGGTCGAACGGATCGGTGATGGAGGCCGGGTACGTGTAGTAGTTCGTGAAGCACTGGGTGGACGTACGGCAGCTCTTGCGGGTGGCGAGACGACCCCTGCTGTCGTACGTCATCTCCACCGTGTCACCGTTCTCATTGGTGACCTTGCTCTGCTGGCCGTCCTCGTTGTAGGAGAACGAGCGGATGGCCATGCCGTCCAGCGGGTGCCGCACGAAGATCGGCCCACCGGCGTCGCCGGGGATCACCGTGCAGAAGGCCGGGTCGTTCGGGTCGGGCTGGGTGCAGACCTCGGTGGGCGGCGGGCTCGGCGGCGGGCTGGTCTGCCCGGGCCGGTCCTCCTCGCGGGTCTCCAGCCCGAGCGGGGTGCCGGAGCGCAGCAGTCGACCGGCGAGCGCGTCGTACTCGTACAGGTAGGGGCGGTTGGCCGGGTCGAGGACCTGGACGCTGCGCCGCAGGTCGGTGTCGCCGCCGTAGACAGTGGGCTGGCCCACCTTCCAGGTGCCGCCGTTGTCGTCGGTGTACTCCTTGACCCGGTCGGTGGCCGTGTCGTACTCGACCTCGGTGGCGACCCGGCCGCTGGGCAGGGTGACCCGGGTCAGCTGCTGGGCGGCCGGCTTCGCGTACTGGAAGTGCGCCTTGGCCGTGTCCGGGCCGATCGGGCGCGAGTAGACGGCGACCTCGTCGATCGTGCCGGCGAAGTAACGCTGGGCGGTGCCGCCCCAGGCCGGCCAGGAATTGGGTGTGGTCGCCGAGGCGAGGCCGACCTGGTTGAAGGTCAGCAGCGAGTGCTCGATCGGCTGCCCGGTCAGGTCACCGACCTTGACCCCGTCGAGGTACATGGTCTGGGTGTTGGCCATCGCGGAGAGCACCACGTGGTGCCACTTGTTGTCGTTGACCGTGATGCCCGAGGTGATCGGTGCGATCGTGCCGGTGGCGAACTGGCCGCGCAGTTTGCCGTCGGTGCCGGTGTAGAGCAGCGGGACGCCGCTGGTGGCGGCGGTGCCGACGGCCTTGTCCTGGTAGCCGATGAGAGGGCCGCCGGTCTGGGTCAGGCCGATCTTGAACCACAGCTCGACGGAGACGTCGCGGCTCTTCTTGACCAGACCCTTGGGCAGTTCGAGGTAGGCCGAGGTGCCGTTGAAGGCGGCGGCGGTGCCGTTGGTGCCCTCCAGCACGCCGGGCTGGCCCAACGTGACGTTGTTGCGGTACGTGCCGGCGTCCTTGCCCAGGTTGATCGCCACGTCGCTGGCCGCGCCGGTGCCCTCGGCCTCGCCGAGGTGGTAGTACGAGTCGGGCTTGGCGTCGAGGACGGCGGTGCGGTAGTGCGAACCGGCCGCGTAGGCGTAATTGGTGCAGGCGGACTCCGGGCCGCAGACCTTGGTCAGCAGGTCACCGTTGTAGGTGTAGTTCCAGGTCAGCTTCGCGCCGTTGACCTGGTCGGTGCTGACCGTGGCGATGCGGTTGCCGTTCCACGTGAAGGTCAGCGAACGGCCGGCCGTGTTGGTCTGGCTGTTGGAGACCTGGGCGCGGGCGAGCTTGCCGGTCATCGGGTCGAGGGTCAGGTTGACCGAGTGCCCGGAGTTGTCGGTGATCTTCTGGAGTTTGTAGAGCAGGGAGAACTGGTAGGTGCTGCCGGTGCGGTCGACAAGTTTCCAACTGCTGCTGTCGACGCTGAGCTTCGCGACCCGGCCCGGCGGTGGTGCGTACGTGCCGTCCGGGTTCTTTCCGAACCGCACCTCCTGACCGTCCGGGTAGCGGACCACCACGTTGCCGGAGCCGTCGTTGTCGGGAACCAGCGTCATGTCGTACCGGCTGGACCAGCCGGCGCCGAAGACGCCGGTCGTGCGGGGGTCGAGGCTGTTGTAGGTGCGGACCAGGTTCAGCTCCGGCCCGACCGTCACCACTGTGGCGTCCACAGCGGAGGTGGCGAAGTTGCCGGTCTGGGCATCGAACTCGCGGCCCTGCTCGGCGTTGGGCGAGGTGGCGATCCGGGACAGCAGGTCCGGTTGTGGCACCGAGCTGAGCATGGTCGAGTACGGCGAGATGACCTCGTTGGCGCTGTCCTTGACGAAGGAGCGCCACAGGTAGCTCTTGCCCCAGACCATCCGGCCGGCGGGCACCACCCAGGACTGCTTGGCCTGGTAGCCGGAGTTGGTGCAGTTGGTCGCCGCACCGGCGTCGGTGCGGTCGCAGATCTCGAACTTGAACGACAAAGTGGCGCCGGGTGCGGCATCGGTGTCCACGGCCCGGGCCCAGAGCAACGGGGTGAGCGTGGGGGCCTGGTAGCCGTTTTCCGGGTAGAGCTCCTGCACCACCGGCGGAACGTCGAACACCTGGAGCACGATCCGACCGGGTGGCACCTGATGGTCGGTGAAGACCGCGCCGCCGGTACGCACCATGGTGAAGTCGAGGAAGTAGGAGCCGGGCTCCAACCGCTTGACTGTCGCGTCGAGGGTCACCTTCGCGCCACGAGCCAGGGTGGTGGGCAGACTGGCCGCCCGCTGCTGGGTCACCGCCGCGCCGGTCTGCGCGTTGTAGACCCGGTAGGCGAGGTAGTAGTTGGCGGGCGTCCACGCCTCGGCGCCGAGGTTGGTGACTGTCACCTTCACCTTGCCGTCCTGGTTACGCAGGACGGCCGGCTCCGGGGTGGGCTTCGGGATCGCGTACCCGGCGTTGTACGGGCTGTGCGTGACGTAGAGCGCCGGCGGGTTGGCCGTGCCGGTGCCGGCGAACTTCTTCCACGCCAAGGTGTCGGTGGTCGACGCGCGCAGCGAGAGACCGTTGTTGGCCTGCTGGCCGTTGACCCAGCGCTGCACCAGGTTACGGCCGCCGACACCGAGGTCGAACATCTCCCCGGCCGCCGGGCACGCGGATTTCGACTGGCCGAGAGCGATGTACCCGTGGGCGAACGAGCGGCTGACCAGCGCCCCACCCACTGACGGCCCCGGGTACGAGTAGCCGGCGCCGGCCGACCACGACCCGGTGACCGGGTGGACGGTGACCGCGCGCGCCTTGCAGGAGCCCGCGTCGAAGTTGACCGCGGAGAGCGCCGCACCGTGGATGGTGTGGTTCTGGAGTCGGCTGACCAGGTTGCCGAACTTGAGGTAGGCCGCCGCGTTGTCATTGGCGGAGTGACCGACGAGCAACTCGTCCTTACCCTCGATGGAGCGATCCCCGTGCACGTACATGCTGCTGTCGGCGTTGATCGCAGCGACCGGCGGGCCGACGGTCGGGTCGACCTCGACCGGGTAGCGCCGGGCGGGATCGGCCAACCACGCCCGGTCGGGAGTGACCTTCAGCGCGGTCTGCCCACCCGTGGTGACCAGCTCGTACGCGACCTTGGTGGAGGTGGCGGGACCGGCCGTGTCGGAGCCTGCGTCCACCATGTAACCCGCCGGGATGACCCCGCGCTGGCGCCCGTCCCGGTCACTGAGGACGACCTGACCGTCGACCAGCTTCGCGGTGAGGTTGCGCAGATTCAGCGGAAACACGTACGACGT
Organism: Micromonospora noduli; assembly: GCF_003264475.1. Classification (NCBI taxonomy): domain Bacteria; kingdom Bacillati; phylum Actinomycetota; class Actinomycetes; order Micromonosporales; family Micromonosporaceae; genus Micromonospora; species Micromonospora noduli. Next base: position 168,072 of record NZ_PYAC01000041.1, on the reverse strand, counting down.
GGGCGCCTTGGCCGAGTGCAGGACCAGGGTTTCCTTCACGCCACCGGCCCGGGGCTCCAGGCGCAGGTCGACGTCGGGGCGTACGCCCGGGTAGGTGACGGCGTTGCCGTCCACCCGGCCCGGCGCGTTGGACGCCTCGGCCAGGCCGAACCCGAACTCGGTGTCAGCGTCGAAGCTCAGCCGGGCCAACTGACTCGCTGCGCCGTTGCCCGCGAGGTGCAGACCGACCGAGTCGGCGGCGGTCCCCCACCCGTCGGCGGCCGCCACCAGAGTGTGGTCGATGGGTGCCCAGGTGCCATCCGGCTTGCGGTAGTTGACCGGGGCGGAGGAGAACTCGGTGGTCTGGGTGCCGTCGGCGTTGTCGAACACGCGCTGGTTGACGTCGCGCTCGGCCGGCCGTTCCCGGCTGGTCCGCTTGTCGAAGCCGCGGGTGTCGTCGACGGGTGCGGTCGCGACGGACGCCCTGTTGCGCCCCGGGGCGGGCTTGTCGGCGAGCTTGTGCAGCGGGTACTGCCCGCGCTGCGACTTCGGCAGGTCACGGTTGGGTCGTCCGGGCGTCACGTGTGCCTTGCCCGCCGCCGAGCCCCATGCCTGGTTCGGCTTCGCGCCGCCGCCACCCCGACCGGTGGAGGCGACACCGTCGCGGTCCCGGGCACCGCCCGCCGGCAGCGCGGTCACCCCGCTGCCACCCAGGTTGAGCATCAGCACACCGGCCAGGGCGGCCGCCAGGACCGACCGGGTGGCGCCGGAGCCGAACACCGAGCGTTGCCGGGGTAACCGACCACGCAGATCGGTCAGCCGACCGCGCGGGTCGGGCAGACGCCGAATGCTGAAGGACATGGTCACCCCTGAGGAGAGGACGGGCTGAGAGGCGGAGAGAGGCGAGCGAGGGCCGCGAGACCTGCGAAGGCCCACAAGCCGGGTGTGTGATCGCCGTTACCTCTGCACGGGCACGGCGTTACGGCGTCGACCCATCGGTCGACGGAAATTTCAGGAGATGCGAACAGGCGACTCGGGGGGACGGGATTCACGCCGGAGCGGATCGCCCAACAGAACCAATATTGCCTCGGCACGGCAGAATGCCGCCAAGTCAGCGGTCACAGCTTCACACCCCCGTGTGCTGCTACTCATCGATATGCCGCTGTAGGTTGCAGCACGCTCGATCGGCTGTCAAGCCACAGTGGCGGCGGGCTTCCTCATCTGCGATACGACCTGGGACGATTACTTTCCGTCAAGAGTTCGGGCATTTGAAGGCTTAAGCCCGTTTGCTGCTTGCTCGGAACCGCCCCCGGTCGTCCATCGTGGATGCTCCCGGAGCCCACGATCCGGACCGAGCTTCGGCGCTTGGCAGGCGACCCACTGTCGTGCATGATGGGCGCGACCGTGACGGATGAATCACGCACCGAGCACCGTAAGTTCATCGCGAATTTGCTGAGGGTTGCAGGGCGAATAATTCACTACGGTCGTTTTTATTATTCTCGGGGGAGGATGACACAAACGTGTCCCAGTTGACCAAAGAATCCACACCACGGACGTCTTCTCGGCGTCGATCACTGGCGTTGACCGCCGCAGCGCTCATCGGCGCCGCCGGCCTCGTGGCACCGCTGCCGGCGTCTCCCGCACAGGCGGCGACCGACGCCTTCAGCTGCACCGGAGCGGCCGCGTTCTTCAACTCGACAACGACCGGCACGCTCGTCCGCCGCCAGTACAGCACCCCGGGCCGGGACGGCGGCGTCTTCACCGCCGCCACCACCGTCGGGCCTGCCGGCTGGCAGACGTTCGGCCGCCTGCTGGGTGGGCCGGACGGTCGGGTCTACGGCATCAACTCGACCGGGCTCAACCGCTACCGATGGACGGGCAGCGGCTGGGAGCCCGTCGACGGCAAGCAGAGCTGGATCATCAGTACGAGCTTCACGAACTACGCGACAGCCGCCTACCGCAACAAGATCACTGTGGACCAGATCGGCGACTTCTACGCCGTCGACGCCCAGGGCAAACTGCGCTGGTACCGGTTCGACGAGTCGACGCGGAAATGGACCATCGACGCGCGCGTCATCGACACCGGATGGGACCGGTACAACCTGATCGTGGCCGGGGCCCCCGGCACCCTCTACGGCCGGACGTCCGACGGCAAGCTCTACCGACACCGGTTCGACCCGGCGAGCCAGCGGTGGATTCTCCGTGACAGCCTGGTTGGTCCGAGCGGCTGGCAGACATTCACCAAGGGGATCTTCTCCGCCGGCGGCGACACGCTCTTCGGCATCGACAGCGCCGGCAATCTGTTCCAGTACCGCTTCCGCGAGGACAACGGGTCCTGGTCGCTGGCCGGTGACAAGATCGGCACCGGCTGGGAGGGCTTCCCGAACGTCTTCACCACCACCAACACCTGCCGGCAGGGGGCGATCACCAGCCCCGCGCTGCCCGCCACTCCGGCGCGGCAGAACGCCCCGTTGGCGGTCGTGCAGGCCCCGGCCGCCGGCACCGCGCTCGGCAGTCTGGAGATCGCCTACACCGACACCATCGGTCAACTGCGGCACGGACGCGCGAACCCGGACTCGCTGTTTTCGGTCCAGTGGTCACCGGTGCCCGGCACCGAGGCGTACACCGGCAAGCCGTCGCTGGTCTCGGACGCCCAGAGCCGGGTCACCATCGTTGCCCACGAGACCACCAGCAACGTGGGTTCGTTGACCCAGAAGACACCGGCCATGCCGGACTGGAACCCGTGGCTCGCCCTCGGTGGGGCGATGCGCTCGGAGCCGGCCGCCGTCCGGCTCTCCGACGACACCCGCGCGGTCTTCGCCCTGGACGCCGATGGCGCACTGTGGCACCGCCGGCAGGACGGCACGGCTGGAGATCTGCTTCCGTGGACGCCGCTCGGTGGCACCGGCCTGACCGGTACGCCGGTCGCCGTGCCGGGCGCGGACGGCACGGCCGCACTCCTGGTGGCCAACGCGGCCGGCACCCTGCAGGCGGCCACGTACAAGGGTGGCGCGCTGACCTCCGCCTGGACGGGGCTGGGTGGCGCGGGCTTCGTGGACACGCCGAGCGTGGTGACACTGCCCGGCCGTCGCCTGATGGTGTTCGCCCGACACACCGACGGAGTGGTCAAGAGCCAGTTGCAGAACCTCGACGGCACCTGGCCCGGCACCTGGAACGCGGTGGGAGACAGCGGTATCACGCCGGCCGGCTCCCCTACCGCGGTCCTGAGCCCCAACACCGGCCGCATCTCGGTGTTCACCCGGACGGCCGACGACACCATCCAGCACAGCCGACAGACCGCCGCGGGCTCTACCGCCTGGGGCAACTGGGCGACCGCGACGGTACCGGACGAGACCTATCCAACCGACCCGACGGCATTCGTCTTCCAGAACTCCAGTGGCATCCGACTGGGGTTCGTGAGTCGGACCGCCAACGGTTCGGTTCGGCTCTACGACACGGACGAGTCGGCTGCCTCGCTCGCCACTCGGGCCGCCCCAGCCGAGGGCATTTCGTTCACCAGGCAGGAGATTCAGCAGCCACGCGACAACTGACCAGGATCGGGCCGGCGGCCGTCGGGGCGACACGCCCGGCGGCCGCCTCAGCTTGCCCGCTGTCCCTACTCTGAAGGGGCCGCGACGCCACTTCGGCAAGTCGGGGCCTTAGCGCCCGCACCGCCGGGCGGATAGAAGTAACCGGATGATCTGGACGAAGTTCAGAAGCGACCGCACCCCTCGCCGACTCCGCGCCGTGTCCGACCTGCGGTTTCCTGCCAGCGGACGTCACCATCTACGAAATCGGTATCCCCATCTGAGCGACGACGACATCGTTCTCGTCGAGACCGCGACCCGGCAGTGGTTCCGGATCATCGCCCGCCAGCCCAGCGCGAAGCTGTCCATGCCCTCGGTGGTCGTGGACGACCTGTGGCAGGAGCTGACCCTCCATGCGCGGGACTACGCCACCTTCTGCGACGCCGCGTTCGGACGCTCTACGCACCACCGACCGACGTCGGCGAGCGGCGACACGACCGACGCCAACCGCGGGCCTCTCCTGCTCGCCACGCTGGGCCACGGCCGGCGGGACGAGGGGTGCGGCCCAACCGGGCTTCCCCTGTTGTTCCGGGTGGACCAGGAACTGCACATTCACGATGGCCACCGCTACCTGGCCGACTGCGGAGGCCGTGGTGAATGCTTCCCGGTCTCCGGCCGGGTCTGCCTGCAACACCTCGCCGGGCCGGGCAAGCGGCCCAAACCACCCGGCATTCGAGGCGACCTGCCCTTCCTCGACGGCCGTCACGGCTACGCCGGCGGTGCGGGCGGCGGTGGCGGCGGCGATCTCAGCGGCGGGGTCGATGGCGGAGGCGGCGACGGCGGAGGCGGTGGGGGCAGCAACTGAGGTTGCGGAACACGCGTGACAACCTCAGCTGCGGCCGGTCAGCGGGGTCACCGAGCGGTCCGTGCCGTCGTAGCTGCGGGCGGCGTCGAAGTCGCCCGTCGGACGCTGTCCACCAGCGACGGCACGGGCCAGCCGCAGGTCCGCGTTGCGGAACCGCAGAGCCAGGCTCAGGTGCGGCACCCACGCGTCGGGCGCATGCCACGGGCGGTGTCCGTCTGCCTCGGCGAGAACGTCCCAGACGGCGGCGTGCAGCGCGGTCAGCGCCGGAGTGGGTCGGACAAGCCAGACCAGTGGGGCGCTGCCGTCGAGGACGACGACCCGGTCGAGCGTCACCGGCACCGGGAGCGCGGCGTCGAACAGGTCGGTCAGGCGGTGCTCGACCCCCGGCGGGAACTCGTCGACGGCGGCGAGAGTGAGGTGCGGCCGGTTGGTCGGGTGGATGTTGCGGGCCAGGCTGGGCAACCCGGCGGCGGCCAGCCGGCCCCAGACCGCCCGGACGGCGACCTCCAGGCCGGGCGAGCAGACCAGTTCCACCGTACGCACCCGCCCACGCTAGCCGGGCGGTCCACGCCACCCCCACAGATCGGAACCGAGCCGCACCCTTCAGGCTGGGTGGCGGCGGGGAGCGTCCCCGACGGAGGCCGGGTTGACCTCACCCGCGATCCGGGCGCGGTGGGTCAGGTCGAAGATGGCGACGACGGTGATGGTGGCCGCACCCAGCAGACCCACCGCCAGCGGCGGGAGTCGCGCCGCGACCGGGCTCAGGATCAGGCACGCCACCACGGCCGCGAGGCAGTGCCTCGTCAGGCGGCCGAACACCCAGATCTCGAAGATTATTCGCCCGATGAGAAAGGTCAGTGGCCCGACCAGGATCGCCACCACGTTGCCGGCGGACCGCTGCGCGTCGGGCTCCTTCAGCATCAGCTCGCCTCCGATGCCGGTGAGCAGGATGCCCGCCACCATCACCAGGTGGGTGTAGCTCGCCCGCAGGTTGAGCCGGTACGGGTCCACCGCAGTGTCGATCTTCACGGCGAGGCTGCTGGTGGTGCGATAGAAGTAGGTCCACCAGAGGAAGACCACCGTCCAGAAGGTGAGCAGAAACGCGGTGGTGTCCGCCAGATCCCGCGTTGAAAGCCGGTAGAAGTTGCCGGTGGCCAGGATCGTCTCGCCGAGGGCCAGGATGATGAACTGCCGGTACCGCTCGTTCAGGTGTTCGCCCGAGAGGTGCCACTCGTTGGCCCGCGCCCGGCCGAGCCACGGTACCGGCCACCCCAGGACCGGCCCCGAGTAGTCGATCGCCAGCGCGCATGCCCACAGCAGGACTCGGGCTTCGCCGCCGCTGGCCGCCGCCCCGGCGAACCAGACCGTCGCCGACATCAGATACCAGACGACTCCCCGTACCGGCCGACGCCAGGCCGGGGTGCCGCGCAGGTAGAGGGCCATGACCAGGGTCCGGCCGAGGTGGATCCCAAGGTACGCGCTCACGAAGACAAAGCCCTGGTCACCGAACGCGTCCGGAACGTTGATGGACATCAGCAGACTGCCGAGCATCACGCAGATGATCAGGATCTGCACTGTGGGTCGTTCGCAGTCGAGGCTGTCGGTGGCCAGATTGGTGTTGTACCAAATCCACCAGAAGGCCAGCAGGAAGATCACGGCCTGGGCGTCGGCGAGCAGGCTGGGCTCCTCGACCAGAGTCGCCGACAAGCGACCGAGGGTGAAGATGAAGACGAGGTCGAAGAACAGCTCGACGGCACTGGACCGCACCGGGTCGATCGGACCCGCCGCGACTTTCCTGGGCATTTGTCCATCTTCGCAGCCGGTTGGGAGGCGTGGCCTCGACTGCCCTTCTTGATCAGCGTCCGTCCACTCACGCTTCGGGTCGTCAGCGAGGCGCGCCGACGGTCAGAGCCAGCCGTTGTCCCGGGCGGTGCGCACCGCCTCGGCCCGATCGGCGGCACCGAGCTTCTGCACGGCGGCGGAGAGGTGGTTGCGTACGGTTCCGGTGGACAGGTGTACCCGACGGGCGATCACCGCGACCGGGGCGCCGACCTCCACCAGACGTAGCGTCTCCAGTTCCCGAGGGGTCAGCGGGCACGGGGGCAGGGTCAACGCGTCGGCGGCCAGCGACGGATCGACGTAGCGCCCTCCGGCGTGCACCCGGCGGATCACGTCGGCGAGCGCCCCACCCGGCGAGCCCTTGGGCAGGAACCCCCGGGCGCCGGCGGTCAACGCCTGACGCAGGTGGCCGGGGCGACCGTGCCCGGTCAGCACGACCACCGCGCAGTCGGGTCGGACCCGGGTCAGCTCGGCGGCTACCGCGATGCCGTCCAGGCCGGGCATCTCCAGGTCCACCACGGCCACGTCCGGGCGGTGTGCCAGCGCCGCGGTGACGGCTGCCTTCCCGTCGGCGGCGTGTGCCACCACCTCGATGTCCGGTTCCAGGGCGAGCAGCGCGGCGACGGCTACCCGGATCAGGTCCTCGTCGTCGGCGAGCAGGACGCGGATCACGACGGCGCCGGCACTGTGGCTTCGAGGGTGAAGATCGCGTCCTCCCGGCGTACCCGCAACTCGCCCCCGGCAGCGGCGAGCCGGTCGGCCAGCCCGCGCAGGCCGTGGCTGTGCGCGTCCGGGCCGCGGTCGTCGGCGCCGTCGTTGGCCACCGTCATCCTGGCCACGTCATCCTCCCGATCGATGCGGATCCGGCACCAGTCGGCCCGGCTGTGCCGCAGCACGTTGGTGCTCGCCTCGCGCAGCACCGCCGCCAGCTCGATGGCGGCGGACTGCGGCAGGTCCGCCGGCAGCGGCAGAACCGTGCACCGCACCCCGCAGGAGCGCAGCACCCCCACCACCGCGGTGAGCTGTTCGTCGAGGTCGACGGCCCGATAGCCGTGCACGGTCTCCCGTACCTCGCTCAGCGCGGAGGCGGCCAGGCGTTGCACCTCGGCGGCTTCCCTCCCGGCCCGTTCCGGGTCGACCGGGGCCAGCCGGGCGGCGAGTTCGGCCTTCAACGCGATCACCGTGAGGCGGTGCCCCAGGACATCGTGCACGTCGCGGGCGAAGCGCAGCCGCTCCTCGGCGGCGGCCAGCCGCGCCTGGGCGGCCTGGCCCTGCCGGGCTTCCACGAGCAGGTCCCAGAACCAGACCTGGAACCCGTTGACGGCGGCCACTGCCGCGCCGATCCCACCGGTCACGGCGAGGTGGCGCGGAACGGAACCGCCGGTCCACCAGGCCACCGCGACCGCCACGGCCAGGACGCCGACCGCGACCGCCAGCCCGGCCCGCCACCGCACCAGCAGCGGTGTCATGCCGATCAGCGCCGCACCGAGCCAGGCCCAGGTTGGCCATCTGCCGGCCGCCACCGGACCCACCAGCGGAACGGTCAGCACCGCCACCCCGACCAGACTCAGCTCGGCCCGACGCCGCCAGCGCGGCTCGAGCCACGGCGTCACGGCCGCGTACAGCACGACGGTCTGGGCGATCACGAAGGCGAGGATGCCGACCGCGCCGAGTGTCACCCGGCCCGGGTCGGGCTCGCGGGTCAGGCCGACCGCCGGTAGCAGGACGCTCGCCCAGACGCCGGTGGCCAGCGACACCAGCGTCGCCCGCCGGGCGCCACGCAGCCGGCGGTCCGCCCGGGGAGTCACCGCCTCGCTCGCCACGCACCGATCCTAGGACCGCCCGGCGCACGGTCCACCCATGCGAACTGTCACGGTCGGGCCGTGCGGTGCGCACCGTTTTCCCGTGACGAACGGGTCTGCCGCCCACACCGGGGTCACCGGCAGGGTCGAGGCATGGAAAACACCCGGATGTACGCGGACAGTCTCACCGCCGTACCGTCGCCCGCGCCCCTGCCCACCGACGAGCCGACCCCCTCGGCCCCGACACCGACCAGCGCGGCACCGACCGCTGCGGCACCGGCCAGCAGCAGACGGCGGCTGCTGTGGCATCTCGGCGAGATGGCGGTGGCGATGGTCGCCGGGATGCTGCTGCTCGGGCCGTTGTGGGAGCTGGCCGGCACCGCTCTGGGCGTCGGCGACGCGCTGGCCCGGCCGGAGGTCGCCGCACTGGTGATGGCCACGAACATGACCGTCGGGATGACGGTGGGGATGCGCTACCGGGCGCACCGCTGGCACGCGGTCGGCGAGATGGCCGCCGCGATGTACGTCCCGTTTCTGCTGTTGCTCGTGCCGTTCTGGGCCGGACTGATCGACGCCGACGCGCTGATGCTCGGCGGTCACCTGCTGATGATCCCCGCGATGGTGCTGGTGGCTCTCCGACACCGGCACGAGGCGTCGGCGCCGGTACGCCGAAACCGGGTCGTGGTGGCGCTCGCCCACCGCTGGCCGGCCGGGTTGGCGCTGCTGATGACCGTGGACATGTGGTTCGACCCGAGTGTGCTCAGCCCGTGGACGATGCTGGTGCTGCCCGGCGGCTACCTGGTGATCGGCGTGGCCCGCCGCACGCTGGGCGGGCGGGGCGTGCTCGCCACCCAACTTGCCGGTCTGGCCATCTGGGTCGCCCTGACGCTGGTCGCGGTGCTGGCCGGCGGGCGGACCGCCGCCTGGCTGGTGGCGTTCGGGTGGTTGGCGCACGCCGGCTGGGACCTGGCGCACCGCAACGGCCGGGTGGTGCCGCGCGGCTACGCCCAGTTCTGCGTGGTGCTCGATGTGGCCCTGGCCGCGGTGATGGTGCTGGCCATCCTGACCACCGACGCCTGATCGAGGTCGCCGTCGGGGTCGCGGGACAGCCGCAGCACGGGCCGGGGGACAGCTCTTGTGGCGGTCGGCGCAGCGGCTCGGACGGCGTAATGAAAGGCTTGGCACATGAGTTCCGCACCTGCACAGCACGACGCACCGATTGACGCACCGATTGACGCCACCCCCGACGGCACCGACGAGGTGAGCGCCTTCACCGAGCTCGGGCTCCGCGCCGAGCTGCTGGGCGCGCTCGCCGCCCTCGGGTACGAGGAGCCGACCCCCATCCAGCGCGAGGCTATCCCACCGCTGCTGGAGGGTCGGGACCTGCTGGGTCAGGCGGCCACCGGCACCGGCAAGACGGCTGCGTTCGCGCTGCCGCTGCTGAACCTCATGGCGGCACACCGCCAGGGCGGCGACCCGGTGGCGCTCGTGCTGGTGCCGACCCGGGAGCTGGCGGTACAGGTCTCCGAGGCGTTCCACCGCTACGGCAAGGACCTGGGCGCGCGGGTGCTGCCGATCTACGGTGGGCAGCCGATCGGGCGACAGTTGCGGGCACTGGACAGCGGTGTCGACGTGGTGGTGGCCACCCCGGGCCGGGCCCTCGATCACATCGCCCGGGGCACCCTGCGCCTCGGTGGGTTGGCCACGGTGGTGCTCGACGAGGCCGACGAGATGCTCGACATGGGCTTCGCCGAGGACATCGAGGCGATCCTGGAGCACGCTCCGGCGCAGCGTCAGACGGTGCTCTTCTCGGCCACCATGCCGTCGCGCATCGACGGGATGGCCCGCCAGCACCTGCGCGAACCGGTGCGGATCGAGATCGGCCGGGAGCAGCAGGTCGCGGGTGAGGCGCCCCGGGTGCGGCAGAGCGCGTACATCGTGACCCGGGCGCACAAGCCGGCCGCGCTGGGTCGGGTGTTGGACGTGGAGTCCCCGACCGCGGCGATCGTGTTCTGCCGCAGCCGGGAAGAGGTCGACCGGTTGACCGAGACGATGAACGGTCGGGGCTACCGCTCCGAGGCGCTGCACGGTGGCATGAGCCAGGAGCAGCGCGACCGGGTCATGGGCCGGCTGCGGGCGGGCACCGCCGACCTGCTGGTGGCCACCGACGTGGCGGCCCGTGGGCTGGACGTCGAGCAGCTGACCCACGTGGTCAACTACGATGTGCCGTCCGCCCCCGAGTCGTACGTGCACCGGATCGGTCGGGTGGGTCGGGCTGGCCGCGAGGGCGTGGCGATCACTCTCGCCGAGCCGCGTGAGCACCGGATGCTCAAGACCATCGAGCGGGTGACCGGCCAGCGGATCACCATCGACAAGATCCCCACCGTGGCCGACATGCGCACCCGGCGGCTGGAGCTGACCCAGGCGGCCCTGCGGGAGAGCCTGCTGGAGGACGACCTCGACCCGTTCCGGGTGATCGTGGAGACGCTGACCGACGAGTTCGACCTGATGGAGGTCGCCCTCGCCGCCGTGAAGCTGGCCCACGAGGTGACGTCGCCGGGCTCCGACGACGAGGAGGAGATCCCGCAGGTTCCGGTCCGTGGGCCGCGCGAGGGTCGACCGGAGGCCGGCGGCCGGGGCGGCGACCGGCGGGGCGGGGGCCGGCCACGCTCCGGCGGCGGCAACACCGTCCAGGTCTTCGTCGGCCTGGGCCGACGCGCCGGGGTGCGCCCGCAGGATCTGGTCGGCGCGATCACCGGTGAGACCGGCATCCGCGGCCGGGACATCGGCTCGATCGAGATCGCCGACCGGTTCTCGCTGGTGGAGGTGCCGCAGGGGGTGGCCGACGAGGTCATCTCCGGGTTGCGCTCCAGCACGATCAAGGGCCGCAAGGCCACAGTGCGCCGCGACCGCGGCGGCGACGAGCGCTGAGCACGCCGTCGGCGACCGCCGGAGTACGACGGTCGCCGACGCGCCACTGCCCGGCGAGGCCGCGGGAAACGCGAGCACCCGCCGCCCCGCGGTGCTAGCCGATGTTTCCGTTGACCACGTTGTTGGCCCCGACCAGCGACGCGCCGCCGGACCGGTGGTCGAACGCCCGCATCACGTTGTTGGTGACGATCCAGTTGTTGCTGGTGCCGATGGTCATGATCGGTCGGTCCTGGCGGCGGGGCGTCGCGTCGTCGTAGAACTGGTTGCCGATCACCTGGCACATGTCGGCGTCACGGCCGAGGATCCCGTTCGCGCCGTTGTCGTGGATGTCGAGCCCCATGATCCGGGTACGTCCGGCTGAGGAGACCTCGATGCCGTTGGTGGCGTTGCGCCACAGCCGGCCGCCGATGAACTGGGTCCCCCAGACCTGCCGCAGGTCGGCGCCGCTGCCGGTGCCACTCGTGCCGTTCGACTCCAGGTAGACGTTCTGGAAGATGTTTCGATGGGCGGGTTCGCGCAGCTCCACGCCGTTGCCCCGGCATCCCCAGACATGCAGATTGTCGAAGAAGCAGGCGCTGTCGAGCAGCCGTATCCCGGTCTGGCACTCACCGACCCAGACGTTGAGGAACTCGTTGTCGTACGCGACCTTGTTGACGAGGATGCCGACGCCGAGGCAGTCCTCGATGTTGATATCAGTGATCTTGTTGGCGTGGGCGCTGGTGTCCGCGTCGTTGCCGAGGAACTCGATGGCGTGGCTGCCCGAGTTGCCGAAGTGCAGGTGGTGGAAGGTCGACCGGGGGCCACGGATGGTCAACAGCACGTTGGAGGTCCGCATACCGTAGAAGTGCACGTTGGAGATCTGGTTGTACTTACCGCTCGAGACCAGACGACCGGTGTAGCCCGGGGCCGGCTGGATGATCGCCGCGCCGATGTTCTCGCCGGTCCAGGTCACACTCGTCGGGAAGCGGACCTCCGCTCCGAGACCGAGTGCGCCCACCGGGTGGAAGATCTCGCCGCCACCGGCCGGCAGCAGGTTCAGCGCGGCGGTGACCTTGTCCGACTCGTCACTGCCGTCGAGCCGGCAGCCGACCCGCGGGTCCCGGAGGCTGAGCGGGGCCTCCCGCACGGTCGTGACGGGCGGCGATCCCGCCTGTTCCGCACCGGCAAGGGTGGCCACCGTCGTCGCCACCGCGGCGCCCGCGCCACCGGCGAAGAGCACCCGCCGTCCCAACCGTCGGCCCGTTGGATCTGACCGTTGTGGCACCGCCGGTGGTACCGCACCAGGTGCGCTCACGATCGGTTCCATACCTCTCCCCCGTTGAGTGCCACCTCGAGCGGCGGGCAGACTCTACTGTGCATTGTCGCGTGCTGGCCGACGCGGATCAGAGGGCGTACGGGCCGAAACGGCCCCAGGCCACCACGGCGGCGAGGACGAGCAACACAGCGCAGGCGACAGCACCCTGGATCTCGGTGCGACGCCCGTCCCGGGTGGTCTGCTGCTCGCGGGCACGCAGGTGCACCAGGATGCCGCCGATCATGACGATGACCAGTCCGACGGCGGCGAGCGGGGTGAGCACTGTGGCGATGCCGGTGGCGGCGGGCAGCACGAGCCCGGCGGCGGCCAGCAACTCGACCGCGCCGAGCGACTTGACCTGCGACGGCGGCACCGGGTCCACCCACCGCATCACGTCGCGCAACTTCTCCTTCGGCTGGCTCAGCTTGGCCAGTCCGACGCCGGCGAAGACGGCGGCGAGCAGGATCTGAATGATCCAGAGCACCACGTTCACGGGGGTTCCTCCAGGGGGCCGCCTCGCGGCGGAGAGGTGGTTGACGGTGCAGACGAGACAGTAGACCTCCCCCGCGTACCGAAAGGGCCCCCGCCGTCGGAAGACGGCGGGGGCCCGATGGTCGGAGCGTCAGACCGCGAAGAGCGCCGGACCGTCCAGCGTCTTCACGTCGGCCGGGCGCAGCGCCAGGGCGAGCACGTCGGCCACGTCGGCCAGGGTGTGCACGGTCAGCGCCTCGCGCACCTCGGTCGGCAGGTCGTCCAGGTCGGGCTCGTTGCGCGCCGGGATGATCACCTCGGTGAGGCCGGCCCGGTGCGCGGCGAGCAGCTTCTGCTTCACCCCACCGATCGGCAGCACCCGACCGGAGAGCGTCACCTCACCGGTCATCCCGAACTCGGGGCGGACCGGGCGACCGGTGACCAGCGACGCCAGGGCCGTGACCATGGTGATGCCGGCGCTCGGACCGTCCTTGGGCACCGCGCCCGCCGGGAAGTGGACGTGGATCCGACGTCCGGCGAGAGCGTTCGGGTCGATGCCGAACCGCCGCCCGTTGGATCGCAGGTAGGAGAGCGCGATCTGCGCCGACTCCTTCATCACGTCACCGAGCTGGCCGGTCAGGGTCAGCCCCGGCTCGCCCTCCATGCTGGTCGCCTCGATGAAGAGCACGTCCCCACCGGCGCCCGTCACGGCCAGACCGGTGGCCACGCCCGGCACGGCGGTACGCTCGGCCGATTCCGGGGTGAACTTCGGCCGACCCAGGTAACCGGAGAGGTTGTCGGCGCCCACGCGTGCCGGCGTCGGGTCCGTCGCCAGCGTCACCGCCACCTTGCGCAGGATCTTGGCCAGGGCCCGCTCGAGCTGCCGGACGCCGGCCTCCCGGGTGTACTCCCCCGCGATCAGCGCGAGAGCCTCATCGGCGACGCTGACCTCGTCGACGGTCAGCCCGGCCCGCTCCCGCTGCCGGGGCAGCAGGTGGTCGCGGGCGATGGCGACCTTCTCGTCCTCGGTGTACCCGTCCAGGGTGACCAGCTCCATCCGGTCCAGCAGCGGGCCGGGGATGGACTCCACCACGTTGGCGGTGGCCAGGAAGAGCACGTCGGACAGGTCGAGGTCGACCTCCAGGTAGTGATCCCGGAAGGTGTGGTTCTGGGCCGGGTCGAGCACCTCCAGCAGGGCGGCGGCCGGGTCACCGGCGTAGCCGGCGGCCAGCTTGTCCACCTCGTCGAGGAGCACGACCGGGTTCATCGAACCGGCCTCGCGCAGCGCGCGGACGATCCGACCGGGCAACGCCCCCACGTAGGTGCGTCGGTGCCCGCGGATCTCCGCCTCGTCGCGGACACCGCCGAGCGAGACCCGGACGAAGTTGCGCCCGAGCGCCCGCGCCACGGACTCGCCGAGGCTGGTCTTACCCACCCCGGGAGGACCAGCGAGGGCGAGCACCGCGCCGGAGCCGCGACCGCCGACCACACCGAGGTTGCGCTCGGCACGCCGGTTGCGCACCGCCAGGTACTCCAGGATGCGGTCCTTCACGTCGGACAGGCCGGCGTGGTCGGCGTCGAGCACCGCCCGGGCCGCGGCCAGGTCGGTGTTGTCCTCGGTACGCGTGCCCCACGGCATCTCGAGCACGGTGTCCAGCCAGGTACGGATCCAGCCCGCCTCCGGGGAGGCGTCGCTGGCCCGTTCCAGCTTGCCGACCTCGCGCATGGCCGCCTCGCGTACCTTCTCCGGCAGCTCGGCGGACTCGACGCGGGACCGGTAGTCGGCAGAGCCGTCCGGCTCGTCCTCGCCCAGCTCCTTGCGGATCGCGGCGAGCTGCTGGCGCAGCAGGAACTCGCGCTGGGACTTCTCCAGCCCCTCGCGGACGTCACTGTTGATCTGCTCGGTGACCTCCTGCTCGGCCAGGTAGTCCTTCACCCAGCCGACCAGCAGCTCCAGCCGGGCGGTGACGTCCGGCGCGGCGAGCAGCTCGGTCTTCTGCTCCAGCGTCAGCCAGGGCGCGTAGCCGGCCGAGTCGGCCAGCTCGGAGAGGTCGGTCATCCGCTCCACCGCGTCGATGACCTGCCAGGCGCCCCGCTGCTGGAGCACGGAGGTCACCAGGGCGCGGTACTCGCGGGCGAGTTCCCGGGCCCGACCGGCGTAGGCGGGTTCGTCCAGCTCGGTCGCCTCGACCCAGAGGGCGGCACCGGGGCCGGGCACGCCGGAGCCGATCCGGGCCCGGGACAGGCCACGGATGACGGCGGCGGGCTCACCCTCGGGCAGCCGGCCGACCTTCTCGATGGTGGCGACCACGCCCACCGGGCCGTACTCGCCGTCGATGCGCGGCACGGCCAGCAGCTTGCGGTCGCCGGTCGCACGCGCCGCGTCGATCGCGGCCTGGGTGGTGGGGTCGAGGGTCACCGGGATGACCATGCCGGGCAGCAGCACGGCGTCGGTCAGGGGAAGTACCGGAAGAGTTGCCATCGAACACCTGCTATCGCGTTGAGTTGAGCGTGTCTCACTCAAGTAACAAAGCGTTCCCCTTGTTCCAGCCTGTGACCCAGACCACTCTTCCACCCGGTCCGTCGGGTCGCCCGGGACCGGCGGACGACCCGAAGAGATACCTCAGGTGAGCTTGCTCTTCACCGTGTTCTTCACCGAGCCGGCCACCCCCGGGTTGGTGCCGTAGAGACGGGGGTCACCCGGGGGCAGCACCGGTTCCGGCGCGTTCGCCCTCGGGTTGTCGTCGTACCGGAACTCGCCCTTGCCGTCCGGCGAGGGCCCGGACGCCCAGCGCCCCTGGGCGGCGTCGGTGCCCGAGGAGAAACCCAGGTAGGTGTAGCCGTACTCCGCAGTGAGCTCGCCCGAGTCCGGGAAGGCCTCCGGCACCGGCATCTCCTCCAGCCCGTCCTCCTTGAGCTGCTCGATCGCCGCCAGCCACATGTTCTGGTGCATCGTGTCGCGGGCCAGCAGGAAGCGCAGCATCTGCTTGACGCCCGGGTCGTCGGTCATGTGGAACAACCGGGCGACCTGGAGCCGACCCTGCGCCTCGGCGGTGACGTTGAGCTGGAAATCGGCCAACAGGTTGCCGCTGGCGGTGATGAACGCGCCGTTCCAGGGCACCCCGTTGGAGTCGGCGGGAAGGGCGCCGCCACCGCCGTGAATGAAGTGCGCCGGATTCTCACCGGCGTACGTCGCGGCGCCTCCCGGGTCCTCCGCGATCCCCTCGGTCAGCGACAGCGGCGCGTTGTCCAACAGCCGGGTGATCATCGTGACGATCATCTCGACATGGCCCATCTCCTCCGTGCCGACGTCGAGCAGCAGGTCCTTGTACTTGCCGGGCAGTCGGCAGTTCCAACCCTGGAAGAGATACTGGTTGGCGACCGTCATCTCGCCCCACTTGCCGCCCAACACCTCCTGCAACCGGCGGGCGAACGCCGCATCCGGGCCGTCCGGCTTGGCTTCGAACTGCAGATCCTTGACGTGGCTGAACATCCAACCTCCTCGGTACCGGAAATAGGTAGCGAGGCCGTTCCCGCCGCGCTGACCCGAGCGGGCCAACCGGTGTCCCGCCCGGGTCAGCGCACCGGGCGAACCATCGGCAGCAGCACCTCCAGCGCCACTCCACGGGGCCGTAGCCGGTGCGCCCGCAACGCTCCCCCGTCCGTCGCGACGAGCTGTCGCGCGATCCACAGGCCCAGACCGGACATCCCGACGGCCGGCGCCGGACGCCGCAGCGCGACCAGCAGCGCATCGTCGACCCGGCCCTCGTCGGTGACCAGGATGCTCAGGCTGGAGCCGCGCAGAGTGGCGTAGAGCCCGACCTGGCCGTCCGGCGGCCCGTGAAGCAACGCGTTCTGCACCAGGTTGACCAGTACCTGTCGGGTTCGTCCGGCCGGCACCGGACAGGAGGCCGCCCGCCGGGTGGCCCGCGCCCGCCGACGGCCCACCGGCACCAACGCGGCAGCCTCCCGCAGGATGCCCGCCAGCGCAACGGCCGGCTCCGGCTGCGGAGTCGGCGTCAGCACGCCGGTGCCGGCGGTCGCGTCGCGCAGCAGGCTCTGCAGGTGAGCGGCCTGGTCGCGGGCCAGCTCACTGAGTGCCCGCCGGTCGTCCCCGGTCAGCTCCCGACGCTCATCGGCCAGCGCGCGGGTCAGCGAGGTCAGTGTGCTGATCGGTGTCCGGAACTCGTGGCACAGCACCCGCAGCAGCAACTCCGAATCGGCCGCCGTCGGTCGTCTCTCGCCGGGTGTCGGCTCAATGGGGCGCAACCCTCGCAGCAGGTCCCGCAAACCATGCCGTACGCGCATCCACCCGACTCCTCTCGTTCGGTGCGAACCCGCATGATCGGTACCCGCTGGGGAACGGCGCAGACATGCCGGGAGCCTCCACCTTGCGACTCGTCGTCGTGGACGATCACCCCCTTTTCGTCCGCGGCCTGGAGTTACTGCTCCCGATCACCACCAACGGCCGCGCCGAGGTGGTCGCCTCGACCGGCGACGCCGCCGCGGCGGCGGCCCTGGTCAGCAACTACTGCCCCGACCTGGCCCTGGTCGACCTGCACATGCCGCCGCCCGGCGGCATCCGGGCGGTGGCCGCGATCCGGCGGACCACCCCACGTGTACGGGTGGTCGCGATGTCCGGTTCCGCCGAGCCCGGGCCAGCGGTGGAGGCGCTGCGGGCCGGCGCCGAAGGGTTCCTGCCCAAGACCAGCGAACCGGAGGAGCTGCTGCCCCCGCTGCTGGCCATCCTCGACGGCTGGGCAGTGCTGCCGGCCGAACTGCTGCGCGCCATGCTGCGGCCCACGCGCTCCGCGCCCGTCGACCTGGACGGCGAGGAACGGCGGCTGCTGCGGGCGATCGCCGCCGGCCGCAGCACCGTCGACATCGCCGAAGAACTGCACGTCTCCGAACGGACGGTGAAACGGATGACCGCCGCGTTGCTGCGCAAGTTGCGGGTCTCGAACCGGGCCGAGGCGGCTGCCGTCGCCGGCCACAGCGGCATCCTCGGGGAATGAAGCCTCGGCACCGAACCGATTCACGGTTTTGCTCTGCAACGGAATCGCGACGCGCCGAATGAATGGAAGGCATATTGTTGCGGATTACCGGGGTGATAGGTCAGACTTTGGACACATCCCGCCGCACACAGGGAGTAATCGGCAATGGCGAGAAAAGTAATCACGGTCCTGACCGACGACCTCGACGGTGGGAAGGCCGACCGGACGGTTGAGTTCAGTCTCGACGGCGTGGCCTACACGATCGATGTCTCCGACGAGAATGCCGGCGTCCTGCGCAAGGCGCTCGATCCGTACATCAATGCGGGTCGGCGGATCGGGCGCGGCCCGGTGGAGAGCACCCGTTCAGTCCGGCGACCGGGGCGACCGGCCGGCGCGGGAATGGATCGGGAGCAGAACCGGGCCATCCGGGAATGGGCCGTCAAGAACGGCTACAAGATTTCCGAGCGGGGCCGGATCCCGGTTGAGGTCGTTGAGGCGTACAAGAGCCGCTGACGCGACTCGACGGGGCCCCGCCGGAAACGGCGGGGCCCCGTCGTTTGTCCGGGCACCGGAAACGAAGCGGCGGCCGGCCACCCCGGGTTGTCGCCCCGGGTGGCCGGCCGCCGTTGGTACGTCAGCTCAGTTGACGTCGATGCGCACCGAGTCGAAGGCGGGGGTCTGGTTGGCCCGCTCCATCATCGGCAGGCGGTGCGAGCCGTCACCGGCCCAGACGGAGCACTGGGCGGTACCGGACTCCGGCAGGCCCGGAATCTGGATCGTCACCTCGTCGGGCTGGGCGCCACCGCGGCCGTCCTCGGTCGCGACGAAGAACGCGGGCACCTCCTGCGGCTCCGGCGGAGCGGTCAGGCTGTCCAGCATCCGGCAGGCGGTGTGGAAGTGACCGCGGACCAGGCCCTGGTCGTTGAGGAGCGAGCTCTCCACGTAGTAGCCACCCTGACCGGCGGCCAGGAAGCGGTCCCGCACCAGGTTGCGGGTGCTGACCCGCAGGGTGAAGGGCTGGTTCTGGCCGACCTGCTCGGGGAACTGGGTGATCAGCAGCGACGGGTTGTTGGCCGCCGCGCCGACCTCACCGAACTCGGTGCTCACGCAGCGGTTGCCGTTCTGGAAACCGTCGTGCGGCTGGAGGCGGCTCTCGTCGCAGTCGTTGGCGAGCACGCCGAGCCCGGCGCCGGGCGCGGTGCCACCGCCGTTGTTGCCGCCACCGTTGTTGCCACCGCCGTTGTTGCCGCCACCCGGGGTGGTGGTGGGGGTGGTGCCGCCGCCGTTGTTGCCGCCCGTGCCGCCGGTGGGCTGCACCTGGCACTCGGCGAGCTGCGCGAGGCCCTGCGGCCGGGGACCGACCCGGTCGATGGCGGTCGTGATCCGGTCCAGCACGGCGCGGCGCTTGCCGGCCAACGGCTGGAGGATCGCGCTGCGGATGAACGCCTCACCCTTGTTGCCCTCGGCGGCGAGCCGGCGGTCCGCCTCGGCGATCTGGGTCTGCAACTGGGCGAGGTTGCGGTCCACCTCGGCTCGCGCCCGGTTCGGCACCTGCGGCAGTTTGGCCGTCACATCCGGACAGGCGATGGCCGTACCGGTGCCCACCGTGCCGTCCTTGCCGTCCTCGCACTCGGGGACCGACTGCTGTCCGTCACCCCAGTGATTACGTACCCACCGACCGTTCTGCCAGGTCCGGCTGGTCGAGCCGCCGCCGGTCGGCGCGGTAGCGCCCGGGCTCGGCTCCACGCACTGCCCGGCAGCCGGACGTGGCTTATTTGTCCGCCGGTCCTGGGCCGACGAAATCTGAGTCACGGCGACAACTCCGCCGAAGACCGCGAGCGTGCCGACAACTGCCAGCAGACGCTTGCTCCGCGCGTTGCCGGAAGGCCGGCGCGCCCGAGTGGACCTGCGCATCGAATTGCTCTCCTTCTCGATCCGGTAGTGGATTTCTGCCCTCGGCGGACCGACGGATGTGAGGTGGCACGCCGCGGTGGCGACCCACCGTGACCTACCCGGTAATGCGTCGATGGCCGACGATGCCCTTTCCGCACCGTCTCCCGCGTCCGGTGGACGCGGATGGGGAGATCCTGTTCATTCGCGCAGGAGTACGGGGCGGCGGCCGGGAAGGTTCAACAGACGCACAGGAAATTGCCGCGGCCGGACACGGAGCCGGTGCGGAGCTGGGATCAGCAGGTGAAACGGGCGCTGGTCAGTCTGCGCAGAGGTGGTCGAAGCCGAACCCGCCGACCAGTTCATGGCGGCGCTGGCTCAGTGCGGCGATCTGCGCGGTCCACTCGGCGCGCGGGAGCAGGTCGGCGACGGTGTTCTCCCGCAGTCGTTCCCCCACGGCGACGGCGGCGAGATCCTCGGCCAGCCGGGCCGCGTCGATACCGCAGGAGAAACGGTGTTCGGTCACCGAGACCTGCTCGATGAGGCACGCGTCGGGGCGTACCTGCACCCAGCTCCACCCCTGTGCCGGCCCGTCCACCCAGCGGACGTGCAGCCCTCGCACGATCGGGTCGGCCACCTGCCCGGCCACGTACGCCTCGACCGCCGCAGCGCGGGTCAGCGCGCCGAGGTCGTTGACCGGCCCGGTACGCCCGTCCGGCAGCCGGCCCAGGATGTCCCGGAAGCCAACCGGCGCCGGTTCGGTCCCGGCGGCGGTGGCCCCGCCCGCGGCGTAGGCGCGCGCGTCGATCACGTACTCGACCAGGCGGCGGCCATGCTCGGTGGCGCTCAACGTGGGCGAACCGATCCGCAGAACGGGCAGGCCGGCGGCCGCGCTCACCGCGTCCGTGAGTCGCTCCACGCGTTGCTCCGCAGAGCCGGGAGACGGCACCGGGCCGATCTGCACGGCGACGACCGGACGGCCGGTGTCGGCGGCGTGGACAACGAAGTCGAAGCTGGCCCGGCTCGCCGAGGTCCACTGGCTGCCAGTGACACCGGGTGGGCGGCCCTGGACCAGGTCAGTGAGCCGGCGTGCCGCCAGGACCCGATGGCCGGCGCGGCTGAGCAGCGCGTCACGCCCCGCCTCGGCGGGCATCGCCCGCAGCCACCCGCGGTCGTCGCTCCCGATGCTCGTCATCTGCCTGATCCATCCGCCGGTCGGTCGAGCCGGGCCGAGTCTAGGTGGTCGATCATGGACCACCGACTTCTCATGTGACGCGGATCACAGCAGCGCCGACGTTCCAGGAATGGTCGTCGGGTGTATCCAGCGACCGCCGGTACCGGACCGGCCCGGAGGTGACCATGTCGCGACAGCAGTTCGGCTTCCTCGCCGGGTTCCTCGCCGTGGCGGTCTGGGCGCTCGCCGGCGTCGGCGTGGCCGCCCTCGCCGTGCTCGCCGGTCTGCTCGGCTGGCTGGTCGTCCGGGTGCTCGACGGCGACCTCGCGGTGACCGGTCTCGGCGACCGCCGTGCCGACGCTCGGCGGCGCCGATGACCACCCGCCCGTCCGCGGCGACGAACCCCGGCACCGGACTGGCCGCCGGGACGACCGGTCCGGAGCGCCGCCCGGGCGACACCTCGGACGTCGCGCGGATCGCGGTGCAGGCGGCCAGCCTCGTGCCGGGCGTGTCCGTCGTCCGCCCGGCGGCTGTCCGCCTGGATGACCGGTCCGTCGGACTCGACCTGCACCTGATCACCTGGTACGGGCACAGCGTGCCGACGATCGCCGAGACGGTCCGGGCGGTGGTCACCGACCGGGTGGCCGCCCAGACCGGGCTCAGCGTGGCGGTGGTGACCGTCACCGTCGACGACCTGCTCGTCCCCGGCGTCGACTCCTCCGGCGTCGGCACCGCCACACCGGAGGACGGCTGAGATGCGCACCGCCAACCGGGTCGCCTCGTTGTTGCTGGCCACCGCGCTGCTTCTCGGTGGCGCCGCGGTGGCCGTCCAGGCGTTGCTGCTCACAGTGCACCGACCGACACCGCTCGACACCAGCGGCTGGCTCGACGCGCTGAGCGGCACCCGGTGGCGCGACCCGACCGTCCGGGCCGTGGCCGGCGGGGCTCTCCTGCTGGGCCTGGCCATCCTCGTCGCCCAGCTGAGCCGCTGGACACCGGTCCGCCTGCGCGCCGACGAGGGAGACGGCTGGTACCTGCACCGGCGCTGTGTGGAACGGCGGCTCGCTGACGCCGCCAGCGCGGTGCCGGGCGTCCGCCGCGCCCGGGTCCGGGTCCGACGGCGCGGCGGCCAGTGGCGCCCCCGGGTCCGCGCGACCGGCGACCCGGCGGCGCGGGCGGAGATCGAGCTCGCCGTACACCAGGAGTTGCGCCACCTCGCCGCACCCCGCCCCGCCCGGATCGACGTGCGGCTGCTGCCCCGGCGACGGCCGGCGTGACAAACGCCGGGCACCGACTGCTGTGGACCATCATCGCGCTGCTGCTGGTAGCGGGCGGCGCGGCGGCGCTGACGGCCAGCCTCGGCACGTTGCCCGGCGCCGACCCGGCGGCGGTGCTGCTCAGCGCCGAACTGGTCGACCGCTGGCGGAGGGCCGCGCCGTGGAGCACCCTGGCCGCCGCCGTCGCCGGAGCGCTGTTCGCACTGGCTGGACAACGCCTGCTGACCCGGGAGCTGCGGGGCCCGGACGGCACGCTGCGCGGCACCCTGAGCCACCCCGGACGCCGACCCGGCCGGACCCGGCTGGCCACCGACGTTCTCGCCGACGCGCTGGCCCGCGACCTGACCGGCAACCCCGGGGTACGCCGGGCCCGGGTGGTGCTCACCGGCGCGCCACCGCACCCCGACGTGTGGATCCGGGTGGACCTCACCGCCGACGCGCCGACCGCCGGCGTACGCGAGCACGTTCGCGCCGCGGTCCGCCGATTCGCGGCGACGACCGACTGCCAGCCCGCGCACCTCGACGTGACCGCGCGCATCGAGCCCGGCCGCCCCTGACCCGACGCCGACCCGCAGGGCATGATCGGGGTCGGCGGCGAACGGAGGTACGCGGGTGCGGGTGGTGTCGCTGGTGCCGTCCCTGACCGAGGCGGTGGCGCTGACCCTGCCGGGAGCGCTGGTCGGGGCCACCGACTGGTGCAGCCACCCGGCCGGGCTCGACGTGGCCCGGGTCGGCGGCAGCAAGTACCCCGATCTGGACCGGGTGCGCGCGCTGCGTCCGGACGTGGTGCTGCTGAACGTTGAGGAGAACCGCCGGGCCGACGCGGAGGCGCTACGGGCGGTCGGCGTACCGGTGCGGGTCACCTATCCGCGGACCGTTCCCGGCGCGTTGACCGAGCTGGGCGACCTGCTGACCGAACTGGGCGCGCCGACGGAGCCGGACTGGCTGCGGGCCGCCCGGCGGGCGTGGGCCACACCGCCCCGGCTGACGACGACCCGCCGCGCGGTGGTGCCGGTCTGGCGTCGGCCGTGGGTGGTGCTCGGCGGTGACACGTTCGCCGGTGACGTGCTGCGCCGCCTCGGCGTGGTCAACGCCTACGACGAGCACCCCGAACGCTATCCGCGCCCGACTCTCACCGAACTGCGCGAACGAGAGCCCGACCTGGTGGTGCTGCCCGACGAGCCGTACCGGTTCACCGCCGACGACGGGCCGGAAGCCTTTCCTGGCGTACCGTGCGCCCTGCTCTCCGGGCGGCACCTCACCTGGTACGGCCCGTCCCTGGCCGAGGCGCCCGCGCTGCTCGCCGATCAGCTGTCCCAGCCGGTGCTGGCCGGCTGACCCTGGCCGCCGCCCGACGGTCGGGACGCGGCCCGGCGGCTCAACCGGCGGCCCGGCGGCTCAACCAGCGGCCCGGCGGCTCAACCAGCGGCCCGGCGGGCTCAGCCGTCGGTTCGGCGGCGGGCGGCCAGGGTGCTGGCGCCGATGGAGACGGTCAGGGTCAGCAGCACCACGGCCAGGGTCAACCAGACCGGCAGCTTGCCCACCGGCGTCTCGGCGAGAATCAGCTTCAGCCCGGCGAAGGCCAGTAGCAGCGCCAACCCGTACCGCAGATAGCCGAAGTGGCGCAGCAGGCCGGCGAGGCAGAAGTAGAGGCTGCGCAGCCCCAGGACGGCGAACGCGGTGGCCGTCCAGACCAGGAAGGTGTTGGTGGTGATGGCAAGGATCGCCGCCACCGAGTCGATGGCGAAGACCACATCGGTGGCCTCGATGGCAACGAGCGCGACCAGCAGCAACGTCGCCACCCGCCGGCCGGCCACCCGGGCGGTGAACCGGTCGCCGTGGTAGCGGGCGTCGGTGGGCACCAGCCGCCGGAACAGCCGGACCACGACGTTGCGTTCCGGGTCGACGTCCGGCTTCCCGCGTACGGCCAGCCGCCAGCCGGTCCAGATCAGGAACGCGCCCAGCACGAACCCGGCCCAGGCGAGCCGGTCCAGCAACTCGGCACCGGCGAAGATGAACAGCAGCCGGAAGACGAGTGCCCCCACGACACCCCAGAACAGCACCTTGTGCTGGTAGCCCGGCGGCACCTGGAAGTAGCCGAAGAGCAGCGCGAAGACGAACACGTTGTCCACCGAGAGCGCCTTCTCCAGCAGGTAGCCGGAAAAGTAGGCGATGGCCGGGTCACCGCCGACGCCCCACCAGACGACCAACCCGAACAGCAGACCCGCGCCGATCCAGACGGCGCTCCACAACAGCGCCTCGCGGAGCTCGATGACGTGATTGTCCCGGTGCAGGAGCACATCCACGGCGAGCAGCACCGAGATCACCGCGCCGACCGCCGCCCAGGCCCACAGCGGGACGGCGACCGTCGCCTCAGCCACCGACGCCCTCCGCATCGACCACCGCGCACCGCCCGTCAACCAGGCCGGCCGGCCCCTTTCCGAGCCTAGGTGAACGCCCGACCCGGCATCGGACGGTCCACCGAAGTCGGGTCGGGCAGCACCACGGCGACCTGGCGGTCTCCAGGGGCAACGGCTGAGGCTCTGGGCTGGCGCCGCCCCTGCTCACGCGACCGGCATCACCTGGCGGGGGTCGGAGATCGTGTCGTCGGCGTCGTAGGCGATCGCGTTGGTCACCCGCACGACACCACTGACCTGCCCCGCGAGTCGACCGGCGAGGTCGACGGCGGAGCGGCGGTCCAGCCGACCGGCCAGAGTCACGTCACCGTGGCGGACCTCGACCGTTACCAGTCCATCCCGCACGGCGAGCACCCGGCGAAGCACCTCCTGGACCACGTCCTCCCGAATCTCGGCGTCCGACCGCAGGTGCACCCGCAGCAGGTCGGCACGACTGACGATCCCGACCAGCCGGCCCAGGTCGTCCAGCACGGGCAGCCGTTTGACCTGCTCGCGGTCCATCAGCCGGGCAGCGGCGGACAGCATCGCCTCCGGATCGGTGGTGACCGCCGGCGCGGTCATCAGGTCGCCGGCCAGCAGGGCGGCACTCTTCCCACGGGCACCGCGCCGACGGCGGCTCTCGAAGACCCGTCGCAGCGCCGGATCACCGGCGCGCTCGACCCGGTGCAGCAGATCAGCCTCGGACACCACCCCCAGCACCCGGCGGAAGTCGTCGATCACGGGCACCGCGCTGACACCGCGGCGCAACAGCACATCGACGATCTCCCGGTACGGGGTCTCGGCCACCACGGTCTCGACCTCCCGGGTCATCACGTCACCCACCTGCCAGGTCCTCATCACGGCCTCCCTCTCCTGGTCCATCTCGGACGCTACGACCGAGCGCCGACGGTCGTCAGGGCCGCCGGACCGGACCGGAGGGGGTCGAACGTCCCGAGCAGGTGCGGTCTGTCGGCCCTGCCGTCGAGAACGCCGTGGGCGTCCAATGGAGATGCCACCGGGAAGCGCGGTGCGAAGCTGAGAAGGGACGTGGAGACCATGATCGCGACGATCGAGCGGGTCACCGCCGATAACACCGCTGCGAAGGCCGGCACCGCTCACGAGCGGGCCGTCCGGTACATCCTGGCCGGCACCCGGCTGGCGCTCGGCTGGATCTTCCTCTGGGCCTTCATCGACAAGATGTTCGGCTTCGGGATGGCCACCGAGTCGAAGAACGCCTGGATCAACGGGGGCAGCCCCACCAAGGGATTCCTGACCTTCGGCGTGACCGGCCCGTTCAAGGATCTCTACGCCGGGATCGCCGGTGCCGCCTGGGCGGACTGGCTCTTCATGATCGGCTTGGCCGGGATCGGTGTCGCGCTGCTGCTCGGCATCGGTATGCGGGTCGCCGCCGTGGCCGGTGGGCTGCTGCTGGTCATGATGTGGACCGCCGTCCTGCCTCCGGAGAACAACCCCTTCATGGACGACCACCTGATCTACGCGGCGGTGCTGGCGGTCCTGGCGCTGGTCAACGCCGGCGACACCTGGGGTCTCGGCCGCGTGTGGGCGAGGCTGCCGATCGTCCGGCGGATGCCCTGGCTGCGGTGACACGGCACACCTCCCTCGGCGGGCGTCACCAGCATCGGTGACGCCCGCCGCGTCGTCGTCCCACCGTCCGGGCCCGCAGCGCCACCGGGACAGTCTGTGCACGACCGGCGGACGGGCCGCGGAGCAGGTTGCGGGTCCGCCGCACATCGGTGAGGGGTGATCCGGCAGGATCGACGGTGACCGGACACATCACCCAACACGGCAGGAGATCCCCGTATGACCCAGGCAGCAGGCGCCCAGTCGGGCAAGCCCGAGGTTGGTCCGATCGAGGGTGCACCGCCGGCCGACCTCGTGATCGAGGACATCACCGTGGGCGACGGCCCGCAGGCCGAGCCGGGCCAGTTGGTCAGCGTGCACTACGTCGGCGTGTCGCACTCCACGGGCGGCGAGTTCGACTCGTCGTGGAACCGGGGCGAGGCGTTCGACTTTCCGCTCGGCGGCGGCCAGGTCATCGCGGGCTGGGACCAGGGCGTCGTCGGCATGCGCGTCGGCGGTCGCCGTCGCCTGATCATCCCGCCGCACCTGGGGTACGGCGACCGGGGCGCCGGCGGCGTCATCAAGCCGGGCGAGACGCTGGTCTTCGTCGTCGACCTGCTCGGCGTGAGCTGACCGATTGTGGGGGTCGCCGGCCCACGCCGGCGGCCCCGCGTCCGGGTGTGAGCGTGGGAGTCCGCCTCGTCGACGGGGGTCAGGCGGCCAGTTGCAGGTCGGTGGTCGCGACCACCGGGCGACGCGCGGCCTCGATCGGCGAGGTCAGCTCCAGAATCGGCATCACGCGATGCAGCCCGCTGACGCGCAGCACCCGCGCCACCACCGGGCTCGGGTCGACCAGGACCAACTCTCCACCGCAGGCCCGCACGCGCAGATGCGCCGCGAGCAGCGTGCGAACGCCAGCGGCGGAGAGCAGCCGCAGCCCGGACATCTCGAGTTGAAGCACCGGGCGGGCCGGCGCGGACCACAGCGCGGACCGGAACGCGGCCACCGTGGCGATGTCGACCTCGCCGGCCACCCGCACGAGGACCATCTGGTCACCCACGCTGACCTGCACGTCCAGCCGGTCGCTGTGCTCTTCCATGCCCAGAAATCTAGCCGCCACCACCGACACTTTCGCCCCTCCGCGGAGTGATTCCGGGTACGCCCAGGGGCATACCCCGAGGCGCTCCACCTCCCTCTCGGGGTGGAGTCAGGGGCCCGCGCGGCGCGCCGCGCGGCCTCGGAACCCGGGGGTCGGCCGGCATTCGGGTGGAGAATAGGTCGATGCTGATCCCCCGGCCCCGGCCGCCCCGGCTGATCCGCCCCGTCCGCGAGCCGGCGACAAGCCCTCCGGCGCTGGCCGGGGCATGGGCCCCCACCGACCGCCGGCTCGACGAGGCCGAGTTGCTACCCCTCCCCGCGGGCGCCGTCGGCCCCGAGGACGTGCTGGTCGACCGCTCCGGACGGGTGATCAGTGGCGACGAGGACGGTCGGCTCTGGTGGTGGCCGGTCGACGCGCTGGCCGGCACCCCACCCCGACTGCTGGCCGAGACGGGGGGCCGTCCGCTCGGCATCGAGCTGGACCCGTCCGGCGAGGCCCTGGTGGTCTGCGACGCGTACCGCGGGTTGCTGCGGGTCACCCCGGACGGCGCGGTACGCGAACTGACCGGAACGGCACCCCCGGTGCACCTGGCCAACAACGCGACGGTGGGCCGGGACGGCACCATCTACTTCACCGACAGCTCCGACCGGTTTCCGGTCTCGCACTGGAAGCGGGACCTGCTGGA
The DNA here is from genome assembly GCF_003264475.1 of Micromonospora noduli. Classification (NCBI taxonomy): domain Bacteria; kingdom Bacillati; phylum Actinomycetota; class Actinomycetes; order Micromonosporales; family Micromonosporaceae; genus Micromonospora; species Micromonospora noduli. Next base: position 140,268 of record NZ_PYAC01000041.1, on the reverse strand, counting down.
GCACCGTCCCAACGGTCGGGTGCTGGCCCACCATCCGGGCAGCGGCCGCACCGAGGTGGTGACCGACGGGCTGTACTTCCCCAACGGGATCGCGCTGACCCCGGACGAGTCGGCGCTGATGCTGGTGGAGACCAGCACCCACCGGCTGCTGCGGGTCGAGCTCAGCGGCGGTGTGCGGGTCCTCGCCGACCTGCCCGCGTACCCGGACAATCTCGCCTCGGTGGGCGACGGGACGTACTGGATCGCGCTGCCCAGCCCTCGGGTGCCGATCGCCGAACGGCTGCTGCCCCATCCGCGGCTGCGCCAGATCGCCGCCCTGCTGCCCGACGCGATGCAGCCGCAGCCACGCCGCTACGGGCTGGTCGCGCTGGTCGACGAGGCGGGAACGGTCCGCCGGACGCTGCACGGTCCGAACGGGCACTACTCGATGATCACCGGGGTACGCCAGCACGGCGACCACCTCTGGCTGGGCAGCCTGACCGGATCCGGGGTGGCCCGCGTACCCCTGGGGTGATGGCCACGGGCGGTGACAGGGCCGGTCCCGCCCGCGTACCCCTGGGGTGACGGGCGGGGGCTGCGGACGGCGACAGGGCCGGTCCGCCGTGGTGGCGGGCCGACCCTGTCCTGCCGTCAGCGGTGTCTCAGCGGCCGCTGACCGACGGCGCCGGTGCGGGCGATCCGCCGGCCACCGCGCCCGGGTGCGCCGGGGCGACCGGCACGGGCTTGAGCCCGGGCGGCACCGGCAGCGCGCTGCCCCGGGCGAACTCGTCCCAGCTCACGTTCCACGCGGTCCAGCCGTTGCCCGGCTGTAGCTCCACCTCGGTGCCCTTGACGGTGACCAGGTCACCAACCTGCGTCACCCCCATCAACCAGTCGGCCGCGGTGGCGGAGACGTTCGCGCAACCGTGCGAGACGTTGGTGTTGCCCTGGTCCCCCTCCGACCAGGGGGCGGAGTGGATGAACTCGCCGCCCCAGGTGTAGCGCTGGGCGTCGTCGACATCGACCACGTAGCCGCCGTCCGGCTCACCCCGGGTGTCGAAGGTGACCCGCTCGTGCTTCTCCATGATCACCATCTTGCCGCTGGAACTCGGCGTGCTCGGCTTGCCCAGGCTGACCGGGATCCGGCGGACCTGCTTGCCGTCGCGCAACACGGTCATCTGCTTGGTGGCGTTGTCGATCTCCAGCGAGACCTGCCGCCCGATCTTGGAGGTCGCGGTCCGCTCGGCGTCGCCGACCAGTTTCTTTCCGATCGGCAGACCCTCCAGACCAGCCCGGACACTGATGGTGGTCCCCGGCTTCCAGAAATCGGGAGCCCGGTAATAGACCTGACTTCCATCCTCAAGCCACGACCAGGTGCCTGGTTGCGGCGGATTCGTCTTTACGAACAACCGCCGCTGGACATCCGCCCTGGCCTCTTTTGGAATTCCTGGGTCGAACGCCACCGTTACCGGCATCGCCGTGCCGTACGTCCGATTGCCGTTGAAATAGAGCGTGCTGGTGATCTGCGGCTTGGTCGATTTGGCCATCGTCGTGAACGTGGTGGTGCGGGTGGTGGTGGCACCGGAGTCACCGGTCGCGGTCACCTCGGCGGTGTAGGTCCGTCGTGGTTGCAGCGGGGCGCTCGGCACCCAGCCGGAGCCGTCCTCGCGCGGCTCGGCGTTGACCTGCTTGCCCTTGTCGTCGGTGAGGCGTACGCCGGTGACCCGCCCACCCTTGACCACGGTGCCCACCTCGGCGCTCACCGGGACGTCCCGGGCCTTGTCCCCCGGCGTCACAGCGAGTTCCGGTGGGGCGGCGTGCTTCTTGGCCGAGCCGGTCGCCGAACCCCGGTCGGCGGTGCACGCACCCAGGACGAGTGGTGCGGCTGCGATGGTTACCGCCAACAGCGTCAATCGCCGCCTAGACGTCATGTTCAGTCCCCCCGTTTTCGACTTCCCTCCGCCACATTCTTGCCCGATTGAGGGGACCATTCGCGGCATTCGGAAATAATCGGCAGCGCATTTACCGGAGCATTTTCCGACAATGTTACAATTGGCGGATCAGGGGTTGAACTGGCCTGTGTCATGCGCTTTGCTCCGCTTGAGCGACGCAACGTCGACTGTCCGGATGGTGGGGGTGGTGGCACCTGGGGGTGACCTCCGGCGCGCACCCGGCACAGGGCATCGGTTGCGTGGGGAGTTGGCGCCACGAGGCGCGACCGGCCCCCCGTTCGCCTGGATCGCCCGGCCTGTCACCACCTACCCGAATCAGGCCTGAGCCCGCGAACCTTTTGTCCGCTTCCTGATCGCTGCGCGGTCGATCCGCTTCATGATCGACTCGACTTCAAGGAAGTCGCGGTATCCCGGTCGTCCTGACACCGCGACTTTCATGAACCCGAGTGGATCACGCGCTGGGGCGGGGCGGGGCGGGCCGGGCGGGGCGGCGCGGGCGGGCCGGGCGGGCCGGGCGGGGCGGGCGGGCCGCGCGGCGTGGCGGCACGGGAAGTAGAAGGTCAGGCCGGGTGGCGCACCTCGTGGGCGGACTTTTGTCAGTTGAAGCGAAACTTCCGGCGAACGCGACAAAGCTTTGCCTTCGTCCGGGGGCAAGGGTAAGGTCTCGATCTAGATAGAGGGTTGCCCATTCGTCGATCAACTTGCCGCCACCTCTGCCGGGTCGCCGCGTTCCGCTCCCGATGGGTCCGGGCCGCACCCGCGCCGTCCCTCACCGTCCAGCCGGAGCCCGCCTCCGGCCGGTTCGGCGCGCCCGGCGGACGGCAGTCAGGTCGACCGCCGCCGACGGCGTACCAGCCGTCAGGAAGGGACCACCACCATGGATCAACAACTCAACCGACCGGAGCCGACGCCGGCGTCCGAGCCGGTCAGCCGGCGTGGAGTGCTGCGCGCCGCGACCGTCTCCGCGGCCGCTGTCGGCGCCGCCGGTCTGCTCGGCGGCACCGCCGTCGCCGCGCCCGCCGCATCCACCGGGCAGGCCCAGGGCCGCCGCCGGGTGCCGGTGGACCGGATCAGCATTCAGCTCTACACGCTGCGCGATCAGCTCGCCGCCGACCTGCCCGGCACCTTGGACGCGCTGCGTCGGATCGGCTACCGGCGAGTGGAGCACGCCGGTTTCGTCGGACGCACCGCCGCGCAGTTCCGGGCCGCGCTCGACGAGGCCGGGCTGCGTTCCACCTCCGGGCACGTCGGCATCCCGCAGCCGTTCGACGCCGCCACCTGGGAGCAGGCTCTCGCCGACGCCAACGTGGTGGGCTGCAAGAAGATCGTCCACCCGTACTTCGGTCGGGACGCGAGCGGCCAGCCGATCCGGGACCCCGCCGTCTACCGGGCCCTGGCTCGGGACCTGAACCGCGCCGGCAGGCTCGCCGAACGCGCGGGGCTCGACTTCGGCTACCACAACCACCAGCTCGAGTTCGTTCCGCTGACCGGCGGCTCGACCGGGTTCGACATCCTCAGCTCGCAGACCGATTCCCGGCTGGTCCACTTTGAGCTCGACCTCTACTGGACCTGGCGGGGCGCCCACGACCCGGTCGACGTGATCCGGGCCAACCGCGGTCGGATTCGCCAGGTGCACGTCAAGGACCTCGACGTCGAGGGTGGTTTCGCCGACCTCGGCGACGGCGTCATCGACTTCGGCCGCATCTTCGCCCACGAGCGGGAGGCCGGCATCGAGGAGTACATCGTGGAGCGTGACGACGCGGGCACCGCGCCGCGCTCCCCCGCCGACGCCCTGGACACCGCTCGCGTCGGCTTCGACTATCTCGCTTCACTTCGGTACTGAAACCACCCCGGGGGACTCACCTGATGAACAGGACCGCATTCGCCTCCGCCCTGCTGCTGGTGACGGCCGGTCTGGCCGTACCACCGTCGGCAGTGTCCGCAGCGCCGGCCGCGCCGCCGGACAGCAGCTTCCAGAAAGTGACACTGAACGACTTCCCGGGCGAGCCGATGAGCCTCGCCGTCCTGCCCGACCTGCGGGTGCTGCACACCTCCCGCACCGGTGAGGTCCGCATCCACGACCCGCGCACCGGGCTGAACACCCTCGCCGCCGACATCCCGGTGTACGAGCACGACGAGGAGGGGTTGCAGGGGGTCGCCATCGACCCGAACTTCGCCCAGAACAAGTGGGTGTACCTCTACTACTCGCCGCCGATGGACACTCCGGTGGACGACCCGGCGACCCCCGGTGTCAACGAGGGGGACGCGCCGGAGACCGGCACCGAGGCGGACTGGCAGCGATTCAAGGGCGCGCTGCGGCTGTCCCGGTTCAAGCTGGACGGGATGAAGCTCAACCTCGCCAGCGAGCAGCAGATCATCGACGTGCCCACCGACCGGGGCATCTGCTGCCACGTCGGCGGCCAGATCGACTTCGACAGCAAGGGCAACCTGTACCTGTCGACCGGTGACGACACCAACCCGTTCGCCTCCGACGGCTACATCCCGATCGACGAGCGGGCCGACCGCCACCCGGCGTACGACGCCCAGCGCACCTCGGCCAACACCAACGACCTGCGCGGCAAGCTGCTGCGCATCAAGGTGAAGGCCGGTGGTGGTTACACGGTGCCGGCCGGCAACCTGTTCAAGCAGGGCACGGCGCAGACCCGCCCGGAGATCTACGCGATGGGGCTGCGCAACGCGTTCCGGTTCGCCGTCGACAGGCGTACCGACAACGTGTACGTCGGCGACTACTCGCCGGACGCCTCCAGCCCGGACCCGGAGCGCGGCCCGGCCGGTCACGGCCGGTGGATGCTCGTCGACAAGCCGGCGAACTACGGCTGGCCGTACTGCGTGACGCCGACGATCGCCTACCGCGACTACGACTTCGCCACCGGCGAGTCCGGCGCCAAGTTCAACTGCAAGCGCCCGGTCAACGACTCACCGCACAACACCGGCAAGCGCGTGCTGCCGCCGGTCGAGCAGCCGGAGGTCTGGTACGCGGCCGCCCCCTCGGCCGAGTTCCCGCAGCTGGGCACCGGCGGCATCTCTCCGATGGGTGGCCCGGCGTACGACTACGACGGAACCAGCACGTCGCGCACCCGCTGGCCGGCCTACTACGACGGGGTGCCGCTGTTCTACGAGTGGTCCCGCGACTACATCAAGGAGTTCCGCCTCGACGAGGACGGCGACGTGACGGACATCCGTCCGGTGGCGCCGTCGCTGGTGGTGGACAACCCGATGGACATGGAGTTCGGCCCGGACGGCGCGCTCTACGTGCTGGAGTACGGCGACGGTTACTTCGCCGAGAACCCGGACGCGCAGCTGTCCCGGATCGACTTCGTCCGGGGCAACCGGACGCCGATTCCGAAGATCAGTGGCACCCCGACCGTCGGGCAGGCCCCGCTGACCGTCGCGTTCTCCAGCGCCGGCACGACCGACCCGGACGGTGACAAGCTCAGCTACGCGTGGGACTTCAACGCGGACGGCTCGGTGGACAGCACCGCTCCGAACGCGAGCTGGACGTTCCCGGAGAACGGCTCGTACACGCCGACGCTGAAGGTCACCGACCGCACCGGACGGTCCGCCTCGGCGTCCCTGCCGCTGGTGGTCGGGCCGACCGCGCCGGTCGTCGAGTTCGTCGCCCCGGAAGCCGGGCAGCCGTTCCAGTTCGGGCAGACGGTCGCGTACGAGGTGAAGGTCACCGACGATCTGCCGGTGGACTGCTCCCGGGTGAAGGTCACCTACGTGCTCGGGCACGATGAGCACGGGCACCCGCTCTCCACCTCGACGGGTTGCTCCGGGACCATTCCCACCTTCCTGGACGGTGGGCACAGCGGCGCGGACAACCTGACCGCGGTGTTCGTCGCGGAGTACACCGACGCCCCGACGGACCCGGGCGTACCCCCGCAGTCCGCTTCGGCGACGGTGGTGCTGGACCCGACCCCGGTGGCCGGTCTGGCCGGCTGATCAGTTCAACCACGACAGTGGCGGCGGCCGGATCACTCCGGCCGCCGCCACACGTCGTTGAGCTCCGAGATCTCGCCGGCACCATCGCCCGTCCAGACGGCGGCCGGCGGCGGGTCAGCTCCAGTCGCTGTCCACGTGATTGTCCCGCCATCGTCCGCCCACCGGCGGGGTGTCCAGTCGCATCCCCTCGTCGGCGTTGCCGGCCATGTCGTTGTCCTCGACCCGGCAGTCCACGCAACTGCCCCGCTCGGTGATCCACAGCCCGTGCGTCTGGGTCGGGTTGTCGTGGTTGTCCCAGACCCGATTTCCCCGGATGGTGGCCGAGTCGAACGGCGCGTCGATGGTGATGCCGGCCCGCAGCTTCGGCGCGGCGGCCAGTTCGTACCCGCATCCCGGCGGTGGCACGTCCCCGCTCCACGCGCTGAACGCGTCCGGGCGGACCGGGGCGAGGGTGAGTTCGTCGCCGGTGTTGGAGGCCACCGTGGCCACGGCCTTCCCGACCCGCAGGACCTTTCCCCGGTGCCCGTCGTGCGGCCAGTTGGCCGACCGGTCCACCAGGCACCGCTCGCTGTAGTGGACGGCGTCGCCGGTACCGCCGGTGCCCTCGCCGTACTGTCGTCCGTTGTTGCGGATCCGGTTGTTGAGCAGCACCGCGTCGGTCATCTGGTGGTCGACGCGGATCGCGTCGAGGCCGTTGCCCCAGAACTCGTTGCTCTCGATCACCACGTCCCGGATCGAGCCCCGGTAGCCGCGCCCGAGGTCGTGCGAGTGGTAGCCGTGCCGGCCGTTGCCGCTGATCCGGTTGCCCCGGACGGTGTACGGGCCGGGGCTGTTGCCGATGCTGACCCCGTCGCGCAGGTTGCCGTCGATGACGCAGTCGGTGAGCAGCCCACCCCGGCCGGCCACTGACGAGGTGCCCTGCGACGACACGTCGAAGCCGGCCTCCAGGTTGCCGGTCATCGTGCAGGCCGAGACGATCAGACCGTCGGCGCCCCAGTCGGAGATGCCGAACCGGTTGCCCTGACTGTGGCAGCCGACGATGCGGTAACCACGGGGCGGTTCCCAGTAGTCCTTCTGCAGCTCCAGGAAGATCCCGTTGGTGCCGTTGGCCAGGGCGGTGCAGTTGGCGATGGTCAGCCGCTCCACCGCTCCCCAGCCACCGATGCCGATCCCGATGCCGGCGCCGCCCATCTGCTCACCGTTGTCCAGTCGGCCACAGCCGACCACCACCACGCCGTCGATCAGGGAGTCCTGGAGGAAGTCGCAGCCCAGCCCGGTGGCGGCGGTGTGGTGGATGTAGAGGTTGCGGAAGACTCCCCGCACCACGTACTGGAGGCCGAGGCCCTTGGCCAGGTAGTTGTACTCGGCCATGGCGACGCCGGAGCCGTCGATCTGGAAGTCGGAGAAGGTGCAGTCGGCGATGTGCCGGTCCCGGTCGGCACCGTGCTGCACTGTGGTCCAGAACGCCAACGGGGTGGGGTCGGCCCGGTTGCCCTCGTTGCTGAGCATGAACCGGGTCGCCGCCGGGCCGGCCCCGATCAGCGAGACGCCGCTGCGCCACACCGTGCCCGCGTCCCGGATCGAGTAGATGCCCGGCGGGCAGTAGATGACCCGGGCCCGTCCGTCCGAGGCGTACCCGGCGCCGAGGCGGTCCACCAGGGCGGCCAGCGCCGGCTGGTCGTTGGTCGCGCCGTCACCGGTCAGCCCGTACTCCAGCGCGTCGCAGTACAGCGGCGCGCCGGCCGAGGCGGGCCGTCGTACCCGGACCGAGTTCAGTAGCAGCTCGTTCGCCACGGCCACGGGCGGGCTCCCTTCGACGCGTTCGGTGCGCTCCGGCGGGGCCGACTTCCCGGTGAGGCCGCCGGGAAACCCCGGCCCGATGACGCCGCGGGGAGCTCTGGACGTGCGCCGGCCCCGGCGCCGCACGGGCGGCGCCGGGGCCGAGGGGGTACGCGTCAGACGGCGGCGATCAGCAGCGCCGGTCGCTCCACGCAGTCGGCGACGTGCCGCAGGAAGCCGCCGGCCACCCCGCCGTCGCAGACCCGGTGGTCGAAGGTGAGGCTGAGCTGGGTCACCTTGCGGACGGCGAGCTGCCCGTCGACCACCCACGGCTTGTCCACGATCCGCCCGACCCCGAGCAGGGCCGCCTCGGGGTGGTTGATGATCGGCGTGGAGCCGTCGACGCCGAACACCCCGTAGTTGTTCAGCGTGAAGGTGCCGCCGGTCAGCCGGGCCGGGGGCAGGCTGCCGGCCCGCGCGGCGGCGGTGGTCGCCGCCAGTTCGGCCGCCAGCTCGGCGGTGGTGAGCCGCTGGGCGTCGCGCAGCACCGGCACCAGGAGCCCCCGGTCGGTCTGCGCGGCGATGCCGAGGTGCACCCCGGCCGACTGGACGATGCGCTGCGCCTCGGTGTCGACCCGGGCGTTGAGCTGCGGGAACCGGCGCAGCCCGCTGAGGCAGATCCGGGCCAGCAGGGCCAGGATGCTCACCGGCGCGTCGGGCGTCGCGGCGTTGATCGCGGCGCGGGTCTCCAGCAGCCCGGTGGCGTCCACGTCGACCCAGATGGTCACCTCCGGGATCTCCCGCCGGCTACGGGAGAGCTTGTCGGCGATCACCTTGCGGACGCCGGTCAGCGGGACGATGACGTCACCGTCACCGTCACCGTCCGGGGACGACCCGACCTGCGGGTCCGGCACGGCGGCGAGCCGGGCGGCGGGCGCGGTCAGCGCTGCCTCCACGTCGGCACGTCGGATCACACCCCCGGGCCCGGTGCCCCGCACCGTGTCGAGGTTGACGCCGTGCTCGCGGGCCAGCCGCCGCACGATCGGCGAGATGACCAGGGCGGCGGTAGGCGGTGCCGGGTCGCCGGAAGCGACACCGGCAGCCGCGCCGGTCGGGCCGTTCGGGCCGGTGTCGGCCGGTTCGGGGGCCACCGCCAGGCGGGGCCGACGCCGACGGCGGGTGGCGGTGCCGTGACCGGTGCCGTACCCGATCAGCACGTTGCCGGAGCCGGCGCGCTCCTCCTCGCGGTAGGTGGCGTGCCCGGCGGGCTCGTCGCCCCCGTCCAGCGGCGCGATGGTGATCAAAGGCTGGCCGACCGGGCGTACCTCACCGGCCGCGCCGTGCAGGGTGACCACCCGCCCGGCGTACGGGCAGGGCACGTCGACGACGGCCTTGGCGGTCTCCACCTCGACCACGCTCTGGTCGACGGTGACCACGTCACCCACGGCGACCCGCCACTCGACGATCTCGGCCTCGCTCAGCCCCTCGCCCAGGTCGGGAAGGAGGAAGACCTGCGTCCGTTCGACGGTGGTCATGCCGCCGCCCAACGCGCGTCCGGCTGGTCGTTCCACTGGAGGCGGGCCACCGCGTCGAGCACCCGGTCCACGCCGGGCAGGTGGGTGTGCTCCAGCATCGGCGCCGGGTACGGGATGTCCAGTCCGGCGACCCGCAGCACCGGGGCGTGCAGCGCGTGGAAGCAGCGCTCCTGCACCCGGGCGGCGATCTCCGCGCCGACGCCCGCGAAGCCGGGCGCCTCCTGGATCACCACGCACCGGCCGGTACGCCGGACCGAGGCGGTGATGGTCTCGTCGTCGAACGGCACGATGGTGCGCACGTCGACGACCTCGAGGTCCCACCCCTCCTCCCGGGCTGCCTCGGCGGCCTCCAACGCGACCGGCACCGCCGGCCCGTACGCCACAAGGGTGGCGTCGCGTCCGGGCCGGCGCACGACGGCCCGGCCGAACGGCTCGTTGCGGGTCGGCAGAGACGCCTCGGCGCTGGCGAAGTAGAGCTTCTTGGGCTCCATGAAGACCACCGGGTCGGGGTCCTCGATGGCCTCGCGCAGCAGCGAGTACGCGTCGTCGACGGTCGCCGGGGTGACCACCTTCAGCCCGGGGGTGTGCGCGTAGTACGCCTCGGACGAGTCGCAGTGGTGCTCGACCCCGCCGATCCCGCCCGCGTACGGCACGCGGATGACGATCGGCACGCTCAGCGCGCCCCGGGTGCGGTTGCGCAGCTTCGCCACGTGCGAGGCGATCTGCTCGAACGCCGGGTACGCGAACGCGTCGAACTGCATCTCGACCACCGGGCGCAGGCCGGACATGGCCATGCCGACGGCGAAGCCGACGATGCCGGCCTCGGCGAGGGGGGTGTCGAAGCAGCGGTTCTCGCCGAAGCGGGCCTGGAGGCCGTCGGTGATCCGGAAGACGCCGCCGAGCGCGCCGACGTCCTCACCGAAGACGATGACCCGGTCGTCGGCGGCGAGCGCGTCGGCGAGCGCGGTGTTGAGCGCCTTCGCCATGGTGGTGGCCATCAGGCGTCACCCTCCTCGGCGTGGGCGGCGGCCAGCTCGGCGCGGACCTGCTCACGCTGTTCGATCAGTTGCGGGGTGGGTTCGGCGTAGACGTGGTCGAAGAGGCTCAGCGGGTCGACAGTGGGCTGCTCGTTCATCCGGGTCCGCAGCTCCGCCGCGTACGCCTCGGCCTGCTCGGCGATCTCGGCGACCGCCGCGTCGTCGAGCACGCCGCGGGCGCGCAGGTAGGTCTCCAGCCGGGCGACCGGGTCCCGGTCGCGCCAGGCGTCGACCTCGGCGCCGTCGCGGTAGCGAGTGGCGTCGTCGGCGTTGGTGTGCGGCTCCATCCGGTAGGTGTGCGCCTCGACCAGGAACGGTCCCTTGCCGGCCCGGGCGTGGGCGACCGCGCGGGTGAGCACGGCGAGCACCGCGACCGGGTCGTTGCCGTCGACCTGCTCGCTGGGTACGCCGTAGCCGACGCCCTTGTATGCCAGCGACGGCGCGGCGGTCTGCCGCGACAGCGGGACGCTGATGGCGTACTTGTTGTTCTGCACGAAGTAGACCACCGGCGCCTTGAACACGGCGGCGAAGTTGATCCCCTCGTGGAAGTCGCCCTCGCTGGTGGCGCCGTCGCCGATGAAGGCCAGCGCCACGGTGTCGCGACCCTGGTACGCCTCGCCGTGCGCCAGCCCGGCGGCGTGCACGCACTGGGTGGCGAGGGGCGTGCACTGCGGGGCGGTGTGTACCTCGGTCGGGTCGTAGCCGCAGTGCCAGTCGCCGCGCAGCAGGGTGAGCACCTCGACCGGGTCGATGCCTCGGGCAACCAGCGCCATCGATTCGCGGTACGTGGGGAAGACCCAGTCGGTGTCGCGGACCGCGAGGACCGCGCCGACCTGGCACGCCTCCTGGCCCCGCGAGGACGGGTAGACGGCGAGCCGGCCCTGCTTGGTGAGGGCGGTCGCCTGGGTGTCGAAGCGGCGGCCGAGCACCATCCGGCGGTACAGCTCGCGCAGCACCTCGGCAGGTGGTTCGGGGTAGTCGGAGCGGGCGGGCAGCGGCGTGCCGTTCTCGGCGAGCAGGCGGACCGGCTCGGCGTCTGGCAGCAACGAGCGCGCCGGGTCGGGCGGGGTGACCGTTCGACGGGTGCGCGGGGATGCCCTGCGGACCGCCTGGGGAGTGGTCGTCACGGCGGAACCTCCTGGGACGTGTGGTGAGCCTATGCTTCCGCTTGTGGATGATTGACTCAAGATCGACACAGAAGGCGGGACGGTTGGCATGCGGAGGACCCATCAGTGAGCCAGGAGACCGCCGACGAAGCGAGCCGGGGCGCGGGAACGGGACGATCGGCCCGAGCCCTGGACGAGGTCGACCGGCGGATCCTCGACGAGCTGGTCCGCGACGGTCGGACGTCGGTGCGCACCCTCGCCGAACGGATCCACATCTCCCGCACCAACGCGTACGCGCGGGTGGAGCGGCTGCTGCGCGACGGGGTCATCACCGGGTTCCGGGCCCAGGTGGCGCCCGAGGCGGCCGGGCTGGGCACGTCGGCGTACATCGCCCTGACCATCGAGCAGAACACCTGGCGGGAGGTGTCGGCCGAGCTGGCCCGGGTGCGCTACATCGAGCACGCCGCGCTGCTCGGCGGTGACCACGACGTGCTCGCGCTGGTGCGCGCCCCGGACAACGCCGCGCTGCGCGACGTGGTGCTGGGCCGGGTGCAGAGCATTCCCGGGGTGCTGTCCACCCGCACCTGGCTGGTCTTCGAGGAGTTCGACGGGCTTGGCAGCCCCTGGGCGTGACCGCCGGGCTCAGCGCTCCGGCGGGGCCTCCAGCCCGTCGCGGTCGGCCAGCTCCAGCAGCGGCTCCAGCGAGTGCCGGTCACCGTCCAGGCCGGCGTGCGGGTCGCCGCGCTCGGCGAACCGGGCCGGCATGCTGAGCACGTCGAAGTCCTCCGGACGGACCTGGTCCAGCTCCGACCAGTCCAGCGGCGCGGAGACCAGCGCGGCCGGCGTCGGCCGGATCGAGTACGCCGAGGTCACCGTGTGGTCGCGGGCCATCTGGTTGTAGTCGACGAAGACCGGCCGGTCCCGTTGCTCGCGCCACCAGGTGGTGGTGACCAGGTCCGGCAGCCGGCGCTGCATCTCCCGACCCAGCGCGAGCACCGCCCGACGGCATTCACCGAAGCTCCACCGCGGCTCGATCGACAGGTAGACGTGCAGCCCTCGACCGCCGGTGGTCTTCGGATAGCCGGTCATGCCCAGCTCGGCGAGGAACGCCCGCACCTCGTGCGCCACCGGCACCACCTGCTCGAAGCCGACGCCGGGCATCGGGTCCAGGTCGATGCGCAGCTGGTCGGGGCGTTCCACGTCGGCGGCGGTGACCGGCCACGGGTGGAACCGCAGGGTGCCCAGGTTGGCCGCCCAGATGACCACGGCCAACTCACTGGGCGCGACCTCGTCGGCGGTACGGCCACTGGGGAAGGTGATGTGCGCGGTCCGCACCCACTCGGGCGCGCCGGCCGGCAACCGCTTCTGGTAGAACGCGTCGCCCCGGTTGGTCTGCCGGGTGGCGATCGTCGCGCCCTCGAAGACACCGCGCGGCCAGCGTTCCAGCATGGTCGGCCGATCCCGCAGCGCCCGCAGGATGCCGTCGCCCACCGCCAGGAAGTAGCGGACCACGTCCAGCTTGGTCAGCCCACGCTCGGGAAAGTACGGCTTGTCGGGGCTGGAGACGCGGACCAGCCGCTCCCCCACCTGGATCTCCTCCGCCGCCGTGGCCACGCCACCGAGGGTACGACGCGCAGGCGCGCCGCACTGCCACCGAGCGGACACAGGTGCGGCGCGGCGCCGGTGGAGCTGCCCGTCGACGGCGAGACTGCCGCGCTCGATCAGTCGATCAGCAGCACGCCGACCACGATCAGTGGCAGCCCGACGAAGAGGAAGATGCCGACCCCGGTTAGCACCCGCCCGCCGCCGGCAGTCTCGCGCTCCCCTGCGGCGCCGAAGATGGCGCGCGGGCCCAGCATGCCGATCCGACTCATCGTCAGGTCACCCGTCACACCGAGGAGCCCGCCTACCACTATCAACGCGATGCCCAGCCGGGTGGTGTACTCGCCGCCGGCGACCGCCACCCAGATCCCTGCCGCGACCGCGACCAGCACCCCGGCGATCACGAACAATAGAAGCGCTTCCCGCAGACCTCGCACGATAGTCATCGTCGACACATCCCCACCAGTCGCCCCGCCCACATTGTTCCGCATCAAACTGTCGTGGCGCTGCCCCGAAGCCGACAACTGTGGTTGGCGATTAGTTGTGTCAATCCCTTCTACGGTGGGGGCGGCGCGACGCCGACCGGACACGGTTACCGTCGGCGGTGCCCGGGTAGGGGGGCCGCATGGCGGAACTGGCAACCCTCTGGATCGTCCGGCACGGCGAGAGCACCGCGAACGTCGCGGCGACGCACGCCGAGGCGTCGGGCGCGGAGCTGATCGACCTCACCCACCGCGACGCCGACGTGCCGCTCTCCGCGACGGGCGAGGAGCAGGCTCGGGCGACCGGCCGTTGGCTGGCCGAGCTGCCGGACGCGAAGCGCCCGGACGTGGCGGTGGTCTCGCCGTACCTGCGCGCGGTGCAGACCTCGCGGCTTGCGCTGGCCGGCACCGACATTCCCGTCCACCGCGACGAGCGGCTACGCGACCGGGAGCTGGGCATCCTCGACGGGCTGACCGGGCACGGGGTGCGCCGGCGGTACCCGGACGAGGCCGACCGCCGGGAGCGGTTGGGCAAGTTCTACTACCGGCCGCCGGGCGGGGAGTCCTGGACCGACGTGGCGTTGCGGCTGCGGACCCTGCTGGGCGACCTGCGCCGCGACCACGAGGGGTGCCGGGTGCTGCTCTTCGGCCACGACGCGCTGGTCTTCCTGCTTCGCTATCTGGTGGAGGGATTGACCGAGGACGAGCTGATGGCGCTCACCCGGCAGGACGTGATCGCCAACTGTTCGATCACCGAGTGGTCGGCCGACGACGAGGGCCGCCTGGCCCTCACCGCCTTCAACGATGTCGCGCACCTGCGTCAGCAGGGCGCCCAGCCGACCAGGGAGGACGAGATCCATGCCGAGCCGGTCTGAGGTGAGGGTGATCACCCCGGCGTTGCTGCGGGACTGGGCGCTGCCGGTGCCGGTCGGTGGAAAGGAGAGCCGGGGCACCGTGCTGGTGGTCGGCGGTTCCCGCTTCACGCCGGGCGCGGTGCTGCTCGCCGGGGTGGCCGCGTTGCGCGCCGGCGCCGGGGTGCTCCAACTGGCCGCCGCCGAGTCCACCGCCGCCGCGCTGAGCATCCAGGTGCCCGAGGCGCTGGTGGTCGGGTTGCCGGAGACCCCCGACGGCGCAGTGGCCGCCGACCGGGACGGCCAGCTCGGCGACCTGGTCACGCAGGCCGACGTGGTGGCGGTCGGCCCCGGCCTGAAGGCGATCGACGAGACCAACCGCCTGCTGAGCCTGGTCCTGGAGGCGGCCCGTCCGGACACGTCACTGGTGCTCGACGCGTACGCCCTCGGTGCGCTCAGCCACGCACCGGACCTGCTGGTCGGCTCGGGTCGGCCCGTGGTGCTCACCCCCAACGTCACCGAGGCCGGGCACCTGCTCGGACGGGAGCCGGGCGACGACCTGGACGCCGAGGCGGCCGAGTTGGCCGCGCGGTACGAGGCGGTCGTGTCGCTGTACGGGCACGTGGCCGCCCCGGACGGTCGGGGTTGGCGGGAGGAGAGCGGCGACGCCGGGCTGGGCACCTCCGGCAGCGGGGACGTGCTCGCCGGGTTGCTGGCGGGCCTGCTGTCCCGGGGTGCCGACCCTGCGCAGGCGGCCTGCTGGGGCTCGTTCGCGCACTCGGTGAGCGGCCAGCGGCTGATCCCCCGCTACGGCCGGATCGGCTTTCTGGCTCGGGAGTTGCTCGACGAGATCCCCCGCACCCTGGCGATGGTCTGAGGCGGTTTCACCTGTTTCCGCATTCGGCGTTGGGGTACCGGAACCCCACCAGCCGAGACTTTTCAGGGAGGTCATAGCGGTGTCGACCGATGCCATCGTCCTGCTCAAAGAGGACCACAAGGAAATGCGTCGCCTGTTCAAGGCCTTCCAGGACGCCGAGGAGGGGCCGGCGAGCCAGCGGCAGAAGCTGGTGGACCAGATCCTGGAGGCACTGACCGTGCACACCTACCTGGAGAACGAGGTGATGTATCCGGAGGTCCGCCGGCTGCTGCCCGACCTGGAGGACGACATCCTCGAGTCGTACGAGGAACACCACGTCGCCGATGTGCTCTGCGCCGAGCTGGCCAGCATGAACGCCGACGACGAGCGGTTCAACGCCAAGACGACGGTGCTGATCGAGAACGTCACCCACCACGTCGAGGAGGAAGAGCAGGAGTGGTTCCCCAAGGTCCGCGACGCGCTGGGCCGCAAGCAGCTCCAGGAGATCGGCGAGAAGATGATCGCGCTGCGCGCGGACGCGCCGCGTACCCCCACCGCGCCGAAGGCGATCAAGAAAGCGCTCGATGCGGTGACGGCCTGAGGCACCCGCTCACACCGAAGGGCCCGGCATCACGCCGGGCCCTTCGTCGTGCACCGCGGGTCAGCTGCCCGATCCCGGCTCGGCCATCCGGCGGTGCTGCTCGGACTTGAGCTTGTCCGGAATGATCTTGCCGGCGGCGGTCTGCACCTTGTTCATCAGCGAGCCGGCGGTGATCGTCTGATCACCCCTCATCATCGCCTCGAAGCCCTGCTCGGCGACCTTCGCCGGGTCGTCCTTCCTGCCCGAGCCCACCCGGGTGTCCTCCATGTCGGCCCGGTCGAAGAACTCCGTGTCGGTCGGCCCGGGCATCAGCGAGGTCACAGTGACGCCGGTGTCCTTCAGCTCGTTGCGCAGCGCCTCGGCGAAGGACTGCACGAACGACTTCGACGCGTTGTAGACCGCCTGGAACGGCCCTGGCATGGTGGAGGCGATCGACGAGGTGAAGAGGACCCGGCCCGCGCCCCGCTCGACCATCCCGGGCAGCAGCCGCTTCGCCAGGTGCACCGTCGAGCGCACGTTGAGGTCGACGATCTCCAACTCGTCAGCGAGGTCGGTGCCGCCGACGAAGGCGCCACCGGCGCCCCGACCGGCGTTGAGCGCCAGCGCGTCCAGCGGCCGTCCGGTCGCGGTGACGGCGGCCACCAGTTCCGTCACGCCCTGCTCGCGGGCCAGGTCGACGCGGACCGACCAGATCTGCGGGCCGCCGTCGCGGCGCAGCTTCTGCGCGGCCGCCTCGATGCCGTCGTCCTCGGCCGCGATGACCAGGTCGAAGCCGTGCTCGACGAACTGCGCCGCCAGCTCGTACCCGATCCCGCTGGAGGCTCCGGTCACCAGGGCGAGCGGCCGGTCGGAGGTGGGTGTGGTCATGTTCTCGACTCCTTCTGTGCGAACCCTGGCCGCACCCGTGACGGTGCGGTGGTCCCCTACCGTGTGCCCCGCGACGCATCGCCCAATCACGTCGGCGGGGTCGCCTCCCGGAGGGCGGCCCGAACGGCCGGTTCCGGCCCGGTAGGATCCTCCCGGGCCGTTACTGGCGCGTGGGGATGGAGAACCATCGGGGAGCGGCCTCGTCACGTGGACGTTTGCCGAGCGCCTGGGCCTTCCCGCACGTCTGTTGGAGGTCGCATGTCTCGCAACGCCGAATCCACCGCATTCCGGAGTGCCCTTGAGGTGATCCGGGCTGTCGAGCCGCGGGTCGCCGACGCCATCGGCGCCGAACTGACCGACCAGCGGGAGTCGCTCAAGCTGATCGCCAGCGAGAACTACGCCTCCCCGGCGACCCTGCTGGCCATGGGCAACTGGTTCAGCGACAAGTACGCCGAGGGCACCGTCGGGCGCCGCTTCTACGCCGGCTGCCAGAACGTCGACACCGTCGAGGCGCTCGCCGCCGAGCACGCCCGGGAGCTGTTCGGCGCCGCGCACGCGTACGTGCAGCCGCACTCGGGCATCGACGCCAACCTGGTCGCCTTCTGGGCGGTGCTGGCCGACCGGGTGGAGTCCCCCGCCCTGAAGAAGGCCCAGGTCCGCCAGGTCAACGACCTCACCGAGGCCGACTGGTTCGCGCTGCGCCGCGAGCTGGGCAACCAGCGGATGCTCGGCATGTCGCTGGACGCCGGCGGCCACCTCACCCACGGTTTCCGGCCGAACATCTCCGGCAAGATGTTCGACCAGCGCAGCTACGGCACCGACCCGGCGACCGGCCTGATCGACTACGACCGGGTGGCCGAGGCCGCCCGCGAGTTCAAGCCGCTGATCCTGGTGGGCGGCTACTCGGCGTACCCCCGGAAGGTGAACTTCCGGATCCTGCGCGAGATCGCCGACTCGGTCGGCGCCACCTTCATGGTCGACATGGCGCACTTCGCGGGCCTGGTGGCCGGCAAGGTGTTCACCGGCGACTTCGACCCGGTACCGCACGCGCACATCGTCACGACCACCACGCACAAGTCGTTGCGCGGCCCGCGCGGCGGCATGGTGCTCTGCCAGCCGGAGTTGGCCGACCAGGTGGACCGGGGCTGCCCGATGGTGCTCGGCGGTCCGCTGCCGCACGTGATGGCAGCCAAGGCGGTCGCGCTCGCCGAGGCCCGCCGGCCCGACTTCGCCGACTACGCCCAGCGGATCGTCGACAACGCGCAGGCGCTCGCCGAGGGGCTGCTGAGCCGGGGCGCGACGCTGGTCACCGGCGGCACCGACAACCACCTGGTGCTGATCGACGTGTCCGGCTACGGGCTCACCGGCCGGCAGGCCGAGCAGGCCCTCCTCGACTCGGGCATCGTCACCAACCGCAACTCGGTCCCGCAGGACCCGAACGGCGCCTGGTACACGTCCGGCATCCGGATCGGCACCCCGGCTCTGACCACCCGGGGCCTGGGCACCGCCGAGATGGACCAGACCGCCGAGCTGATCCACACCGTGCTGACCCAGACCACCGCTGGCGCCAACGCCGACGGCACCCCGTCGAAGGCGAAGTACAACCTGGACGCCGGCCTGGCCGACAAGATCGCCCGCCAGGCCACCGATCTGCTGGCCACGTACCCCCTCTACCCCGGCATCGACCTGAGCTGAGCGGCGGCGCCACCGACGGCAACGTCGCCCGTGGCACTTGCTCCAACCAGCGATATACCTCTGAGTCATGGTTATGACCCAGAGGTATATCGCTCACTGAGGTGAGTGCCACCGGCGGCGGGACCGTCGCAGGCAGGTGGCCCTCAGGCCATCGGGCGTTTCAGGTGGTAGCGGTGGACCTCGGTGCTGCCCTGGACGTTGTTGACGTCCTCGGCGGCGGAGACCAACTCCCACCCCTCCCGGCCGGCGCGGTTGAGGTGCGCGATGGCGGTGTCGCCGTAGGCGGTGATGTCCTTGCGTGACCCGTCCGGCGCGTACCAGACGAACGAGACGTGAAAATTGCGGCCCTGTCCCTGATAGCGACGGACGAGCAGGGCGTACTCCCAGGCAACCATGCGGCTTATTATGACCGTCCAACCAGGACGGCGGTATGCGGGTCGTCGCGCATTGCCATCCCATGAACGCGGTGTGTCAACCCGCCCGGCGCGTCACCTCGTCGGTGATCAGCGCCGCGAGGCGATCCAGCCCGACGTCGATCTGCTCCGGTGTGACAGCGCTGACCGACAACCGCAACGCGTGGACCGGCGCGGTGTCGTCGTAGAAGTGCGCCATCGGCGTCCACAGCACCCCGTAGTCGCGCCCCGAGCGGTCCAGCAACGCGTCGTCGACCGGGAACGGCACTGTCACCACCACGAAGAACCCACCGGCCGGCACTGTCCAACGCACCGCGGGCCGGTCCGGCTGATCGGCCTGGTCCAGCTGGTCCGGCAGAGCCGGGAAGCGCCGGGCGAGGCCCGCCACCAGGTGGCGCAGATTCCGGGTGTACGCGGACCGCTCCCGGGTGTTCGCGGCCACCAGGCTGCATCCGTGCTCCAGCAGCCGGCCGCCGATCACCGCCTGCGCGATGGGCGACGTGTTCACAGTGACCATGCTCTTGATCATGGCGAGTTGGTCGGCGAGCGGGCCGACCCGGCCGCCGGGGCCGGCCACCCGCTGGTCGGCGACGACGTACCCGACCCGTGCGCCGGGGAGCACGGTCTTGGCGAACGAGCCGAGGTAGACGACCCGCCGGCCGGTGTCCAACGCCTTCAGGGTGGGCGGGCGGGGCCCGTCGTCGCTGTGGAACAGACCGTACGGGTTGTCCTCCAGCAGCAGCAGATCCTCCCGCGCCGCCAGGTCCAGCAACCGTTGCCGGTGGGCGGTGTCGATGCTGACCCCGGAGGGGTTGGCGAAGTCCGGCATCAGGTAGCAGGCGCGTGGCCGCAGCCCCGCAGCCCGGGCCCGGTGCACCTGGGCGGCCAGGTCGGCCAGGTCGACCCCGGTCGACCCACCGGCGACCGGCCACACCGGCAGGTCCACCAGCCGGGCCGCCCCGGTCAGCCCGACGTAGGTCGGGGCGACCGCGAGCAGCACATCCGCCGGCCCGGCCCGCAACGCCCGCAGCACCAGGAACATGGCCTCCTGGCAGCCGACGGTCACCACCACGTCCTCCGGGTCGACGGTGATCCCCTCGTCGACCCGGAGGTTGCGGGCGATCAGGTGGTGCACGATGCCCTTGGTCCGGCCGTACTGGAGCAGCAGCCGCCGGGCCTGCTCGGGTCGGTGCCCCAGGTCGTCGACGAGGTGCCGGTGGAAGGTGTCCAGGTGCCGGTGCACCGCCGCGAGGTCGAAGAACTCCTCGTACGGCCGGCCGGCCGCGAGGGACACCGCCGCCGGGTGACGCTCGGACACCTCGTTGAGAAAGTTCATCGAGGTCAGCGCCGGATCGCCCAGCGCGGGGTGCAGGTCGGCGACGAGCAGGTCGACCGGTTCGGCGGCGCTCACCCCTCAGCCCACCCCGAGGGTGCGCAGCTCGCCGGCCGCCAGCACGTCGGCGCAGCCGGCCAGGGTGAGCGCGTCGGTCAGCTCGGCGACGAGCAGCCCCAACGCGTCCCGGGCGGCCGGTTCGCCACCGGCTGCGAGGGCCCAGAGAAGCGGCCGGCCGACCAGCACCCCGGCCGCACCCAACGCCAGCGCCCGCAGCACGTCGGTGCCGCACCGGATGCCGCTGTCCAGCAGCACCTGGCAGTCGCCCCCGACCGCGTCGACGACCTCCGGCAGCATGGTGACGCTCGCCGGTGAGCCGTCCAGTTGCCGCCCGCCGTGGTTGGAGACGACCACCGCGTCCGCGCCGACCCGTACCGCCTCGGTCGCGTCGCGCGGATCCAGTAGCCCCTTGACCACCAGCGGCAGGTCGACCTGCTCGCGCAGCCACGCCAGGTCCGCCCAGCGCAGCGCCGGCGCGAACGACGCGGCGGTGTGCGCGGCGATCGCGGACACCCCGGGGGCACCGGAGTGCGCCAACGCGTCGCGACCGTGGGGGAGGTTCGCGGCGACCACCTCGGCCGGCAGCCGGAACGCGTTGCGCAGGTCCCGGGGACGTCGGCCGAGCACCGGGACGTCCACGGTGACCACCAGCGCCCGGCACCCGGCCGCGACGACCCGGTCCAGCAGGTCGCGGACGAGCGCCCGGTCGCGCAGCCAGTAGAGCTGGAACCAGACGTCCGCACCCGCCCCGGTGACCTGTTCGATGGGGGTGCTGCCCAGCGTGCTGGCCAGGTACGGGATTCCGGCCGCGCCGGCTGCCGCCGCCAGACCCAGCTCTCCGTCCGGGTGCACCAGCCGCTGGTACGCCATCGGCGCCACCCCGACCGGCATGGCGTACCGACGGCCGAGCAGGTGGGTGCCGAGATCGACGGTGTCCACCCCGCGCAGCACCCGGGGCAGCACCGCGACCCGGTCCAGCGCGCGGCGGTTCGCGGCGAGGGTCACCTCCGACGCGCTGCCGCCGGCCAGGTAGTCCCACACGTCCGGCGGCAGCACGGCCCGGGCCCGCTCGGCGTAGTCGGCGAGCGACACGGCCGGCCGGTCGGCCAACACCCGCTCACCCATCGCCCGACCCCGGGCCCGTCGCGGCATCCGGCTCGGCCGGCTCGTCCGCTCCGCCCGGCCCGGCCGGCAGCCCGAAGCGCTCGCGGAGGAAGGCCGCCGCGCTCTCCTGCGCACGCCGACCGTCGGTGAAGGTGCCGGGCATGGCGAAGAACCCATGGATCATGCCCGGGTAGTGCTCCAGCCGGGTGGACACACCAGCGTCGCGCAGCCGCTCGGCGTACCGCTGCCCCTCGGCGCACAGGGGATCCAGTTCGGCGGTGATCACCAACGCCGGCGGCAACCCGGACAGGTCGTCGGCGAGCAGCGGCGAGGCCAGCGGATCCTTCGCCTGCGCCGGGTCGGCCAGGTAGTGCGTCCGGTACCAGGCGACCGAACGGCGGTTGAACAGCGCCGGGTCGTCGTCCCCGGCCGGTTCGCCGCTCTGGTCGGTGTTCGGGTAGACCAGCAGCTGCGCGGCGAGCGGCGGACCGTCCGTACGGCTGAGCACTGTGACCGCGGCGGCCAGGTTCCCGCCGGCGCTGTCCCCACCCACCGCCAGCCGGGTCGGGTCGACACCCAGCTCGTCGGCGTGCCGCGCGATCCACGAGGTGGCGGCGTGGCAGTCGTGCACCGCCGCCGGGAAGGGGTGCTCCGGGGCGAGGCGGTAGCCGACGGTGATCACCTGACAGGGCACGGCGTTGGCCAGGCGCCGGCAGATGCCGTCGGCGGTGTCGATGCTGCCGAGCGTCCAGCCGCCGCCGAAGAAGTACAGCAGTGTGGGCAGCGGACCCGACCCGGTCGGCCGGTACACCCGCAGCGGCAGCTCCCCGGCGGGACCGGGGATCCGCTCGTCGCGTACCTCGGTCACCGGCTCGACCGCACCGCTGCCGGCACGGATCGCGGCCAGGTCCGCGGCGCGCGCCTCGGACAGGGTCTGTGCGTACAGCGGCGGGGTGCCGGCCGCGGCACGGGCCGCCCGGTAGGCCGCCACCTCCGGGTGCACTGCCATGTCGCTCCTATCCACCGGTGCTGACCAGCAACGTGTCGATGCCGCGCAGGAACAGGCTGCCGCTGTACGTCGGCGTCTCGGTGACCGTCAGCGCAGGGAACCGGGCGAACAGCCGGGGCAGTGCGAGGCGACCCTCCAACCGCGACACCGCCGCGCCGAGGCAGAAGTGCGGGCCCACCCCGAAAGCCAGCGACGGGGGGCCGGAACGGGTCGGGTCGAAGGTGTCCGGGGCCGGGAAGCGGGCCGCGTCCCGGTTGGCCGCCCCGATCATGATCAGTACGTTGTCGTCGGTGGCGACCGGCACGCCGTGCAGCACGGTGTCGGCCGGCGCGGCGCGGGCCAGGAAGTGCACGGGGCTCGCCAACCGCAGCACCTCGTCGACGCAGCCCTGCGCCAGCGTGGCGTCGGTGGGCAGCGCCGCGACGGTCTGCGGGTGGGCCAGCAGCAACGGCAGCCCGTTGCTGAACATGTAGACCGTGGTGACGAAGCTGGCGTTGAACAGCACGATCAGGTTGCTGACCAACTCCTCCTCGGTCAGCTCCACCTCCCCGGAGTCGAGCGCCTCGACCAGCCCGCTGAGCAGGTCGTCCCCGGGCACCCGGCGGCGGTGCCCGAGCAGCTCCCGGTAGAAGGCCCGCAACTCCAGCGCCGCGGTGTTGGCCGCCGCCAACCGTTGCGGGGTCTTCCCCGCCACGTCCAGGAATTCGTCGATCCACTCCACCCGCTCGCGGTACCACGGCAACTCGGCGGCCGGGATGCCGATGAACTCGGCCATCACCAGGGCCGGGATCGGGTACGCGAAGTCGGCCACGAAGTCGACAATGCCCTCCCCGGCGTCCGCCATCCGGTCCAGCAGCTCGTCGACCACCCGCAGGATCACCGGTTCCAGCGCGCCGAGCCGGCGCGGTGTGAAGGTACGGGAGAAGACGTGCCGCATCCGGGTGTGATCGGGCGGGTTCACGAACATCATCGAGGTCTGGAAGGTCCGCAGGATCTCCTGCTCCTCCCAGCCCGGCGGCGGCTGTTTCGTCCACTCCGGATCGCGCAGCAACCCGTCGACGAGGTCGTAGCCGACCGCGACGGCGGCCACCGTCCGGTGCTCGGCGCGCGCCGGCACCGCGCTGATCGGGCCGAGCCGGTGCAGGTCCGCGTACCACGGGTACGGGTCCTGTCTGCCCTCCTCGCTGTACAGGCCGGTGAGTATCTCGTCCACGTCCACGGCCAACTCCTCCCCAGGATGGCGGTGACCGGGGGCAGCGGGGATCACCCGCCGCCCCCGGCCCATGTCACAGGTCGAGCAGCCGCAGCGGCACGGCGTTTGCCAGTGCCTGGTTGCCGGCGTCGTTCGGGTGGATGTGGTCCCCCGAGTCGTACGCGGGCAGCAGCTGGCTGGGCCGTGCCGGGTCGCGCAGCACCCGGTCGAAGTCGAGCAGCCCGTCGAACTCCCGACTGCCGCGCAGGTACGCGTTGACCGCCTGGCGGGTGGCCTCCTTCTGCGGCGTCCACACGCCCGGCGCGCCGTGCCCCTCGTACGGCGTCAGCGTGGCCACCAGGCTGGTCAGCCCGCGCTGCTGGAGCTGCTGGTTGATCTGCCGCAGTGTGCCGATGATCGCCTCGGGTGTGTCGTTCGACATCCAGATGTCGTTGATGCCCAGGTGGGTGACGACGGTACGCACCCCGGTCTGGCCGAACACGTCCTCGTTGAGCCGGGCCGCCGCGTTCGGGCCGAGCTGGTGGTAGCCCGGGTAGTTGCCGTCGCCCGGCTCGGTGCCCTCGTGGTTGAGCCGGTTGCCGGCCAGGCTCAGGTTGAGCACGCCCGGGGTGCGCTTGTCCGGCCGGTCGGCGAGCAGCCGGTCGGAGAGCAGGTCGGGCCAGCGCCGGTTGGCGTTGACGGTGCTGCCGTTGCCGTCACCGATGGAGTCGCTGAGCACGACCAGCGCGCCGGGGCTGCCCTTGCGCTGCACGTCGACTCCGGAGAGGAAGAACCAGCAGCAGGTCGGACGGATGGTGAACCCGGTGCCCTCGGCCGTCCCGGTCAGATCCCCGGCGCCGATGAAGTTGGCCTGCTGGGACTGCCCGTGGAACGTGGTCGGGCCGGTGGGCGTCGGGAAGTGCACTGTGACCACCAGGTCGCTGTCGTCCGCGACCGGGAAGGCCAACGGGTCGCTGAGCAGTTCGGCGCCCCGGTTCATGGTCACCGTGGTGGCACCGGTGAAGGTCAGCGGGCGTACCGACGCGGCGTCGATGTCGGAGAGGTCGTCGGGGGTCGCGGTGTTCGGCCGGGCGACGGTGGCGCGGCCGACACTGACCGCCTGCTCGCCGTAGAGGTTGCTCAGGCGGACCCGCAGCGCCGGGCCACCCACGGACACGTGCACGATCATCCGGACGCTCTGGTCGTTGAGGCCGGTGTTGGTCAACCCGACCGAGTTGCCCCGGGTGACAGCGGCGGCCCAACTGCCCGCCCACTCGGCGCGGTCGGGTCGGCTGGCGGCGGTGCCGGACGGACCGGCGCTGGCGACGACGGCGGGTGCGCCGGCGATCAACAGCGCGGCCGCAGCGGCGATGACAGGCCATCTCTTCGGGGTTGCCGTTGCCATGGAACCTCCATCGTGTGGCAGCCCAGGGCCGTCCGCTGACGGCGCCCGCCTGGACGATGGTCCAGAAACCTAGCCGCCGCCGCTGACGGGCGTCAATCAACCTGATCGACGCGATCAAATGTCCGGCGGGCCGCTCGGACCGCCCGTCGGCACGGTTCCGACCAGCCGTTTCCCGCCTAGGCTTCCAGGCGGCGGCGGTGCGGTCGCCCAAGCGCGCCACCGTCGCGTCGTCACCGGGAGCTGCCCGGGGACCGCCGCTTTCTCGGATGGGGGCTGCCGGATGACTGACGGACCCGGGCACACCACTACCTACGTGCACAGGGTGTTGGACCTGTTCGCCGAATTCGGCGACCGGGAGGCGTTGGTCGGCGCCGATCGGCGACTCACCTACACCGAGGCCGCCACGCGGGTCCGGGCGATGGCCGCGACGTTGACCCGGCACGGCGTACGGCCCGGGTCGGCGGTGCTGGTGACCGTCGCGAACGCGGTGGAGGGTCCACTGCTGCAACTCGCCCTGCATCTGCTCGGCTGCCGGACGATGTGGGTCGCCCCGGTGACCGCACGCCGGGAGGTCGACGAGTTCATCCGGTTGGCCCGTCCGGATGCCCTGGTCTACGACGCCCGGGACCGGGCCAGTCTGGGCCCGGAGCTGGTCGCCTCGCTGCCCGGCACACCGGTCTGCTGTCTGGGCGCGGGTGGCGCCGGCCCCGACCTCACCGCCGACACCGACGTGGCGGAGCTGCCGGCGTCCGTGCCGGCGCCCGAGTCGTTCCTGCAGACCAGCGGCACCACCGGCAGCCCGAAGCTGGTGCACCACCCGGAGAGTTTCTACGCCCAGATCCTCGCCCTGGCCGCCGACTTCCGCGCCGCCGGGTTCCCGTTGCTGCGGCACCTGTCGCACTCTCCGATGTGGCTGGCCAGCGGGCAGATCACCACACTGTTCAACCTGTTCACCGGCGGGGTGCTGTTCCTGCGCGACGACTGGGACCCGGTGGCCTTCGTGGACACCGTGCAACGGGAGCGGATCAACTCGACCTTCGTCACCCCGCCGATGCTCTACGAGGTGTTGGACCACCCGGCGCTGGTCGGCGCGGACTTCTCCGCCATGTTCATGTTCAACGTGGGCGCCGGGCCCGCCGCGCCCGCCCGGCTGCGCCAGGCCATCGCGCGGTTCGGTCCGGTGCTGCGCATCGTGTACGGCCTCAGCGAGGCGGTCGTGATCACCGCGCTGCCCGGGCTGACCGATGATCCGGAGCACCCGGAGCGGTTGCGCTCCTGCGGGCGGCCCTACGGCGACGTCCGCGTCGAGATCCGCGACGACGACGGCGCGGTCCTGCCGACCGGCCGCGACGGCGAGGTGTGGGTGCGGACCAGGCTGAGCTTCGCCGGCTACCACGGTCAGCCCGAGCTGACCGCGCAGACGCTCGTCGACGGGTGGGTGCGGACCCGCGACATCGGCCACCTCGACGACGACGGCTACCTCTACCTCGTCGACCGGGCACACGACATGATCGTCACGCATCGCCGGAACTGGGCGATCTTCTGCCGTCCCATCGAGGACGTGCTGGTCGGGCACCCCCAGGTACGGGCCGCCGCCGTGATCGGCGTGCCCGACGAGACGGTCGGCGAGGTGCCGTACGCGTACGTGGTGCTCGGACCGGGCGCGACGGTCACCGGGGCGGAACTGATCGACCTGGTGACCGCCGAACTCAACGAGATGTGGGCACCGGCCGCCGTGGAGTTCCTCGACCGGCTGCCGGTGAACCGGTCGATGAAGGTGGACAAGCGGGCGCTGCGGGCACGGCACGCGGCCTGTCGGGCGGCGGCGGTCGGGGCGTGACCCCCCGCCGGCAACTGGTCGTCCTGGTCAGCGCGGACCTGGTCTCCAACCTCGGCACCCGCATCTCGGTGGTGACCATTCCGTGGCTGGTGCTGGTCACCACCGGCAGCCCCACCAAGATGGGCCTGGTCGCGTTCGCCGAGACCCTGCCGTACCTGCTGTCCAGCGCGTTGGGCACGCCCTGGGCGGACCGGATCGGCCTGCGTCGTACCTCGATCCTCTGCGACGCGGGCAGCGCGGTGGTGATGGTCGTCGTGGCGCTGACCCCGTGGCTGGGCTTCGTCCCGCTGGTGGCGCTCGTCGCCGTGGCCGGCGCGCTGCGGGGCATCGGGGACCGGGTGAAGCACGTGATGTTCCGGCCGGCCGCGGAGGCCGCCGGAGTGCCGCTGATCCGGCTGACCTCCGCGTACGACGGGCTCAGCCGGGTGGTGACCTTGTTCGGCGCCGCAGTGGGCGGCCTGCTGATCGCCGTCTTCGGGGTGACCGAGGCGATCCTCATCGACGCGGCCAGCTTCGGGGTCTGCGCGCTGCTCATCGGCGTCCTGGTCCGTCCGCCGGCCGTCCCGACGCAACCCACCCAGCCGGAAAGTTACCTGCGCGCCCTGCGGGGTGGCTTCAGTTACCTGGGCCGGGACCGTCCGCTGCTCGGCATGCTCGCCGTCATCTCGGCGCTGAACATGGTGGCCAACGCCAGCGTGGCCGTCTACATCCCGGTCTGGGTCGCCCGGGAGCTGCCCGGCCCGAGCGGTCTCGGCCTGGTGCTGGCGGCGTTCTCGGCGGGCGCGCTGCTGGGCAACCTGGTGTTCACCGCGCTCGGGCCCCGGCTGCCCCGGGGGCTGACGTTCCTGGTCGGCGCGCTGGTCGCCGGCACGCCCCGGCTGGTGGCGCTGGCGATCAGTGACGAGCTGCCGGTGGTGCTCGTGGTGACGTTCCTGTCCGGAATCGGCATCGCGGCGGTCAACCCGCTGCTCGGGGTGGCTCTCTACGAGCGGGTGCCGCCGGAGTTGCAGACCCGGGTGATCGGCATCGCCGGTTCGTTGGCGTTCGTCGGGTTGCCGGTCGGCGCGCTGCTCGGCGGCTGGTCGGTGGACGCGCTGGGATTCACCCCGGCCCTGCTGACCATGGCCGCGGCGTGCCTGATGATCACCGCGTACCCGCTGCTGAACCGGATGTCCGGCCCGGAGACACCGGTGCGGTCCACCCCCGTCGCCACCCGGTAAACCCGTTGCAGGCCGTACGCGGCTGCCGCAGGCTCGCACGGATGAGCGCGCAACCGCCACCAGGCGTCCCAGCGGCAGACGATGCCGTGGCCGACCGGATCGATGTGGCAGTGGTCCGCCGACTGGTGGCCGAGCAGTTCCCCCGTTGGGCGGATCTGCCGGTCCGCCCCGTCGAGGTCGACGGCTGGGACAACCGCACGTTCCACCTGGGCGAGGAGATGAGCGTGCGGCTGCCCAGCGGTGCCGGCTACGCCCTCCAGGTCGCCAAGGAGCAGCGCTGGCTGCCGGTGCTCGGGCCACAGTTGCCGGTCGAGGTGCCGACCCCACTCGGCCACGGCCGGCCCGGGGCGGGATACCCGTACCCGTGGTCGGTCTACCGGTGGATCGACGGGCGGACCGCCCACGCTGAGCGAATCGACGACCTGACCCGGTTCGCCACCGACCTCGCCGCCTTCCTGCGCGCCCTACGCGGCGTGGACGCCACCGACGGCCCGGCAGCCGGCCCGCACAGCGCCTGGCGGGGCGGTCCACTGTCCATCTACGACGCGGAGACCCGGGCGGCGATCGGGACGCATCGTGACCGGGTACCCGTCGACGTCGTCACCGGCATCTGGCAGGCCGCCCTCGACGCCACCTGGACCGGGCCGGCGGTCTGGTTCCACGGCGACGTCGCGGACGGCAACCTGCTGGTCCGCGACGGCCGACTCGCTGCCGTCATCGACTTTGGCTGCTCCGGCGTGGGCGACCCCGCCTGCGACACCGTGATCGCCTGGACCCTGCTGCACGGCCCCAGCCGGGCCGCCTTCCGCACCGCGCTCGGTCTCGACGACGCCGCCTGGGCCCGAGGACGAGGCTGGGTCCTGTGGAAGGCGCTGATCATCCTGGACAATGGGGACCCGGCCAAGGCCGAGTGGGCCGGGCGCGTGCTCGGCGAACTTCTCGCCGAGCACAGCGTGGCCCGCTGAACCCGTACCGGTTGAGGCCCGTCAGCGCCCGGCGGCAGCCGGGGTGGCGTGTTCGGTACGGCAGCGTGGGCAGCGCAGTCGCGCCCCTGCGGCCGTCCGGGGCACCCGGAGCCGCTGACCGCAACCGCAGGTCACCACCGGGGCCGACGCCCGTAGGTATTCGTCCCGCTCCCGGCGTGGCCACCGGCCGTGGCAGCGGGCGCACCACTTCGGCGGGTAGCTGTGGTAGTGCGCCAGGCCGAACGCGCCCGCGACCATCAGCGCAGCGGGGACCAACAGGCCGAGCGGCGCGAGCAGCGCGGCCGGCACTCCGCCGACGCCGTCGGAGACCAACACGGCGACCACAGTGAGCACGACCACCGGCACACCGAGCACTGTGAACCCGAAACCCCAGGCGAAGGCCAGCAGGGACGGCAGGAACATCCACATGCCGCCCGGCGCCCAGCGGCGGACCCCGTACCCGCCGCAGCGCGGGCAGTTCGGCGAGGCGCGGTGTGGCACCGACCGCAGCGCCTTCGGCGCCAGCCACTGAACAAGAAGCTTGAGGATCTCCTCGACCAGTTTCGTCGCGAGGGCCTGAAGGAACGAACCGAGCATGCAGTCACTCCCCTCGCCGACGGATTCTGCCGTCGGCCCACCACCCATCGTGGGCGCTGGGTGCCAACAGCCCATCCCAGCGCGCCGACGCCGCGTCGTCCACGACGCCAATCCGACAGCGCCTGTGCGTTGTTCGTCGGACGTTCGGTTGATGGTCGCCCGGGCGTCGGCAAGGGCTGGCTAGCGTCGACCGTCGTCAGCACACCTGGAGGCCGCCGCGTATGACGTCGTCACCCACCCGCCGCCGCACCGCCGAGGTCACCGCCGTGCGCCGGATCGGCGACAGCGCGCCGCACAGCGCGTTCACCGACCTCATCCGGTACGCCGGAAGCTGGTTCTGCGCCTTCCGGGAGGCCCGCACCCACCTCAGCGACGACGGCGTGCTCCGGGTGCTGACCTCGACCGACGGTCGGTCCTGGACCTCCGCGACCGTCATTGCCCAGGCCGGCACCGACCTGCGCGACCCGCGCTTCGTGGCGCGCCCCGACGGGCGGCTGCAACTGCTGGCGGCAGCCGCCACCGGCGCGGCCACCAAGACGTTCCAGACGGTGACCTGGCTCTCCACCGACGGGCACGCCTGGGGCGATCCGACCCCGGTGGGCGAGCCGGGCGTCTGGGTGTGGCGGGCGGCCTGGCACGACGACGCGATGTACGGCGTCGGCTACGCCACCCGGGAGCCGAGGTTCGCCCGGCTCTACCGCAGCACTGACGGTGTGGACCTGCGGCAGTGGGTGCCGACGCTGTTCGAGGACGGGTACCCCAACGAGTCCGGTCTGGTCTTCGCCCCGGACGGTACCGCCCTCTGCCTGCTGCGGCGGGACGCGGCCACCGCGAGCGCCCAGCTCGGCACTGCCGTGCCGCCGTACCGGGACTGGACCTGGACGGATCTGGGTGTCCAGGTGGGCGGGCCGACGCTGCTCCGACTGCCGGACGGGCTGCTGCTGGCCGGGGTGCGGCTGCACGAGGGCGAGGTGCGCACCGCGATCTGCGTCGTCGACCCGGACCGGGGCGAGCTGACCGAGCTGGTCGCGCTGCCGTCCGGCGGCGACACCAGCTACCCCGGCCTGGTCTGGCACGACGACCTGCTGCGGGTGAGCTACTACTCGTCGCACGAGGGGCGGACCTGTGTCTACCTGGCCGAGGTCAGCCTGACCGGCTGAGTCTGGCCCGGCAGCCCGACGGTCGGCTAGCGTGCCGGCATGCCATCGACGCTCACCGAATCGACGGACCCGTACTGTCTGCGCCCTGGAGAGGCCACCGAACTGCTGCACGGGCACCAGTGGCGGCGGTTCGTGGCGCTCGGCGACAGCGTCGTGGAGGGCATGTGTGAACCGACACCGGGCTACCCGGACGTGCAGTGGGTCGACCGGGTCGCCGCCGAGCTGACCGCCGCGCGCCCCGAGCTGGCGTACCGGAATCTGGGTCGACGCGGGCTGCGCGCGCACCAGGTGCGGGCCACCCAGCTCGCCCCGGCGCTGGCCTTCGCACCGGACCTGGCGCTGGTCGTCTGCGGCGGCAACGACGCCTTCCACCCGGGGTACGACGCGGAGGCGGTGGACGCCGAGCTGACCGCGATGATCACCGCGCTGCGCGACGTGGACGCCGACGTGATCACAGTCGGCATGTTCGACGTCTCGCACAGCCCGGCGGTGCCCGAGCACCTCCGGCCCGGCCTGGGCGAACGAATGCGCCGCCTGTCGGCACACACCGCAAGCCTGGCCGAGCGCCTGGACACGATCCACGTGCACCTGACCGACCATCCCCTGACGGCCGACCCCACCCTCTACAGCACCGACGGACGCCACGGCAGCGCCCGCAGCGACGCCATAGCAACGGCCCAAACCCTCCGCACCCTCTCCCGCCGACTCCCCCCACCCCGGTGATCAAGAGGTTTGCGTCAGGAAGCTGGCGTGTCCTGACCGAAACCTCTTGATCACCGCGCAGGGGGCGGTCAGTCGGTCAGGAGGATTCCGGTTAGGAGGACACCGTGGGCCAGGTTGAGGACTCCGTCGCAGCCGGGGTAGCCGACCCTCGCCAGGCCGCCGGAGGCGTGCCGGCCGAACAGGTACGGGGCCAGGGAGTACGGGACGTCGGCGGTGACCGTCTCACCCGTCTCGATCTGGACGAAGTCCATCGACACCCGGTCGGTCGGCAGGTACTCCTGGAGGATGGCGCCGCCCTGGTCGACTGCGGCCCGCACACCGTCGGCCCAGTCCGCCGCGCTCAGCTCCGGGCCGAGCAGCACACCGTGCCCGGCCGAACCGTCGGCCGGCTTCGCCACCAGCGTGGCCTGCTCGGCGATGGCCCGGTCGAGCACCGCGGCGGTCAACGGCACCGTGTACGGCACGTGCCGGCGGATCAGTGCCTGGTCGTCGGCGGGTAGCCCGTCCACGTCCTCCCACAGCCAGCCGAACGTGGTCTTGTTGCCGAGCAGCCAGGCCGCCGCCGACACGAACATCGGTAGGGTGCCGGCGGCGAGGGCCACGGCCACCGCGTCCAGACCGGCGGTCGGGGTGACCCGGTTGGGCACGAACAACCGGAACAGCGCGTCGACCGGGGCGCCGTCGACGACCAGGCGGTTGTCGGCGTCCAGAGTGGCGGTGGCGACCGGGGCGACGACCAGGTCGATGCCGAAGTCCCGGGCCCGTACGGCGAGGGGGTCGAGGATCCGAATGAACGTCTGCGGGTCGTCGAGGCCCGGGTAGTCGCCGTCGAAGTCCATCAGCAGCGCCACCCGGGCGCCCTCGGGCAGCCGCAGTTCCTCGCGGATCGCCACGAACCGCTGGTCCAGCAGCGACGGCGCGGCCCGCACCGGCAGGTCGTCGAGGATGCCGTGCTCCCGGTAGAGGCCCGCGTACCGCTGGATGACGGTGTCGGCGTCAAACCCGCCGCCGAGGCTGCTGTCGATGTTGTACTCGACGAACTTCGGCACCCCGGCGGAGAAGATCACGTCCGGGCGGTACGCGGCCAGCAGCGCCTCGGTCAGCGGCTCGGCCTCGTCCAGCAGCCGGGTCTCCCCCGCCGGTACGCCGAGCAGCCGACGCAGCTCACCGGCGGTGCCGGCCCGCCGACGGCAGGCGTCGAGGATGAGCTGGGCGAGCCGGTCGCAGACCTCGTTGAGTTCGCGCCAGGCGTCGGCGGTGAGCACCGGGGGGCGGGCCAACCGCCACTGCTTGTTGTAGGTGGCCCGGCCGTGGAACACCTGCTCCCAGGCAGCCGCCCCACTGGCCACCATGGCCCGTCGGCCAGACTCCGGCAGGTCGGTCCAGGCCCGGTCGGCCGCCGGCCACGGATAGTTCGGGTCGATCATGGTCCGTCCTTCACTGTCAGGTGGATGGCGGTGGCGAGCTGGTCCCGGCCGGGCTGGACGGCCCGGTCCAGTGCGGGGGCGAACGGCAGCACCGCCCCGTCCGGGCGGGTGACCCTGCGCGGCGGGGCGAGCAGCCGGACCCGCTCCACCACGCTCGCGATGATCTCGGCGGCCATCCCGCAGGAACGGTTGCCGTCGTCGAACACCACGAGGCGTCCGGTGCGGGCCACCGACTCGGTGAGACCGTCGATGTCGAACGGATACAGGGTGCGCGGGTCGAACACCTCCACCGAGACCTGGTCGGCCAACTCCTCGGCGACGGCGAGCGCGTCGTGCACCAGGTGCCCGATCGCGACCACTGTCACGTCGTCGCCGAAGCGGTGGATCCGGCCCCGGCCCAGCGGCACCGGCGCCAGGTCGTCGACGTCGTCCCGTACGTCCATCGCGCCGGCCGGCGCGAACACCACCACCGGGTCGTCGTGGCGGATCGCGGTGACCAGCAGCCCGTACGCGTCGGCCGGGGTGGCCGGCACGACGGTGACCACGCCGACGTGGGCGAAGAGGCTGTACGGGTGGTCGGAGTGCTGCCCGGCCCACCCGGTACGCGAGCCGGACCCGGGGACCAGGTAGGTGACGGGAACGCGGCACTGCCCGCCGGTCATCAGCGGGAACTTGTGCGCGTGGTTGACGATCTGCTCGAAGACCAGGAACAGCAGCGACGGGATCTGGAACTCGATCACCGGCCGCAGCCCGGCCAGCGCCGCGCCGGTGGCGAAACTGGTGAACGCCTGCTCGGACAGGGGGGTGTCGCGGACCCGTTCGGTGCCGAACCGCTTGGCCAGGCCGGTGGTCACCAGCGACGCCCCGACCTGGACGTCCTCCCCGAGCAGGAACACCGCATCGTCGCGAGCCAACTCGTCGCCGAGGGCCCGGGTCAGTGCGCGGCGGTACGACAGTCGGGGCACCTCAGCCACCTCCGGTGCGGGCGGCCAGGCCGCTGGCGTACAGGTAGGTCAACGCGTCGGCCGGGTCGGGTTCCGGGCTGTTCAGGGCGAACCGCACCGCCTCGTCGAGGGTCGCCTCGACCTCGGCGTCCACGGCGGCGCGGTCGGTGTCGGTGAGGCGTTCGCCCTGGATGCGCACCGGATCTCGGGCCCGACCACGGCTCACCTCGTCGGGTGGGCGGTAGTCGTCGAGGCGTACCGCGTGTTCGAAGGTGTGGTGGACGTCGAAGCGGTAGGTCCGGGCCTCGATCAGCTCGGGGCCGCCGCCGGCGCGCATCCGGTCGACGGCGGCGCACGCGGCGACGCGTACCGTCTCGGGGTCCTGGCCGTCGACCTGGACGGCCGGGATGTCGAACGCGGCGGCCCGGCCGGCGATGCTGCCGGCCACCGCGCCGGCGACCGGCATGGTGGTGGCGTAACCGTTGTTCTCGCAGACGAACAGCACCGGCACCCGCCACAGGGCGGCCAGGTTGAACGCCTCCAGCAGCATCCCCTCGTTGACCGCGCCGTCGCCGAAGAAGCTCACCCCGACGGTGTCGCGGCCCCGGCGGCGGTGGGCCCAGACCGCGCCCGTGATGATCGCCCCGGAGGCGCCGACGATGGCGTTGGCGCCGAGCACACCGATGCTCAGGTCGGCGGCGTGCATCGAACCGCCCCGGCCGGCGTTGAGGCCGGTGACCCGGCCGCACAGCTCGGCGAGCATCCGGGCCGGGTCGGCCCCGCGGGCCAGGACGTGCCCGTGCCCGCGGTGGGTGCCGGCGAGCACGTCGTCGGCGTCCAGCGCGGCGCAGACGCCGGCGGCGATCCCCTCCTGACCGAGGTACGGGTGGATGCCGCCGACGATCTGCCCGCCGTGGACCAGCTCCACCGCCCGTTCCTCGAACCGGCGGATCAGCCGGACCGTGCGGTAGAGCCGGACCGGGTCGGCGTCGGTCACGCGGGCCCCTTGATGGCGGCCAGGATGTCGTCCCAGAGCCGGGCCCGGGCGGCGAGGGCGGTGTTGACCGTGTCGGCGCACTCCTGCCACTTGCTGTCGTCGTCGCCGCACAGGTCGGCGAGCATCTGCATGGCCATCGGGGTGTGCTGTTCGCCGTCGACCTCGATGTGCCGGTGCAGGTAGTCGACGAAGGTGTGCAGCCGGTTGCTGTGCTCGTTGACCGTGACGACCTGGGTGAACATGTCCGGGATCAGGTCCTCCCGGCCGAAGGCGAAGGCCGCCGCCTGGCAGTGCACCGGGGTGGACTCGATGATGTGCCAGGTGGTCGCGGCGAACCTCGCCGACGCGGCCGGCACCCCGGCCTCGGCGAGCGCCTCGGTGACCGGTCGGCCGGCGCGCAGCAGGTCGACCAGCGCGTTCACCGCCGTGGTGTCCGCGCCGGCCTCGGCCATGCCCTGCACGTACAGCTCGAAGTGGCTGATGTAGCCGCCGCCCAGCTCGTCGCTCTCCTCGACCATGACGATGTCGTTGATGAGGCGGCGGCTGCCGGTCGGGCCGGTCGGGATCCACGGCACTGTGACGCAGGTCAGTTGCCGTTGCAGCGACTTCAGCAGGGACATGAAGTCCCAGACCGCGAAGACGTGGTGCTGCATGAAGGTGACCAGCGCATCGTGGGTGTCGAGGTTGGCGTAGAGCGGGTGCTTGACCACGGCGTCGCGCCGGTCGGTCACCGCCTGCTCCAACCGTTCGATGCCCGGGTGCGTCCTACCCCAGTCGTACCGTGACATGTCAGCCTCCCTGCTGGGCGCGGTGGCGCCAGATGACCGGGCAGTACTCGGGGTCCGCGTAGTCCGGCCGCCCGTCGTGGGTGCGGCGGACCAGCACGTCGTGGTTGTACGCGGCGAGCGTGCCGTCGGAGAGCGGATACTCCCGCCAGGCGTTGTCGCCGTCCTGCAGGTGCAGTGAGATCGCCTGTCGGGGGCGACCGCTGACGTTGGGGCCGCTGCCGTGGTAGGTGCGGCAGTGGTGGAAGCTCACGTGTCCCTTGGGGATCACCATCGGGATCTTGCGGATCTCCGCGCCGTTGTACGCGGCGTTCTCGGCCAGCATCTCCTCCAGCTGGCTGCGGTCCCGGTCGGCGAAGTGCCGCACCACTGTGTCGTCCGCGCCGATCTCCTTCCACCGGTGCGAACCGTCGACCATCGTGATGGTGCCCATCTCCTCCCCGCAGTCGTGGAAGGGGATGAACGCGGTGAGCATCTTCTCCGACGACGAGGACGCCCAGTAGTGCTTGTCGAAGTGCCAGGGCACGATGTTGCTGGGCTCGCCGGAGATCGGCGGCTTGTAGATCAGCGTGGACTGGAAGACCCGGATCTCGTCGGCCTGGGCGAGCCGGGCGGCGACCGCGCCGAGCAGCGGCTTGCGCAGGATCGCGCCGAGCCCGTCGTGCTCGTGGTGGACGTAGTCGTTGTGGCGCTGCACCGGGCCCAAGGACTGCTCCCAGTAGGCCAGCTTCGGTGGGCGTACCGGCAGCCGCCGATCCCGCTCCCCGTCGTAGTAGCGCTGCGTGGCGGCGGCGAGGGCGTCCACCTCGTCGTCGGTGAACACCTTTCCCGACAGGTACCAGCCGTGCTCGGCGTAGTGCCGCACGTCGTCGTCGGACGGCAGCAGCGCCTGCTCCTCGGCGGTCAACGTCGACTCGTAGTCGGTCGCGGTCACTGTGCCTCCTTTGTTCGCGACTGCGGGGCTCGCAAACCCGGCTCACTCCTCGCGGTCACGCCCCCACCCCCTGTGGTGTGGCCGCCACGGCGGCCAGTTCCCGTTCCTTGGCCTCGTAGAGCGCCTTGATGTTGCCGCTGCCGAAGCCCCGCGCGCCGCGTCGCTCGATCAGCTCCAGGAAGAGCGTGCGACGCACGTGCATCGACTCGGCGAAGATCTGCAAGAGCTGGCCGTCGTGGTCGGAGTCGACGAGCACACCCAGCTCGCGCAGCCGGTGCAGCGGGGCGTCGATCCGACCGACCCGCGCCTCCAGGGCGTCGTAGTAGCTGGCGGGGGTGCCGGCGAAACGCACGCCGCGCCGGCCCAGGGCCTCGACCGCGCCGACGATGTCGTCGGTGCGCAGCCCCAGGTGCTGCACTCCCCCGCCGGCGTGCTGGTCGAGGAACGCGTCGATCTGCCCGGGCCGCCGGGTGCGGTCCGGTTCGAGCAGCACCACTGTGACCCGCCCGGAGGGACTCTGCACCACCTTGGAGTTCATTCCCTGCCCGTCGACCTCGATGTACTCCTCGAAGATCTGCGCGAAGTCGAACAGCGCCTCAAAGTGCCGGACCGTCTCGTCGAGCTGGCCGGGCGGCACGCAGACCGCCAGGTGGTCGATCTCGGCGAGCACCGGCGGGTGGTCGTCCGTCGTGGACACCGCAGCGGTGATGGCGCCGGGCAGAAACGCGCCCCCCTCGCCGCGGCGCTGCACCAGCCGGTGCCGCACGTCGGCGAAGCCGTCCACCTCGGCGATCACCACCTCGGCGTCCGCGCCGGTGCGGGTGGTCGGCGGCGTCACCCCGGTCGCGCCCCGACCCAGCAACTCGGCGTACGCGGCCGACACGTCGTCGACCTCGACAGCGACGACAGCGATGCCGTCACCGTGGCGTTGCACGTACCGCGACGCCGGATGCTCGGCGCTCAGCCCGGAGGTGAGCAGCAACCGGATGTCGCCGTGGCAGAGCAGCAGCGAGCGCTGCCCCGCCAGGCCGGTCTCCGGACCACCCTGGCCACAGATCTCGAAGCCGACGGCGGTGCTGAAGTAGAAGGCCGCCTGTCGGGCGTCCCCCACGTAGAGTTCGATGTGGTCGATACCACGGATGTCCATGTCCCCTGAAACCCTTCCCACCCGATTCCCCCTGTGTTGCCGTCCGGGCACACCCCGCCCGGGATGCCGCCTCGATCACCCCCTCGGCTCGGCGACGCGGGCCAGCAGCAGGCTCACGTTCTGGCCGCCGAACCCGAACGAGTTGGTGACCGCGTACTCCAGGTCGGCCTTGCGGGGCGTGCCACGGATGTGGTCCGCCGGGCAGGCCGGATCCGGATCGTCGAGGTGGTACGTGGGCGGCAGCAGCCCCCGACCGAGCGCCAACGCGGTGGCCGCCGCCTCCAGCACCCCGGAGGCACCGAGCAGGTGACCGGTGAGCGCCTTGGTGGAGCTGACCGGCACACCGCCGACTCCGAAGACGTCGGCCAGGGCGGTGGTCTCCGCGATGTCACCGAGCTTCGTGCCGGTGCCGTGCGCGTTGACGTAACCGACCGCCGCCGCCGGCACACCGGCACTGCGCAGCGCCCGGCGGATGCACGCCGCCGCGCCGGCGCCGTCCGGGCGGGGGGCGGTCGGGTGGTACGCGTCCGTCGTCGCGCCGTGGCCGGCCACCTCGGCGTACCCGGCGACGCCGCGCGCCGCCGCGTGCTCGGCGCGTTCGAGCACCAGCAGCGCGGCACCCTCGGACAGGACGAACCCGCTGCGCGAGGTGTCGAACGGGCGACTCGCCCGGCCCGGGTCGGTGCCGGCGCGCGCCAACGCCCGCGCGTTGCCGAACGTGTCGGCGAAGGTCGGGAAGAGCGGTGCCTCGCTGGCCCCGCAGAGCACCACGTCGACCTCTCCGGTCGCGATGAGCCGCACCCCGTCGGCGACCGCCTGGGCGCCGGAGGCGCAGGCGGTGCCGACCGACGAGCTGTAGCCGCGGATTCCGTGCGCAATGGCGATCCGCGCCGCCGGCATGTTCGGCAGGATCCCGGTGAGCAGGTACGGGCTGACCGCCGCCCGACCCCGGGCCGCCCGGGCCAGCACCTGCGACTCGAGGGTGGCCATCCCCCCGACCCCACCGACGATCACACCGATCCGATCCGGGTCGATGTCGCGGCCCACCTCGATGCCAGCGTCGGCGAGAGCGTCGGCGGCGGCGAGCAGGGCGAGGACGACGATCCGGTCCAGCACCCGGGTCTCCGGCCCGGACGCGACCGTCCGCGGGTCGATGTCGGGCAGCAGGCCGGCAACGTCCAGCGACTCCCTGACCGGGTGGCCCTCGGGCGGGCGGGTCAGCCCGGACCGGCCGGTGGTCAGCGCGTCGAAGGTCTCCTCGACGCCCCGCCCGACCGGGGTGAACAGACCCATCCCCGTGATCAACGCGGTCACGAGCTGGCCTCGGTGAGGTAGCGCTCGCGCAGGACCACCTTGCGGACCTTGCCGGTCACGGTGACCGGGATGTCGGCGGAGCGCACCGGCACGACCCGGCGCAGCGTGGCGCCGACGTCCGGGCCGAGGGCGGCGCGGACCCGCTCGGTGCGGTCCTCGGCCTCGTCGGCGCCGGCGGCCAACTCCAGCAGCACGTCGGTGACGACCGCGCCGGCCTCGGCGACGATCACCACAGTGCAGTCGGTGACGTCCGGGCAGGCGGCGAGGATGCGCTCCTCGGACAGCGCTGTGTAGAAGCGCCGCCCGTCACCGGCGTCGACCGAGTCCACCGCCCGGTCGAGGTGGTAGTAGCGGCCGTCGGTGTCGGCCCGGACCAGGTCACCGGTGAGGTACCAGCCGCGCTGGCGGAAGCGGTAGGTGGTGACCGAGTCGTTCCAGTAACCCCGGAACAGCGACGGCGAGTCGATGCCCAGGAAACCCACCTCGCCGACCGGCACCGGCTCGCCGTCGGCGTCGAGCACCGCGACAGTGGCGAACTGGTACGGGCGGCCGATGCAGCGGCCGTACCGGTCGGTGTCGGCGCGGTGGGTGATGTGGAACATCGAGTGCCCCATCTCGCTGGAGCCCAGCCCGTCGATGAAGACCGAGCCGGGCACCTTTGCCACCCCGTCGCGGGTGATGGTGTCGCGCCAACCGACCGCGACGAGGCGACGGATGTGCGGCTCGTGCGAGGCGTCGCCGGTGTTGAACCACAGCCGCACCGAGTCCAGGTCGTACCCGGACAGGTCGAAGCGGGCCAACTCCGCCCAGGTGACCGAGAAACCGAACACCCCGTCGGGGCGCCAGCGTTGGATGGCGTCGAGCACCCGCTCGCCGCCCTGCTCGGAGAGCAGGAACATCTGCGCGCGGTTGCCCAGCGCCTGGTTGACCATCAGCACCGTGGCGGTGTGCGGTGCGGGCAGCGCGTTGAGGATCCGGGTGGTGCCCTGCGCCTGCGGCATGGTGAGCAGGTGCCGGGTGGCCGCGAAGAGGCTGGCGTGCGAGTGGAGCACCGCCTTGGGCACCCCTGTCGTCCCGGAGGTGTGGGTGATCACGATCGGGTCGTCCGGGTGGTGCCGGTAGTGCGCCGGGGCCGTGGCTGGGTCACCCGTGCCGGCCTGCGCAGGGGTACCGAGCACTGGTACGCCCAGGTCGTGCCCGGCCAGCGACGCGGTGTGCGCGTCGTCGGCCAGCACACCGACACTCCGTAGGCGACGGATGTACTCGGCGGCGATCTCCGGGCGGAGTTTGCCGTTCATCAGCGCCGGGATCGCCCCGAGCCGGGCCAGCGCCAGGAAGCTGAGCACCATGTCGGCGGCGGTGGAGGCCCAGACGGCGACCGGGTCGCGGGGGCGTACCCCCTGCTCGTGCAGCCAGGCGGCGCGGGCAGCGACCCGCTCGTCGAGCCGCCCCAGCGTCAGCGGCGTTTCGGCCGGGTGCCCGTCGACGGCGGTGTCGAAGGTCAGGCCAGGCCCGTCCGGGTCGGCGCCGTGCGCCAGCACCCGGGCCAGGACGTTGCCCGCACCCAGCTCGGTGTCGGCGGCCAGTGCGCCGCGCAGTCCCCGTGTCCTCATGGTCGTGCTCCTCCCCCCAGCAGCACCGCGACCGCCTCGGTCGGCTTCTCGGGTGCCTGTTCGATCAGGATCAGCAACACCTCGTCGGCGTCGCCGTCGTCGCGCAGCAGGTCGGCCTCGGCGACACCGTCGGTGTACGGGTCGCCGGTCGGGCTGAGGCAGACCACCGGGCCACGCAGGCCCCAGCGGGCCGCGAGGTGCCCGGCGACGCTGTTGGGCACGGACTGGAAAAAGAACAGTGGGCCGATCCGCCCGCCGGCCTCGACGGTGGCCCGTACGTGCTGGGCGCTGGCGAGATCACCGCTGGCGCTGACCAGCACGATCCCCGTCCGCACCCCGGCGGGCACTCCCGCCGATCCGTACCCCCGTCGCAGACACCGTTCCGCGACGGCCACCACCACCGGCGCGAAGTCCGAGTGCACGAACCCCGGCACCCCCGCCGCGCCGCCGCCGTCCCCACCCTCAGGCCACCAGGCCCGAGCCCTCTCCCCCGGCGATCTTGCGGTTTCGGTCGTCGTTTCGCGTGGTTGGTCGGATTCGTCGGGACAGGAGGTGCAAGATCGCGGGGAGTTGGGGGCGGTCATCCGACGCCGACCAGGAGAGCGGTGTTGGCGCCGCCGAAGGCGGCGTTGAGGGTCAGGGCGTGGGTT
Source organism: Micromonospora noduli (assembly GCF_003264475.1). Lineage (NCBI taxonomy): Bacteria > Bacillati > Actinomycetota > Actinomycetes > Micromonosporales > Micromonosporaceae > Micromonospora > Micromonospora noduli. The sequence goes on along the minus strand of NZ_PYAC01000041.1, from coordinate 99,128 downwards.
GCCGTCGTCCTTCGCGGGCCATCCTTGACGACGTTCAGAGGGCAGGACTCGTCCTGGGCCAGCCAGCCGGCGTTGACCGGCAGTTCGCCGTGGCGCAGCGCGAGCGCGGTGACCACCAGTTCGAGCAACCCGGACGCCTCCAGCGCGTGCCCGTGCACCGACTTCGTGGAGCTGACCGGGACCCGGTCGGCATGCCCGCCGAGGGCCCGGCGCAGGGCTGCCGCCTCGGCGGTGTCGCTCTGCGCGGTACCGGTGGCGTTGGCGTTGACGTAGCCGACGGACTGCGGTGGCAGCCCGGCCCGGCGCAGCGCGCCGCCGACCGCGCGGGCCAACCCGGTGCCGCCGGGCTCCGGCTGGCAGGGATGGAACGCGTCACCGGCCCGCCCCCAACCGACCACTGTGGCCACCGGGTCGACGCCGCGTCGCCGGCCGGTGCTCGATTCCAGCACCACCGCGGCCACGCCGTCGCCCAGCAGCAACCCCCGGCGGCCGGCGCTGAACGGGCGGACCGCCCCGTCGACCGCGAGGGCGCGACCGGCGTCGAAGAGCGCGAACTGGTCCGGCTCCACCAGGTAGCCGGCCGCGACCACCACACGCTCGACATCACCCCGGGTGATCCGGGCGGCGGCGTCGGCCACCGCCGTGCTCGCGGACACGCAGGCGCTGGTGTAGACCCGGGTGTGACCCGAGAGTCCACAACGGGCGGCGAGCTGGCCGGCGAGCACGGCTGGCGCCGGACCGAGGGCCGGGCCTGCACCGGCGACCGGGCCCGCACCGAGGGTCGGGCCGCCGTGCACGGCGAGCAGCAGCGCGCAGCCGGCGCGCTGCGCGCGGTCCAGGCCGGCCGCCCGGCAGGCCCCGTCGATCGCGGCGGCCAACTCGTCGGGGAGGGTGGCGACCTCGGGCACTGTGGCCGCCACTGTGACCCGGCGGGCGGCGGTGTCGAATCGGTCCACCGGGCCGAACGCCGGCACCCCGGCCAGCGCACCGGCGAGCTGCGCGTCGGCGCCCCGTCCCAGGGCGCTGACCGCGTACACGCCGGTGAGCTGGGCGACGCGCGCCTCAACCATCTGCGGAGGCGGTCAGCGACGCCCGGAACACCACCAGGGCGTCGTCGACGGTGCGGATGCCGGCCAGTTCGTCGTCGGTGAGGTCCAGCCGGCGTTCGTAGCGCTGCTCGACGAGGTGCACCAGCCAGGCAAGCTCCATCGAGCCGATCCGGTCGGACACCTCGGCAGCCGGTTTCGCGGTGAGTTCGGCGAGCATGGTCATCAGGTCAGCTCGCCCCAGATCGGGCTGACCGCTCATCAGCCTTTGTCGCTCGTCGCCTCGGTGACGCGATTGGCGACCATGGTGGTGAACTCGCCGACCGTCATGAGGGCCAGTTGCTCCGACTCGTCGTCGGCGAACGTCACGCCGTACCGGTCCTCGACCCGCACGGACAGGTCGGCCAGAGCGAGCGATTCCAGGTCGACGCCGGAGGGGCCGAGCGTGGTGTCGTCGTCGAGCCCCTCGACGTCGTAGTTCATGTCGGCGAGCTGCTCGACGACGAAGGCGCGGACCTCGGCTCTCATGGATACCCTCTCTGCGTGGCTCAGCTGACGGTGTCCGGTCGGGACACCGCCTACGTGTGGGTCGGCCGCGACACCGGCGGTCAGCCGGATCCGGCCGCTGTGCTGGTGCGGCGGGCGGGTGCTCTGCTGCTCGGCCGCCCGGAGACCGAGTTGGTGCTGACGCACGACCGCGAGGGACGGCCGGTCGTCCGGGTCGACGAGGTGACCGGGTCGGTCGAGGTGGCGGTCAGCGTCAGCCGCACCGCCGGGCTGGTGGCGGTCGCCGCCCGTCGGGCCGGCGCGGTCGGGGTGGACGTGGAGCGCATCCGCCCGCTGCCGGCGCTCGCGCTGGCCCACCGCTGGTTCCCGCCCGCCGAGCTGGCCTGGTTGGGCGATCGGCCCGAGGCCGGCCGGACGGTGGACTTCCTGCGGCTGTGGACCGCCAAGGAGGCGGTCGGCAAGGCGCTCGGGCGGGGGTTGCGCGACGGCGGGCTGCACCGGTTGATGCCGCCGCCGGGGCTGCCGTTGCGGCCGGTGCCCGGCGACGAACTCCTGCGGGTCGGTCACCCACGGCTGGGCGGGGACCTCGTCCTGGCGGTCGCAGTGCGGGCGAGCGCGCAGGTCGACGTCGAGGTGGTGCAGCGGCCCGGTCACGGGGTGACCGCCGAGCGCAGCGCGTCGGTCGAGCGGACCAGCTTGCCGGTGGTGGTACGGGGCAACTGATCGAGCAGGTGCAGCGCCCGGGGCCGTTTGTAGCCGGCCAACCGCTCGGCGAGGAGCTTGTCCAGCGTCTCCTCCGACAGCGGCCCGTCGGGTTGGACGTACGCGGTGATGCCGTCGTCCCAGACCACCACCGCGGCGGCAACCCCGGTCAGCTCGGCGACGGTGGCCTCCACCTCGGTCAGGTCGACCTTCATCCCGCCGACGGAGACCTGCGAGTCGAGTCGACCGCGCACCGTGACCAGGCCGGTGTCCTCATCGACGGTGCCGGCGTCGCGGGTGTGCAGCCAGCCGTCGGACCAGCGGGTCGGGTCACTCAGGCCGACGTACGGCGACGCCGGGCAGGACACCCACAGCTCACCGCCGGACTCGCGGACCTGGATCCCGGGCGCGGGGGCGATCGACGGTCGGTGCGACCCGTACAGGTCGGTGCCGATCACCCCGACCTCGGTCATCCCGTACATGTTGCCCAGCGGCACCCCGTACCGGTCGGTGAACGCCCGGGCGACGGCGGCCGGCACCAGCTCGCCGCCGGTGGTCATCCGCCGCAGCTGCGGCAGTGGCCCGGCCGGGCGGGTGGAGGCGAGCAGTCCGATGTGGAACGGGACACCGAGCACGGTGGCCGGTGTGGTGCCGGCGCTGATCGCGGCCAGCACGGCGTCGCCGCTGAGCCGTTCCGGCGGCACCAGCTCGACCCCGGCGTGCAGCCCGTAGAGCAGGCCGCCGACCAGGCCGAGCACGTGCACCATCGAGGGCAGCAGGATGATCCGCTCGCCGGGCAGCGCCACCCCGTCGATCCGGGTGTAGCGGTGCACCTCGGCGACCAGGTCGGCGGCGGTGCGGCCGATCACCTTGGACGGGCCGGTGGAGCCGGAGCTGAGCTGGATCACGGCATGGCCGCTGACCGCCGGGCGGTCGGCGTACCGGGTGACGCCCTCGGTGACGTCGACGAAGATCTTCAGCGCGCCGCCACCGGTCCGCACCGGAGCGACCACCACCTGCGGGGTCAACCGGGCCAGCGCCCGGTCCACCTCGTGGTCGGTGAGCCGGTGGTCGAGCAGGATCGCCTGCCCCCCGGCGCGCCAGGTGGCGAGCAGGTTCACCACGTACGCCAGCGACGGTGGCAACCGCAGCGCCGCGGCGCCACCGGGGCGCAGTCCGGCGGTGGTCAACCGGTCCTGCGCGTCGGTCACCAGCCGGTGCAGTGTGGCCCGGTCGACGGGCTCGGGCAAACGGAGACAAACGTCGGTCGGGTGGCCGGCGAAAAGGACTTCGTCCACCCAGCCGGGGTCGGTCGCCGTAGGATCTTCTGCCGTCACTGCCGTTCACCGCCCAGCATGAAAGAGGGCGAATCCGCCCATCACGTACGCTTGTCGGGGTGCTGCGGGGAACCATACGACGCCCACAAGGCCATTGCTAGATGCGAATGGATGGATCAAAAGCAGCGGCCAGCCGGATTGCCGACAGCCCGTTCGGCGGACAGAATCAGGCGGGCGACTTGGCGGAGCGTCACCGAGGTATGACCCCTCGTACCACCGTCGCGCGGTGCCAGCCGGACGGCCGATGGCGTCGCGCTCACCGGGTGAGCCAGACGATGCGCGCGCGCTAGCTCGGTTTGATGCTGGCGAGTTGCACCAGCAGCTGAACCAGCCGGTACGCCTCGGCGACGTCGGCGGCGTGGAAGGCGACCGTCCGGCCGCCGCCGACGCGGGTCACACCCGGCACCAGAGTTGCGAGGTCGACCATGTACGGGCCGTACAGGTCGACCTCGACGTCCAACGGCCCGGCCATCTTCGGCGGCGGAATCGAGGCGCGCCGGGCGATCGCGTCGGCGGCGGCGCGGCGCAGCCGCTCCCGTGCCTCCTGCGGATGCAGGGCCACCGCGGCGGCCTGCCCCAGGGTCTGCTTGACGGCGACGGTGACTGCCGAGGGCACCAGCTCGCTGAATTCCGTGCAGGCCGTGTCGTCTCCGCTGAGCAGGACGACGGGCGCGTCCAGGTGCCCCGCCATGGCGACGTTGAGGCCGATCTCGCCCAGCGATCGTCCGGCCACCCGCACGTCGAGGATGGCGTCACTTATCGTGTGGGCCAGCACGGCTGGCCCGGCACCGGCCCGGGCGTGATAGCCGACGAGCAGAACGGCATCCGTCTGCTCGTCCAGCCCCGCGAGCATGCCCAGCGCGCGGGGTTTGCCCCGCACGAGGTGAGCACGCCGGTCGAGGTCCTCCGGCAGGATGTTCCGAAACGTCCCGTGCGCGTCGGCGACCCACACCACGGCGTCGGGTTCGGCATCGAGGACCCCGGCAATCACCGCGTTCGCCTCGGCCGTCATCAACGCCCGACCGCGCTCGTAGTCGTACCGATCCGGATTCGTCTCGGTGGGATGCACGATCCCCGAGATGCCTTCCAGGTCCACCGAGATCAGTGCCTTCATGGCTCCAGGACCCTACGCCCTCTGACCACAATGTCGACCCCGCCCTCGGAGCGGCGACTGGCGCGCTCCAGGCAACGCCGCGCGCGAGGAGACGTGCTCGTACAAGGAAATAGTGGCCTCCGCCCGAGGGCGAGGCCACTACATCCTGGATCGAGCGCGATCATCCAGGCCGGCGCGGAGCGTCAGGTCAGCGCCGGCGTCTGGGCGTGGATGTGGAAGCGCAGCGAACGGGCGTCGGTGAAGCACTCCCGCATCGGGCGTACGAGGTCCCGGTGCTCCGGGCTGCGTTCCCACTCTTCGAAGTCGGCCAGGCTCGCCCACTCGCTGGTGATCAACCACTGCTCCGGGTCGGTCGACGACCGGCACACCTGGTCGACCAGGTGCCCCGGCACACCGCTGGCGACGAGGTGCCGCACCTCCTCGTACGCGGCGAGGAACTGCTCGGTGCGCGGCACCGGCACCCGTACCAGAAAGACCACCCGGGCCCGTTTGTCGCTCATGACGCCTCTCCCCTCATCGGCGCGGCCCCGCGCAGGACCAGCGCGCTGTTGAACCCGTCGAAGCCCCGCGCGCAGATCAGGGCGAGTCGGCTTCGCGGGCGGCGGTGCTCGCGTAGGAAGTCCAGGTCGCAGCCCTCGGCCACCTCGTCCGGTCCCGCCGACGCGGGCAACGTGTCGTGGGCGAAGGCGAGCAGCGCGGTGGCCACGTCCAACGCCGAGCCGCCCTGGTACGCCCGACCGGTCAGCGGCTTCTGCGTGGTCACCGGGGGCGGCCGGTCGGCGAACACGGCCCGCAGCGCCTCGGCCTCGCTGCGGTCGTAGCGGTGCACGCCGAGCGCGTCGGGCAGCACCACGTCGATTCCAGCGGCGGCGACGCCCGCCCGGTCCAGGGCCAGCCGCATCGCCCGTGCGTACTGGGCTGGGTCGCCGCTGCTCTCCGCCGTGGTGTGCGCGGCGTCGTGGGTGGAGCCCCACCCGCTCACCTCGCCGTAGACACGGGCGCCCCGGGCCAGGGCGTGCCCCAACTCCTCCACCACGAACACGGCTCCGCCCTCGGCCGGCAGGTAACCGCTGGCCGTGGCGTCGAACGGCCGGTACGCCCGCTCCGGGTCGGCGACGTCACTGAGCAGCCCCGAGCGCAGCTGGCAGGCGAGCGCGTACGGACTCAACGGGCACTCGGTGGCCCCGGCGATCACGACCGGGGTGCCGCGGCGCACCGCGCGGGCGGCGTGCGCCAGGCTGTCCAGCCCGCCGGCCGACTCCGCGACCAGCACCCCGCTCGGGCCCTTGAACTGGTGGTGGATGGAGAGCTGCCCGACGCTGGCCGCGTAGAACCAGGCGATCGACTGGTACGCGCCGACCGTCCGCGACGTGCCGCCCCACAGCCGTTGCAGTTCCCGCTGACCGAACAGGTTGCCCCCGGACGAACTGGCCAGGGTCACCGCGTAGCCGTACGGGTCGGGGGCCCGGTCGGGCAGGCCGGCGTCGGCCAGCGCCAGCCGGGTGGCGGCGAAGCCGAGGTGCGTCCACCTGTCGGTCTGCACCAACTGTCGGCTATCGGCGTAGGAGTCGGCGGTGAAGCCGGGCACCTCCCCGCCGAAGCGGGTCGGATAGCCGGCCGGGTCGAACAACGTGATCGGCCCGGTCCGGCGGGTGCCGGCGAGGACCGTGCGCCAGTGCGCGTCCGCGCCGATGCCGCTCGGTGCGACCACCCCGATGCCGGTCACCACGGCGCGAGCCACCTCCGCGCTCACACCAGCACTCCGCTTCGCTCCGCGCCGGCGCGAGACGCCGCGCTGCTGTGCCTGATGGTTCGCTCGCTACGCTCGCTCACGCCGCCACCGCGCCGAGCATCCGACGGAAAACCATCGCCGACTGGAAACCGCCGAACCCGCTGCCCACCGAGAGGGCCACGTCCACCGGAACCTCCCGTGCCTCATTGGGTACGTAGTCCAGGTCGCACTCCGGGTCCCGGGTGCTCCAGTTCGCCGTCGGTGGCACCACACCGAACTCGATGGCGAGGGCGCACGCGGCCATCTCGATCGACCCGATCGCGCCGAGCGAGTGCCCGACCATCGACTTGATCGAGCTGATCGGTATCCGGTACGCGGCCTGGCCCAGCGCCCGCTTGAACGCGGCCGTCTCGTGTCGGTCGTTCTGCCGGGTGCCCGAGCCGTGCGCGCTGATGTAGGAGACCTGCTCGGGCAGGATCCGGCCCTGCCGGAGCGCGTCGGTGACGGCGAGGCCCATCTCCAGCCCGTCCGGCCGCAGCCCGGTCATGTGGAAGCCGTTGCTGCGGCTGGCGTAGCCGGCCACCTCGCAGTAGATGTGCGCTCCCCGCCGCCGGGCGTGCCCGGCCTCCTCCAGCACCAGCACCGCCCCGCCCTCGGCCAGCACGAACCCGTGCCGGTCGGCGTCGAACGGGCGGGAGGCGTGTGCCGGGTCGTCGTTGTCCGGGCTGGTCGCCTTGATCGCGTCGAACGAGGCGACGGTGACCGGGGAGATCGGCGAGTCGGACGCACCGGCCAGCATCACGTCCGCCTCACCGTCCACGATCATCTGGTGGGCGTACCCGATGGCGTCGATGCCGGAGGTGCACCCGGTGGAGACCACCTGCGCCGGGCCGTGCAGCCCGTGCCGGCAGGCCACGTCCGCCGCGAGGCTGCTGGGCACCAACGCCTGATAGAGGTACGGGCCACCGCGCGCCCCGTCCACCAGCCAGCGTCGGCCGTGCTCGCTCACTGTGACGTACTCCTGCTCCAACGCCATCGTGCCGCCCACCGCCGTGCCCAGCACCACCCCGGCCCGGTCCCGTTCCGCGTCGGTGAGCACCAACTGGGCATCGGCCACCGCCTCGACGGAGCAGGCCAGCGCGAACTGCACGTACCGGTCGGCCCGCCGCAGTTCGGCCTCGCTGAGCCCCGCCGCGACCGGGTCGAAGTCGCACTCCGCCGCGATCTGCGACCGGAACGCCGACGGGTCGAAGAAACTGATCCGCCGGGTGGCGGTCCGCCCCTCGGTGATGGTCTTCCAGAAGCGGTCCCGGCTGGCGCCGCCCGGGGCGACCACCCCAATGCCGGTCACCACCGTGCGGCGCCCGGTCATGACCCGCCCCGCTGTTCGACCAGTTCGGTGTCGACGTGGCCCAGTTCGGGCCGGGGGGCGAGCGGGCCCAGGTGGAAGACCACCTCGGCCGGTTCGACGCCGGTGTTGCGCAGCCGGTGCCGCACGTTCACCGGTACGAACAGCCCCTCACCGGCGGCCAGCAGCGTCGGCTGGTCGTCCAGGTCGACGGTGATCGCGCCCCGCACCAGGTACAGGAACTCCTCGCTGTACGGGTGGTAGTGCTCGGCGATCCGCTCCCCTGGTTCGAGGGTCGCCACCCCGAGAAAACCGGAGGTGCTGCCGACGGTGCGGGGGCCGAGCAGCACCCGAAGCTCACCGCCGCGACGGCGGTCGGCGGGTACGTCCCGGGCGGCGATCGGGCGGGTGCTCAGGTCACTCATCGTCGGCCTCCGTCGGTGTGTCGCTGGCGGTCTGGCTGCCCTGGTCGGCACGCTGCCAGGCGATCCGCTCCACCCGGTCCTTGATCACCGCGAGTTGGATCACGCTGTTGGTGTTGATCCGCTCGGTCATCGCGGCGTTGTCGACCGGCGCGGTCGGTTTCATCGCGAAGTCCTGCGTCCAGGTCATCCGGGTGCCACCGGCCTCCTCGGTGTAGCGCCAGTGGATGCGCATGTACTCGAACGGTCCGGTCTCGACCCGGTGCGCCCGGACCTGCCTGCTCACCGGGTCGGCGGTGCGCTCGCTGACCCAACTCCAGGACACCCCGTTCTCGTCGGGGTACATGGTGAGGCGGAACCGCACCGTGTGCCCCTCGCGGTGCAGGATCTCCACCACTGCGTACTCGGTGAACAGCTCGGTCCAGTTCGCCACGTCGTTGGTGACCTCCCAGACCAGCCCCAGCGGCGCGTCGATGACCATGCTGTTCTCGGTGTGTCCGGGCGGGTCGGTGCGGCGGGCGACCAGGTCGGCCACCGCCGGGATGCTCAACTGTCCGGCCTGCTCGGGGATGGCCACCTGCCAGCGGTCGGCGACGACGGCCGACAGTTCCAGCAGGGCGAGCGAGTCCATGCCCAGCTCCTCCAGCGACGCGGCGGGCGCCCGGGCCGCGGCGTCGGCGTCCAGCCCGCAGTGCGCCACCAGGATGTCGGTGATCTCGGCGGTCATCGGGCGACCATGGGTGACGGTCATCGGGTCCTCCTGTGGGTTGCGTCGGGATCTGCGGCGGGCGCGGTGCGCGGTGCGGGAGTGACCGTCGGCCCCGGCGCGGGCGCGGCGAGCAGACGGTCGACCAGGCCGGTGGTGTAGCGGCCCTTGCGGAATGCGGCGTCGTCGAGCACCCGCCGGACGAACGGGATGGTGGTGTGTACGCCCGGACCGGCGATGTCGAACTCGTCCAGGGCGCGTTCCAGCCGGTTGAGGGCCAACTCCCGGTCGGGCGCCCAGACGATCACCTTGGCGAGCAGTGAGTCGTACCAGGGGCCGACCAGGTAACCGGCGCTGGCGTGGGTGTCCACCCGGGTGAACGGGCCGCCGGGTGGCGTGAACCGCTCCAACCGGCCGGGGGCGGGGGCGAAGCCGCGCGCGGGGTCCTCGGTGTTGACCCGACACTCCACAGCGACGCCGTGCAGGCGGATCTCCTCCTGCCGCCACCGCAGCGGCACGCCGGCGGCGATGTGCAGTTGCTCGTGCACCAGGTCGATCCCGGTGACCATCTCGGTGACCGGATGCTCCACCTGGATCCGGCAGTTGATCTCCAGGAAGTGGAACTTCTCCTCGGCGTCGACCAGGAACTCCAGCGTGCCGGCACCGACGAAGCCGACCTGGAGCGCACCCCGCAGGGCGGTCTCGGCGATGGTGTCGAGAACGGCGGCGGGCAGTGCCGGGGCGGGCGCCTCCTCGACCAGCTTCTGGTGCCGGCGCTGCACGGAGCAGTCCCGGGTGCCCAGGTGCACCCCGTTGCCGTGGGCGTCGCAGAGCACCTGCACCTCGACGTGCCGTGCCTCGGTGAGGTAGCGCTCGACGTACACCCGGTCGTCGCCGAAGGCGGCCTGCGCGGCGGCCCGGGTCCGGGTGTACGCCCGGCGCAGCTCGCGCGGGCTGTGCACCACTGTCATCCCCCGGCCCCCGCCCCCGGCGGCGGCCTTCACGATCACCGGGTAGCCGACGGCGTCGGCCACCTCGGCCGCCGCGGCGGCGGTCGGCACCGGCGCGACACTGCCCGGCGACAGCGGCAGGCCGGCGCGGCTCATCAGTGCGCGGGCCGAGGACTTGTCGGCCAGCGCGGCCATCACCGCCGGTGGCGGGCCGATGAACGTCAGCCCGTTGTCGGCGCAGATCTCGGCGAAGTCGGCGTCCTCGGAGAGGAAGCCGTAGCCGGGGTGCACGGCCTGCGCCCCCACCTGCCGGGCCGCCTCCACGATCGCGGCGGCGTTGAGGTAGCTGCGCCGACTCGACGCCGGTCCGATCCGGACGGCCTGGTCGGCGAGGCGGACCGCCGCCGAGTCGGCGTCGGCGGCGGAGTAGACCACCGCCGTTCGCACGCCGAGCTCCTTGCAGGCACGCAGCACCCGCAGCGCGATCTCGCCCCGGTTGGCGATCAGCACGGTCTCGAACATGGTCAACCACCCCGCGCCGTCATGCCGGGTCCAGTTCGACGAGCGGCTGGTCGTACTCGACCGGCTGGCCGTCCTCGACGAGAATCGCGGCCACCCGGCCGGCCCGGTCGGCGATCACCTCGTTCATCAGCTTCATCGCCTCGACGATGGCCACCGGCTGGCCGGGGCGGACCAGGTCGCCCACCGCGACGAACGGCCGCGCGCCGGGTTCCGGCGCCCGGTAGAAGGTGCCGACGATCGGTGCCCGCACCGCGGCGCGCCCAGGCACCGGCGGCCGGAGCACCGCGGGTGCGGCGCCGGACGCCGGCACGACCGCCGGTGCCGCCTCGGCCCGGGGCAGGGGTACGTCCGGTCGGGTCGCGTCCTCGGGGTGCCACTCGACCTCCAGCACCGCCGGTCCGCTGCGCAGCCGGATCCGGCGCACCGGCCCGGCCAGCTCGGCGATCAGGTGCTGCGCCTGCCGGCGCAGCCCGGCCAGCGCCTCCTCGCCGTTCATCCCGACGTCGTCGGACGCGTCGACTGTCGACAGCGCCCGGTCGGCGGCGGTCATCGCAGGCCCGCCCGGGCGCCGACGCGGTTCGCGCCGAACCGTCGGAAGCGTTGCCGGCGCAGGCGGACCAGCATGGCCGGCGGCACGTCCAGCAGCGGCAGGAGGTTGGCCAGCAGGGCGGCGCGCAACCGTTGGGCGGTCTCTGCGGGGTCGTCGTGCGCGGCAGTCGACGGCTCCGACACGACCTCGTCGACCACTCCGAGCCGGCGCAGGTCGGGCGCGGTCAGTCGCAACGCGCGGGCGGCCTGCGGTGCCGCGGAGCGGTCCGGCCAGAGGATCGCCGCGCACCCCTCGGGGCTGATCACCGAGTAGACGGCGTTTTCGAGCATCAGCACCCGGTCGGCCACCGCCAGTGCCAGCGCGCCGCCGCTGCCGCCCTCACCGGTGATCACCGCGAGCACCGGGGTGGGCAGCACGGTGAGGGTGAGGATGTTCTCGGCGATGGCCGCCGCCTGGCCCTGCTCCTCGGCGCTCACCCCGGGGTCGGCTCCGGGGGTGTCCACCAGGGTGACCACGGGCAGGCCGAGGCGGGCCGCGAGGCGCATGAGCCGCAGTGCCTTGCGGTGCCCGGACGGGCTGGCCATGCCGAAGTTACGGGCGACCAACTCGGCGGTGGTGTGCCCCTTCTGGTGGCCGATGACCATCACGTGCCGGCCGGCCAACCGCGCCACCCCACCTACGATGGCCGGGCAGTCCGCGCCGAGCCGATCGCCGTGCAGCTCCACGAACCCGTCGAAGACGGAGTCCAGGTAGTCCAGTGTGGTGGGCCGCCCGGGGTGCCGCGCCATCCGGACGGTGTCCCACGCGTCGCGTACCGCCGGGGTGCCGGCGTCTCCCTCGGCCGCCGGGTCCGTCGGCCGCGCCAGGACAGTGCCGTCGTCGGCGAGGCGCTCGCGGTGCGACGCAGGCTCCTGCCGGGGTACGGGCGAACGCGCCGGACGGCCGGCGCGGGTCGCGGCGAGCAGCGCCATCAGCCGTCCGCGCAGCGACCGGCGCTGCACCACCATGTCGACCTGCCCGTGTCGGAGCAGGAAGTCGGCGGTCTGGAAGCCCTCCGGCAGGGCCCGCCCGGTGATCTGGCGGATCACCCGGGGGCCGGCGAAGCCCATCCGCGCGCCACTCTCGGCGAGCACCAGATCGGTGTTGGTGGCGAACGAGGCGGCCACCCCGCCGTAGGTCGGGTCGGTGAGGACGCTCACGGTGAGCAGCCCCGCCTCGCGCAACGCGGCGATGGCCTGACTGACGGTCGCCATCTGCATCAACGACAGCGCGCCCTCCTGCATCCGCGCCCCGCCGGAGGCGGTGATCAGGACGAGCGGGGTGCGGTCGTCCAGCGCCCGTTCGGCCGCCCGGGTGATCAGCTCGCCCACCGCGCAGCCCAGGCTGCCACCGAGGAAGCGGAAGTCCATCACCGCCAGGGCCACCGGGTGCCCACCGATGGTGGCCGTGGCGCAGACGACCCCCTCGGCAAGACCTGTGCTGGCCCGCGCGCCGGTGAGGCGGTGCGGGTACGGCAGCACGTCGACGAAGTCGAGCGGGTCCGCCTCCGGCAGCCGGTCGGGCAGCAGGCGCAGCGAACCCGGGTCGACCAGTTGGCGCAGGCGTTCCGGCGCGCCGAGTCGCGCATGCTCCCCGCACTCCGGGCAGACGTCGAGGTTGCGGCGCAGCCGTTTGCGATAGAGCAGGCTGGCGCAGCCGGCGCAGCGGGACCAGAGCTGCTCTTCGCGCGGCGCGGTGGCCGTCACGACCGCCGTCCGGTGTCCGAGGCGTCGAACCGGTAGAAGCACCGCGCCATCGCGTCGCGCGGTGAGCGCCAGGTCGACAGGTACGGCGACACGTACGGGCGCAGGCGGTCACTGACCCGGATGAACTCGGGATGGTCACGAGCGGCCTCCACCGCGCCCTCTGCCGGCTGCGCGGTCTCGAGCAGATGCACATAAAGGTCGTGCAGTCGGTACAGCGAGCGGTGCCGGACACCGACCAGGCGCGGCAGCTCCGTCGCGTCCGACTCAGCGAAGATCTCGGCGATCCGCTCCTCGGCGGTCGGATCCACCTTCGCGACGATCAGCGATCGGTCCATACTGGGCCTCCCCCCACAGCGTCCGGCCGGCGACGGGTGGCCCCCGGACGCGCTGGACGACTGCCGACACGATGCGCCGATCCTCGTCACGGCGGCGTCACCGCGGCGGGTCGGTCAGCGGCGGATGGTGGTGACGCTGCGTTGACGCAACCTGTGTATCAGCTATGTGCCGAGCGTGCTGCACGCGCTAATGTTTGTGCAGTTCAGAACCGATCTCGGGTTGGCTGTCGCTAATAGAACGTCCACGCTGGCGTTGACGCAACGTGACCGTTATTGATAATCTTCAGCGTGGTCAGTCCGGCGGCCTCGGCGGGTGGGGCCGCGCCCGACCACGCCGCGATCGGTGGGGTCGACAGTGGCGTCGAGGGCAACCGATCCGGGACACAGCAGACAGTCGGGACGAGCGTTCCGCAGGGGGTGCCGCCGTGGCCGCTGATCCGTCCGTGCCGACCGCCGGAGACCCGCCCGAGGAGGGCGTCTCACTGCATCTGCTCGGAGGCTTCCGACTCCTCCGCGAGGCGGTGCCGGTGGTGGTGCCGCGCGGGCTGCAACGGGTGATCGCGCTGATCGGGCTCCGCCCCGGCGCCACCCGCAGCCAGCTCGCCGGGCTGCTCTGGCCCGACGCGTCGGAGGAACGGGCGCTGTCCTCCCTGCGTACCGCCCTGTGGCGGCTGCGACAGGACCCGTGCTGCCCGATGACAGTGGCCAGCGACACCGTACGCCTCGGCCCGGCGGTCCGGCTCGACGTGGACGACCTGGTCGGCACAGCGGCCCGGGTCCGGGACGGCGACGACCCGCGCACCGCGGCCGGGGCGCTCGCCGCCGGGCGGCACGACCTCCTCCCCGGCTGGTACGACGACTGGGTGCTGCTGGACCGGGAACGCCTGCGCCAACTCCGCCTGCACATGCTGGAACAGGTGGCCGGGCACCACCTGGCCGCGGGGCGGCACGGCGAGGCCCTCGAAGCCGCGTTGGAGGCGATGGCCGCCGAGCCGTTACGGGAGACACCACACCGACTGGTGGTTCGCATCCACCTGGCCGAGGGCAACGCCTTCGAAGCCGTGCACGCCTTCTACGTCTATCGGGACCTGTTGCGCCGGGAGCTGCGGCTGGAGCCGAGCCCCGCCATGAGCGCCCTGCTCGACGACACCCTCGCCCCGATCCGCCAGGCCAGCCGCGAGGCCATCACCGACCGCCCGTCACCCGCCGTTCGGCGTACGTGACGGCGGTGCCCGTCACCGCCCGGTCGGCGTACGTGACGGTGATGTGACAGGCGCTGCGGCACGGTGGGCGCACAGAGCACGTGGCACCGATCCCGAGGGGTCGGGCAGGCCACCGGCGGAAGGGGTCCCATGAGTCGTCTACTGATCGTCAGCCGGATCATCCCGGGAGCGGAGGGTCGGGTCGCGCAGATCTTCGCCGAGTCCGACGCCACCGAACTGCCCAGCCTGACCGGGGTCACGCACCGATCCCTGTACTGCCTGCACGACCTGTGCGTACACCTGCTGGAGACCTCGGACGACGTCGACCCGGACGCGCTCGCGGCGGCCCGCAACCACCCACTCTTCCGACAGGTCAACGAGCGACTCTCCGCGCACACGTCGCCGTACCTGCCGACCTGGCGTTCCCCCCGGGACGCGATCGCCGGCTGCTTCTACCGGTGGGACGCGGCCGAGGCGCCAGCAGGAGCCCCGGCCAGCACCGAAGCACCCGCTCCGCGCCCGGCCGTTACCGAGGCGCCCGCCGCGCACCCGGCCGGCTGACATGTCCGCCGCGCCGCCGCACGTCCTGATCATCGGCGCGGGCACGGGCGGGCTGTGCCTGGCGCACGGCCTGCGCCGCGCCGGGATCAGCGTCGCCGTCTACGAACGGCACCGCGACCGTGCCGAAGGGCTGCTCGGCTACCGGGTCGGCATCGGCCCGACCGGTAGCCGGGCGCTGCGGGAGTGTCTGCCCCCGGAGCTGTTCGCCACCTTCCTGGCCACCTGCGCCCGGCCGCCGCACTACTTCAACGTCGTCACCCAGGGGCTCCGCCAGACCGCGTCGTTCCCGCTGCGGCCGAGCGCCGACCCGGTACGCACCGAACACTCGGTGGCCCGGATGGTGCTGCGCCAGGTGCTGCTGACCGGCCTGGAGGACGTGGTGCAGTTCGACAAGACCTTCACCCGGTACGAGCAGCGCGACGACGGCACGGTCACCGCGCACTTCGCCGACGGCACCAGCGCCACCGGCGACCTGCTGGTGGCGGCCGACGGCACCCATTCCGCCGTACGCCGCCAGTACCTGCCGCACGCCGTCACCCGCGACGCCGGGACGATCAACATCGCCACCCGGATCCCGCTGACACCGCACACCCGCGGTCTCATTCCGGAGCGGGTCCAGCAGGGCATCTCGCTGATCTTCGGCGTCGGCGGGATGATGGGCGTGCTGCACGTCATGGAGTTCAAGTGGGACGCCGAACGCGCGATCAAGCCCGGCGTCAGCGAGCCCGACGCCGCCCTTCTCCGGGACTGGCCCGGCCTGGCCCACGACACCACCACCGACAACATCAATCTGATCATCTGGAGTGCGGCCAACCGGTTCCCGGCCGACATCATGGAACGCCGCGGCGAGGACCTGGTGCAGGTCGCCCTGGATCTCACCTCGAACTGGCACCCTCACCTACGGGAACTGCTCGCCCACGCGGACCCGGCCAGCGCCCTACCGATCAAGGTGTCCACGTCCGAACCGGTGCCGCCCTGGAAGAGCAGCACCGTCACCATGCTCGGCGACGCCATCCACACCATGACCCCGGGTCGGGGCGTGGGCGCGAACACCGCGCTGCGCGACGCCCGCCTGCTCTGCGCACAGCTCAGCCGCGCCACCGCCGGCGACAAGACGCTGCTCCAGGCGGTCGCCGACTACGAGGCCGTGATGGCGCCGTACGGCTTCGCCCGGGTCGCCGAATCGCTGAACCGCAGCGGCACCAGCGGCGACGACCGGATGTACCGACCGGTGGTGGGTCGGCTCGCGCTGCTCGGCGCGCGCGGCTACTTCGGAGTGACCAGCCGGGTACCACGGCTCCGTCGCCGGTTCGTTGACGACTTCCACACCTACGAGGGCGACCGGGACTGACCCCGGCATCGCCCGACCCGGGCTCGGCGTCCCACGCCGGGCCCGGGTCTCATCGTGTCCGGAGTGCTCGACCCGACCGATCCATGCCCGGCCCGGTCTCGTCTCGTCGGATTTGGCCTGATCGGACGACGCAGTGTTACGCGGCAGGCACCGGCTGAGGTGGCTGGCCCACCGGCAACGCTGACGGCCGATCCTGCCTGTCGTCGGCAATACGCGTGTGCGAAGCTGCGGCGAGTTTTTCTCGTGACTTTTCCAACGAGCTGAGAGGGAGGTTCGCCGTGGCGTGGTCTTTCGGACACTCGCTGATAGTGGTACTGGCACTGTTGCTGGGCCTGGCCGCCGGGTGGCTGCTGCGCGGCCGACGGGGCGTACAGGGCAATTCGATTGTGGATGGTGACCCCGTCGCCGGTCTGGCCGTGATCACCACGCCCACGCCGGCTGCCACCACCGACGAGGTCCAGCCTGCGGCCGCCGTCGACCCGGCACCCACCGCGGTCGCCGACGAGCCGGTACCGGTCGACACGGTCAGCGCGCCAGCCGCGCTGACCGAACCGGACGGTCCCGCCCCGGTGCCCGTGCCGGCGGAGGCTCCGAGCACCGTCGACCCGGCGGACATGGCGCTGACCGAGAACCCGCCGCCCGTACCGGCCAACGAGCAGCCCGACGCGGCTGAGCTGCGGCAGGAGCCGGCGGTTGAATCGGCCCCCGAGCCGGTCACTGTCGACGACCAGCCCGCCCCGGCGGCCGTGGTCGCTCCCCGCCAGCCCGCGGACGACCTCCCGCCGGCCGACGCGGCGCCGCTCGACACGACGCCGGCCGACGACGCGGCGATCGACGATGCGCCGGTCGCGGCCACCCCCGCCGACAGCGCGCCCGCCGACACGACGCCGGCCGACGACGCGGTGGCCTCCGTCGGCGCGTCCGACGATGCGGAGACCAAGGCCACGGCGATCGACCCGGCAGAGGAACAGACGACCGCCGAGCCGATGCACTCCGAGCCGATGCACTCCGACCCGGTGAACGCCGACCCGGTGAACGCCGACCCGGTGAACGCCGAGCCGGCGCAGGCCGAGTCCGCGGTCGACGCCGCGGAGGCCGAGCGGTCGGCGGTGGCCGTACCTCCGGTCCGCCCGACCGCCGCCGCGACCCCTCCGGTCCGTTCAGCCGCCGACACGACGATCAGCAGCATCGATGCCGACCCGACGGGCCCGGCCGACGACTTCCGCCGGATCCAGGGGATCGGGCCGAAGATGGCGGCCGCGTTGCAGGACGCCGGCGTGCGCACGTACGGCCAGCTCGGCGAGTTGGACGAGCCGGCACTGCGCGACCTGATCCGGGCCGCCGGCCTGCGCGCCGCACCTGGGCTGGCCAGTTGGCCGCAGCAGGCACGCGTGCTCGCCGGCGCCGGCCACGAGATGGCAGCGGTGCTGCCGAGCGGCAACCAGGCCTGACCGCCTGCATCCGAGCCCCCGGCAGCCGTCCACCGCGACGGCACGCCGGGGGCTCGGGCGTTAGCTGCCGTAACTCCTTCGACGCCCACCGCGCTGGACGATCGACTCGGCATTCAGGAAACCGCGCGATCCACCCGACCGGGACACCCCGACTTCCAGAAACCCGAGTCGATCACACAGCCAGCGGCCGCCCACCCGCGCCCACGCGCCCGGTCACCGGCGCCGGGGGGTGACGTCCAGGGTCAGGCGCGCAGCTCGGCCGCGAGGTCGCCGATCGACGCCATCGCGTACCGCTGCATTCCTGGACCGAAGGTGATGCGTGTGGCGCCCTGCCGTCCCAGCTCGGCCACGGACTCCCGGTCCGGTCCGGCGGCCATGTTGATCGGCCCGGAGATGCCGTCCCGCAGCTGCGGGAGCACCTGCAGTGGCGCCAGGATCGGGTAGACGCAGTCGGCGCCGGCAGCCACGTACAGGTGGGCGCGTTCCACCGCGTCGGCCGGGTCACCCGTTCCGACCAGGAAGGTGTCGACGCGGGCGTTGATGAAGAGAGCGTCGCCCGCCTCCGCGCGCACCTCGGCCAACCAGTCGGCGTGCCGCCGGGGGTCCTTGAGGGTGGCGTCCCCCTCCGAGTCCTCCAGGTTGCAGCCGACAACGCCGGCCTCCAACAGCCGTCCGACCAGCTCGCTGGGGGCGAGGCCGTAACCGCCCTCGACGTCGGCGGACACCGGAACGGACACGGCGCGGACGATGCGCGCGACCGCCGCGAACATCTCGTCCGGTGGGGTCGCGCCGTCCTCGTAGCCGAGCGATGCGGCGACGCCCGCGCTCGGGGTCGCGAGCGCCGGGTAACCGGCGTCGGCCAGCACCCGGGCGCTGGCCGCGTCCCAGGGGCCCGGCAGAACGAGCGGATCGCCGGCGGCCCGGTCGTGGTGCAGGGCACGGAAGGTGGAGGCTGTCATCGTTGTCGTCTCCCGACGGGCTGCGGAGGGCGGGGCTCAGGCGGTGTGTCCGCCGTTGGAGTCAAGCACGGCGCCGGTGACCTGATCGGTCCACCCTACGTTTGGTGGACCGACCGGTCAACAATTGCTACGCTGGTCAGATGGCCAGGCCACGGCAGTTCGACGAGGAGCAGGTGATCCGCGCCGTCCGGGACCAGTTCTGGGACGCCGGCTACGCGGCGACCTCACTGGAAGACCTGGTGCGCGTCAGCGGGCTGGGCAAGGGCAGCCTCTACGGCGCCTTCGGCGACAAACACCGGCTGTTCCTGAAGGCGCTGCGGGAATACACCGACACCAGCGGCGGCTACCTGCGCGAGATGCTCACCTCCGCTCCCCGCGCCCTGGACGCGCTACGCGCGTTCGTCATGGCACCGGCAAACGACCCGGGTGGTGCTGCCGCCCGGCGCGGCTGTCTCATGGCCAACAGCACGTACGAACTCGCCACCAGCGACCCGGACGTCCTCGCCGAGGCGCGGCGCACCTACGAGGCGACGACCGCCCTGGTCGCCGAGAGCGTCGGGCGGGCCCAGGACGAGGGCGACCTGCCGCGCGACGTCGACCCGGTCGAGACCGCGCGTGCGCTGCTCGCCGCACAGCAGGGCCTGGTGTTCATGGGGCGGACGGGGCTGGACATCGACACCCTGACCGCCACGGCCCGCACCCTCGCCGCCAAGCTCCTACCGGACGGCTGACACCACCCGACCGGAAGCGCGGTTATTTGATCTTGCGGGTGGACCGGACCACGATGCTCTCGTACTCCGGGTGCTTGACCACCCAGTCGGCGATGAACGGGCAGATCGGCACGACGGTCCGGCCCTTGCTCCGCGCATCGTCCAGCACGGCCCGCGCCAGCGTCGACCCGACGCCCTTGCCCTCGTACGCCGGATCGACCTCGGTGTGGGTGTAGGCGATGATCGAGCCGGTCAGCTGATAGGTGACGAACCCGACGACCGCGCCCGCCTCGTCGCGCGCCTCGAAACGCTCCCGCGCCGGCGCGTCTGTCACGGTGAACTGCACCCGACCATCCAACCACCCGGCCCGGCGGCGCTCGCTGCGAGGCCGGCAGGGGACGCGACCCCACGCGCATTGTCCCGGCCGAAACGGGAACGCAACGCCTCCGGGCACATCGTGGGAGGAGACACGTCACCATGGCGAATCCATCGACGGACGGCGGCTTCGCCGTCGTCGAGATGTTCACGTCCCAGGGCTGCAACAGTTGCCCTCCCGCGGAGGAGTTGCTGAGCGAGATCGAGCGCGACGCACGGGACCGGGGCCAGAACGTCTTCACCCTCGGGTTCCACGTCGACTACTGGGACGACCTGGGTTGGCCCGACCAGTTCGCGGACGCGGCGTACACCGCGCGCCAGGAGGCGTACGCCCGCGCGTTCGGCACCCGAGGCCTGTACACCCCGCAGATGGTCGTCAACGGCACCGTCGAGTTCGTCGGTTCCGACCGCCGCCGGACGGCCGCCGCGATCATGTCCGCCATGGCCTCGACCGCCACCACACCACTGGCGCTCTCCATTGCCAACCTGGGCAATGACCGGGTGATGGTGGACTACCGGACCGAACAGCCACCGGAGCGCGCGGTGTTGCAGGTGGCGGTCGTGGAACGGGACCTGACCAGTGAGATCGCCCGGGGGGAGAACGCCGGGCGGACGCTGCGGCAGGACAACGTCGTACGCGCCTTCAGGTCGGTGGGCCTGGACGCCGAGCGGGGGCAGGTGGAGCTGGCGACACCACCTGGTCTCGATCCGGGAAGCGCCAGCGTGGTCGGCTATGTCCAGGAGAACGGCGAACGGGCGATCGTCGGCGCCACGGCCATCGACCTGTCCACCGCGTAATCTCGGCCCATGCGGATGGTGCGGGGTGCGAGGGTTTTCGGTGGCTGACGCGGACGACGTACGTCGGGTGGCGCTGGCCCTGCCGCACACGGTGGAGAACCCCAGTGACGGCTTCGACTTCCGGGTGGCCGACAAGGGCTTCGTCTGGTCCTATCCGGAACGGACACCGGGAAAGCCTCGGGTGATCCGGCTGGACATCGCTGTGCTGTTCGTCGGCGACGAGGCCGAGAAGCAGGCTCTCCTGCTCGGGGAGCCCGAGGTCTTCTTCACCGCGCCCGGTTACGACGGGCTGCCCCTGGTGTTGCTGCGTCTGGCGGCGGTCGACCTGGACCGGTTGACCGAGCTGGTGACTGACGCGTGGCGGATGCGCGTGCCGGACGCGCTGGTGAACGACCGAGAGGGCGAACCGCTGGGCGACCGTGCGGGCGCCGGCAAATAACGACATCAGCACGCAACGCGTTTGACACATTGACGGGGATCTCGGTACTCCATTACCGTGGCCGAGAGAGCGCTCTCTCACCTGACCTTCCCCCCAATTCAGACGCAAAGCGCTGGACCCGGCAAGGGCCGCACCCGGCGCGCGCGATGGAGGCACGATGAAACCTCCCGTCCCCCACCGCCGATGGGCCCTGGCCGCCGCCACCGCGCTGGCCCTGGTCGTCGGCGGCCTCGCCGTCCCCGTCACCCGCGCGGCCGAGGCCGCACCCGTCGGCGCCGGCAGCTACACCACCACCCCGGTCGGCCCGCTCCCCAGCGGCTGCGGCGCGATGTCCAGCAACCCCCGACAGTTCGCCACCGCCAACGCGCCCGCCGGGCCGATCCCCACCAACGACTGGTGGTCCTCGCTGCTGTGGAAGCGCACCGACTGCTCGTTCAGTGAGCCGCTGCACGCTCACCCGATCTCGTACGACACCTTCGGCGACGGGCTCGGCTTCTCCGCCAACTCCACGCCCGCCATCAGCGGCACCGCCACCGGTGTCGGTGAGTTCCACTACCCGTACGTGCAGGACATCCGGGTCGGTGTGGCCGGGCTCGCCGCACCCCTGGTGAAGGTCGACGGCTGGACGGACTGGACGGTCAGCCCGCACTGGAGCGACGGCACGCGCACCATGCGCGCGACCATCGGCCATGGTCTGCCCTTCGCGTACTTCCAGACCACCGGGGGGAACGCGCAGATCAGCACCGCCGGCACCCCGGACGTCTGGTCCAACAGCGGTGCCACCATCGGCTTCCGGGTCAACGGCCACGACTACGTCGGGTTCGCGCCCAGCGGCGCCAGCTGGACCGTGGCGTCCGGCCGGATCTCGTCCACCCTGGCCGGCCGCGGCTACTTCTCCGTGGCCCTGCTGCCGCCGACGTCCAGCGCGACCGAGCGCGCCGCGCTGGCCGCGACCTACGGTCAGTACGCGCACGCCCACGTGACCGGCACCCAGGTCTCGTACGCCTACAACCCCGCGACCAGCGGCCTGACCACCACGTACGCGTTCACCACGACCGCCCGGGAGGGCACCGCCACGCAGACGGTGGTCAGCCTCTACCCGCACCAGTGGAAGTCGCTGAGCGGTTCCACAGCGATCACGCCGACCTACCCGTCGGCGCGTGGTCGGATGAAGGTGCTCACCGGCGTCAACCAGTTCCGCACCGCCATGAAGTTCCAGGGCATCCTGCCGGAGCTGCCGGCCGTCGGCGACGGCAGCGGTGGTGATTTGTCGACGCTCACCGGGCACCTGGCCGCCACCCGCGCCAACCCGATGGACCAACGCGGCAACGACACCTACTGGACCGGCAAGGGGCTCGGCCGGGCCGCGCGGATCGCCGAGATCGCCGATCAGGTCAACGACACCACGACGCGCGACAGCGCGCTGAACGCGATCCGCAGCACGCTCACCGACTGGTTCACCGCGTCCAGCGGCAAGACCAGCCGGGTCTTCTACTACGACAACAACTGGGGCACCCTGATCGGCTACCCGGCGTCGTACGGGTCCGACCAGGAGCTCAACGACCACCACTTCCACTACGGCTACTACATCGCCGCTGCCGCGACCCTGGCGAAGTTCGACCCGGCCTGGGCGGCCACCAGCCGTTACGGCGGCATGGTCGACCTGCTGATCCGCGACGCCAACAACTACCGCCGCAGCGACACCCAGTTCCCGTACCTGCGCGACTTCGACATCTACGCCGGGCACGACTGGGCGTCCGGGCACGGCTCCTTCGGTTCCGGCAACAACCAGGAGTCCTCGTCGGAGGGGATGAACTTCGCGAGCGCCCTCATCCAGTGGGGGCAGACGACGGGTAACACCGCCATCCGCGACGCCGGCGTCTTCCTCTACACCACCCAGGCCGCCGCCATCCAGGAGTACTGGTTCGACGTCGGCGACCAGAACTTCCCCGCCGCGTTCGGGCACTCGACGGTCGGCATGGTCTGGGGTGACGGCGGGGCGTACGCCACCTGGTTCAGCGGCGAGCCGGAGATGATCCAGGGCATCAACCTGCTGCCGGTCACCGGCGGTCACCTCTACCTGGGCAACAACCCGGCGTACGTGCGGACCAACTATGCCGAGCTCGTCCGCAACAACGGCGGACAACCGACGGTGTGGCAGGACATCCTCTGGCAGTTCCAGGCCCTCGGCGATCCCGACGCGGCGCTGGCGAACCTCCGCGCGAACCCGGGCTACACCCCGGAGGAGGGGGAGAGCCGGGCGCACACGTTCCACTGGATCCGTAACCTCGCCGCCCTCGGCAACGTCGACACGACGGTGACCGGCAACCATCCGCTGTCGGCGGTCTTCTCCCGCAACGGGGCCCGCACCTACGTGGCGTCGAACCCGACGGCGACGCCGATCACTGTGACGTTCTCCAACGGCACCACGCTCGCCGTGGGAGCCGGCAAGACGGCCACCACCGGGGCGTACACCTGGAGTGGCGGCAACGCGGCCGGCGGTGTCCCCCCGACGACGCCGACGGACCCCCCGCCGACGACCGACCCGCCGACGACCCCTGGCAATCCGACGCGGTACCTGCTGCCCGGGGGCGGGTTGGGCGCCGCCGGCAGCGCGGCCACGACGACGGTCGCGGCGGCAAACGGAAACCACGACGGTACGCCCACCAACGCCCAGGTCTTCACGGCGACCGGCCTCAACCTCGCCTACGCCGGCGGGCAGACGGCATTCGACCTGTTCGTGGACGCCGGGACGGCGGTCGGCAACGGCGTGCAGGTGCGGATCTCCTACGACCTCACCGGCAACGGCAGTTGGGAACGGGTGGAGACGCTGCGCTACTTCGCCACCGACCCGGTCACCGGCTACGAGCACTACACGCAGAACGCCGGCCTGTCCTCGGCCACCGGCACCTTGGGCGCGCTGAGCAACGGCACGATCCGGGTGGAGGTCTGGTCGGCGATCGGCAACAACCCGACCACGCTGGGCATCGGCAACCAATCGGTGTTGCGGCTTCCGTACTCCTGATCGACAGGTTCGAACGCGACACGACGTCGGCCGGTGTGGAGGACCAGGATCGGTCCCCCACACCGGCCGACGCTGTGCGGTCAGTCAGTCGTTCTCAGGAGGCGGTGCAGGTGGGCGTGATGCCGGCCCCACTGCCAGTGCCCTGGAAACCGAACTCGGTGACCTGGCCCGCGCCGAGGCGGCCGTTGTAGTCCACATTGGTGAACCGCACCGTGCCGGTCGAGCCACTGGCCGTCGCGCTCCAGGTGTTGGTGACACTCGCACCACTGGCAAGGGTGACGCCGACGTTCCACCCGTTGGTTCCGGCGGAGCCGGCGGTCACCTTCACTGTGGCCACGAAGCCACCGGTCCACGAGTTCAGTGACACCGACGCCGAGCAACCACCCGTCCCCGGCGGCGGGGTGGTGGGCGGGTCCGTCGGCGGGTCGGTCGGCGGGTCGGTCGGCGGGTCCGTGGGGATGGCGGGGCCGGCGTTGAGGGCGTTCAGAACGTTGGTGTACGCGGCCTTCTTGTTGCCGTTGCAGTCGAACAGCAGGGCGTTGTCCGAGCCACGCCACGAGTCGCAGTCCCGTACACCCCACACCGTGATGCCGGTGCAGCGCGAGACGTTCATGCAGGCACGGGTGACGGCGCCGAAGATGTTGGCCTGGTTGCCGCCGGTCATCACGTCCAGCTCGGTGATCTGCACATCCACACCGAGATCGGCGAACCGCTGCAGGTTGGCCTGGTAGTCACCGGCCAGCGAGGTGCCCAGGTGCGACTGGAAGCCCACGCAGTCGATCGGCACGCCACGGGACTTGAAGTCCCGCACCATGTTGTAGATGCCCGTCGACTTCGCGTTGATCCCGTCGGTGTTGTAGTCGTTGTAACACAACTTCGCACCCGGATCCGCGGCCCGCGCCGCCCGGAACGCCGCCTCGATCCAGTCGTTACCGGTGCGCTGGAGGTTCGAGTCACGACGCCCACCGCTACCACCGTCAGCGAACGCCTCGTTCACCACATCCCACGAGTGGATCTTCCCGCGGAAATGCGTCGCGACCTGGGTGACGTGGTTGATCGCCGCGTTGCGCAACGCGCTGCCGGACATGCCCTGCGCCCAGCCCGGCTGCTGCTGATGCCACAGCAGCGCGTGGCCGCGCACGCTCATACCGTTGGCCTGCGCGTGACTGACCAGACGATCGCCGCCGGTGTAGCTGAACCGACCCTGCTGCGGCTCGGTCGCGTCCCACTTCATCTCGTTCTCGGCCACGACACTGTTGAACTCACGGTTCAGGATGGTCGCGTACACGCTGGTGGAGAGCTTGCCCGTCGCGACGGCCGCGCCGAAGTAACGACCCTTCTCAGCCGCCGAGGCCCGCAGGGTCGTGCCGGCGCTGGCCGTGGAGGTCAGCGTCATCGTCATACCGGCGGCGAGGGCGCCGGTAACGGCGATGGTCACCGCCGCTCGCAGGGCTCTTCTGTGATTCATGCGGATTCCTTCTCTGGGGTGGTGCAGCGATGGAGACGCACGCCCGAATCCGCTCCTGCGACATGGGAGACGTCAGCAACGGTCGCCGTCGCGGCAGCGGTGCGGGGAGTCCTGACCCGACGTCCGGCATGCCCTGGGCGGACGTCGCGGGTCGAGGTGCCACAGCAGGTTCGCCCGGTGAACCACAGGTGCGGCTGCCCTCAACCATCGACTGTGAGCGATAACATGCCGTTCGTCAAGTCGTAACCAACCGCGCTGGGAAACCTGTCGCTCCGTCGCAGTGGTGGGGCACGTCGCCGTGCTGCCGGAGCCGCGCCGAGCACGGCTCCGGCAGCACCCGTCACTGGAACGTAGCGTCGTCGACGAGGAGGCTGTCGGTGCCCTCGGCCGTCTCGACGTAGAAGGCGGCGCTGGTCAGGGTGCCGCTCCACGACACTGTCGTGGTGCCGGTGAGCAGTGTCCAGCCGTTGACGTTCACCCCCACCGCCGGGGTCAGCTGGAGGTAGTTCGTCGTGCCGCTCGCGGTCAGCGACAACGTCGCCTTCGCCGACGGGGTGCCGCTCTGTGCTCGTACCCAGACGTTGGTGGTGTAGCTCTTGCCGTTGGTGAGCTTGGCGGTCACGTCCTGACTGGGGCCGTTCCAGGCGCCGGTCCGGCCGGTGATCGACAGTGATCCGCCGCCGCCGTGCGCGACTGTGGTGTTCCTGGCGAGCGTCCCGCTGCCGTGCACACCCCAGCCCGTCGTGCCGTTCTCCACGTCGCCGTTGGTGATCAGGTTGGTGGCGCTGCCGCCACCGGTGCCGCCGAACTGCCACCAGTTGATGTTGAACAGGTTGCCGCTGCCGCCGGCGAAGCGCAGGTAGAGATCATGGGTGCCGGTCGCTCCGCTGACCGAACAGGTGCTGGTGGTCCAGGTCTGCCAGCCGCCGGTGCCGCCCACGGTGCAGGTGCCCACTGTCGGGCCGTTGGCGCTGTCGAGGCGTACCTCGATCCGGCCGCCGCTCGTGGCCGACGCGACCCGGGCGCTGAACGCTGTCGCACCCGCGCCGAACGCGACGCCCTTGACCTTGATGTAGTCGCCGTTCTCGATCCAACCGACGTTCATCCCGCCCTCGCTGGACGCCTCGGTCTCGATCCCCGAGCCCCAGGCGATCGTCTCCGCCTCCTGTCGCACGTACGGGTTCAGCGTGCCCACCTGCGGGGCACCGGTGTTCGTCATCGTGATGGTCGGGAACAGGCCATTGCTGGTGTAACTGAACTTCTCCACCGCGACCGAACGGGTGTAACCACCGCCACCGGGCAACGCCCCGTTGTGATAGAAGAAATACGAACCACCCTGGAAATCGATCACACCCGCGTGATTGGTGAAGCTAGCGCCCTGCCGCGGCATGATCGTTCCCCGATATGTCCACGGCCCCGTCGGCCCGGTCGCCGTGGAGTACGCGATGAACTCGGAGCAGCACTCAGCCGCGAACACGTTGTAGTACAACCCGTTGCGCTTGAACACCCACGGCCCCTCCTCATACAGCGTCGGCCGACTCGCATTACCGCTACGGGTACCGAACCCCGCCGTCGTGAGGGGAATGCGTGTCGCACTGCCGGAGAACGAAATCATGTCCGGGTTCAACTTCACGTACCACAGACCCGGGTTACCCCAGTACAGATACGCCTGCCCGTCATCGTCGATGAACGCGTGCGGGTCGATTTCGTTGTTGCCGACCAGTGGTCGACCGAGCGCGTCGCGGAACGGCCCGGTCGGGCTGTCGGCCACCCCGACGCCGATGACCATCTGCCCGTTGGAGCGCTGGCGCACCGGCACGTACCAGTAGAACTTTCCGTTACGCGGAACGACCTGCCCGGCCCACGCGTTGGCGTCCGCCCACGCGAACGTCGCCAGATTCATCGGCGAGCCGTGATCGGTCCAGTTCACCATGTCGGCGGACGAGTACACCCGCCACTCACGCATTGTGAAATAGGTGGAACCGTCCTCGTCATGTCCGGTGTAGAGGTAGACCCGGCCGTTGTGCACCATCGGCGCCGGGTCGGCGGTGTAGATGTTCTGGACGATGGGGTTGTCGGCCTTGGCCGTCCCCGGGATCAGTGCGAGGACACAGGCCATGCTTGCCAGCCAGGCGATGGCGCGCCTGGCCCGGCGGGTGGCCCGAGTTGTGGTTCGATCCTTCACTTTCACGATTACTCCCACAGAGAGTGCGCGTGCGGATGTCTGACTGGGCGAGCCGCCGCCGTCCCGGCGGCCGCCCGAACGGGCTTTGCCGTTCGCGCGCCGGGCAGCACGACCGGCGGGCGTGTTAGCGCTAACAGGCTTAAGTGATTACCCCCTCCCCCATCTGAACTGGACTTTTGTGAGGCGCGGGATGACCGTCGTAACCACATCGCAGCATTGAGGTATCGACGTTGACATCGAAGATTTACGATGCACGGTACTGAGCGACCGGACGGGCGTCAACGGAGGGAAGGCCGTCGCCAACCGTCACGCACGGTAACGCTCCGATGATCGCGAGCCAGCCGGATGTCCGTTTCGGACCACAGCCGCCACCGGATGCGGTGACCCGGGCCAGGTCCTCGCGGGAATGGGTCACCGAGGTGCCCCGGGGGTTGCGGGCGTGTTAACGACGAACTATGTTAGCGATCACATCGATGTGCCGCGATAAGCGCAGGGGTGGGCACCCGGCGTCCACGGCGACCCACGTCCCACCCACCCCACCGCACCCGGCGTCGGCCCCCTTTGCCGCCGACGACCCACCGCCATCGATGGCGGGCCCGACGTACCCGGCCACCTGGAGGTTCCCCCATGCCACCCCTGCCCCTCAGCCGCCGCCACCTGCTTCAGGCCGCCGGAGCCACCGTGGTGGTCTCCGCGAGCGGCGTCGCCGTCTCCCCCGGGAGCGCGTCCGCAGCCGTCGTCCCCCCGGCCCGGCCCGACATCGGCGTCTCGGCGTACGCCTTCGATCCGGGTCAGGTACGACTCACCTCCGGCCGTTGGATGGACAACCAGACCCGGACGCTCAACTACCTGCGGTTCGTCGACGTCGACCGGATGCTCTACAACTTCCGCGCCAACCACCGGCTGTCCACAAACGGCGCCGCCACCAACGGGGGCTGGGACGCACCGAACTTCCCGTTCCGGACCCACATGCAGGGCCACTTCCTGAGCGCGTGGGCGTACGCGTACGCGGTGCTGGGCGACACGACCTGCCGGGACAAGGCCAACTACATGGTGGCCGAGTTGGCCAAGTGCCAGGCCAACAACTCCGCCGCCGGGTTCGGCGCGGGCTACCTCTCCGGCTTCCCGGAGTCCGACTTCACCGCGCTCGAGGCACGGACGCTTTCCAACGGCAACGTGCCCTATTACTGCATCCACAAGACCCTCGCCGGTCTGCTCGACGTCTGGCGCTACATCGGCAACACCCAGGCCCGTACGGTGCTGCTGGCCCTCGCCGGCTGGGTCGACACCCGGACCAGCCGGCTGAGCTCCAGCCAGATGCAGTCGATGCTGGGCACCGAGTTCGGGGGCATGAACGACGTGCTCGCCGACATCTACCAGCAGACCGGCGACAGCCGATGGCTCACCACCGCGCAGCGGTTCGACCACAACTCCGTGTTCAACCCCCTGGCCTCCGGCCAGGACCAGCTCAACGGGCTGCACGCCAACACGCAGGTGCCCAAGTGGATCGGCGCCGCCCGGGAGTTCAAGGCCACCGGGACCACCCGTTACCGGGACATCGCCAGCAACGCGTGGCGAATCACCGTCGGCGCGCACACCTACGTCATCGGCGGCAACAGCCAGGCGGAGCACTTCCGGCCGCCGAACGCCATCGCCGGCTACCTCAGCAACGACACCTGCGAGCAGTGCAACACGTTCAACATGCTCAAGCTGACCCGGGAGCTGTGGCTGCTCGACCCGAACCGGGCGGACTACTTCGACTTCTACGAGCGCGCGCTGATCAACCACCTGATCGGCGGGCAGAACCCGGCCGACAGCCACGGCCACATCACCTACTTCACCCCGCTGCGGCCGGGCGGACGTCGCGGTGTGGGCCCGGCGTGGGGTGGCGGCACCTGGAGCACCGACTACAACTCATTCTGGTGCTGCCAGGGCACCGGCCTGGAGATCAACACGAGGTTGATGGACTCCATCTACTTCTACAACGGCACCACACTGAGCGTGAACCTGTTCACGCCGTCGGTGCTGAACTGGACGCAGCGCGGCATCACGGTCACCCAGACCACCAGCTTCCCGGTCAGTGACACCACCACGCTGACCCTGTCCGGCTCGATGAGCGGGTCGTGGAGCATCCGGGTGCGGATCCCGTCCTGGACCAGCGGCGCGACGATCGCCGTCAACGGCACGGTGGAGAACGTCACCACCACGCCGGGCAGCTACGCCACTGTCACGCGCACCTGGGCCGCGGGCGACACCATCACCGTGCGGCTGCCGATGCAGGTCGCCGTCAAGGCCGCCAACGACAACGCCAACGTCGGCGCGATCACGTACGGCCCCTCGGTGCTGGCCGGCAACTACGGCAACACGGCCCTGAGCACCCTGCCCACCCTCACCGTCTCCTCGATCACCCGGACCAGCACCAGCTCGCTCGCGTTCACCGCCAGCGCCAACGGGTCCACTGTGAACCTCGCCCCCTTCTACGACGCCCACGGCTACAACTACACGGTCTACTGGAACACCAGCGGCAGCGGCGGCCCCACCAGCAGCTATCGCCTGGTCAACGTCGGCACCGGGCTGGTCCTCGGTGTCCAGAACATGTCCACCGCCGACGGTGGTCTGGCCGTGCAGTGGGCCGACAGCGGCACCGCGGACCACAACTGGGTGGTCATCACCGACGGCAACGCGGTCCGGTTCCGCAACGTCAACAGCGGCAAGGTCCTGGGCGTGGAGAACATGTCCACCGCCGACAACGCCCGGGTCCTGCAATGGGCCGACAACGGCACCGCCGATCACCGGTGGATCCTCGTGGACAACGGCGACGGCACCTACAAGATCCGCAACGTCAACAGCAACAAGCTGCTCGGGATCCTGAACGGGTCGACCGCCTGGGGAGCGCAGGCCGTGCAGGATCCGGACAACGGCAGCGCTGACAACCGGTGGAGGCTGGTCCGTAACGCCTGACCTCCGCCCCGCTCGACGGGCTCACCGGCGCGGTCACCCGAAGGCCGCGCCGGTGACGCCGAGCGAGCGCCCGCCAGCGGTCGTACAGTGGGGAGGGTCCTGGCCCCAGTGAACGTGGCGGACGTGTCGGCTCGTGCCGCTTCCGCCCGGAAGGAGCACAGTGAACCGCCCCCTCCGCACCACGCTCGGCGGCGCGTTGACCGCCGCCATGCTGGCCACCGTCGCCGTCGCGCCGGCGCAGGCGCACCCCGCCGGGCGGCCGCCGGCCGTCCTCGCCCTCCCCGACGGGTTCCAGCCCGAGGGCATCGCCACCGCCGGCCGGTACGCCTACTTCGGCTCCCGCGCTACCGGTGCCATCCAGCGCGTCGACCTGGTCACCGGCCGGGGCACGACGATCGGCGCGGCCACCGGCACGCCGTCGCTCGGCCTCAAGGTCGACCCGCGTGGCCGGCTCTTCGTCTCCGGTGGCACGGCTGGCGACGCCCGCGTGCTCGACACCCGCACCGGCGAGGTGCTGGCCCGCTACCAGTTCGCCACCGCCCCGACGTTCGTCAACGACGTCGTGCTGACCCGCGACGCGGCATACTTCACCGACTCGAACCGGCCGGTGCTCTACCGGCTGCCGCTCGGTCGCCGTGGGGCGCTGCCGCCGGCCGACGCCTTCACCACGATCACGCTGACCGGCGCCTACGAGCAGGTGGGCACGGGGGTCAACCTCAACGGCATCGCCACCACACCGGACGGCCGGGCGCTGATCGTCGTCCAGTCCACCACCGGCACCCTGTACCGGGTCGACCCGGCGACCGGGGCGAGCACCGTCGTGGACGTGCCAGGCCACACCTTCACCAACGGCGATGGGCTGTTACTGCTCGGCCGCACCCTCTACGTCGTGCAGAACCGCCTCAACCAGATCGCGGTGGTCCGGCTGAACCACGCCGGCACCGCCGGAGCGCTCACCGGCACCATCACCGATCCGAACTTCGACGTACCCACCACCGTGGCCAAGGCGCTGGGCCGGCTCTACCTGCCCAACGCCCGGTTCACCACGCCACCGACCCCCACCACGCCCTACACGGCCGTCGCGGTCCGCGCACACTGAGCGACCCGAGGGGGTACGCGCCGCGCGGGTGCCCCCTCGGCCCACCGCTCTGGATCTCGATCGCCGATCGGCCGCCAGTAGGATCACTGGCACCCGGCGACGACTGTCGCCTCGTGCCCCCGGAGTTCGTGTGGCTGCCCGTCCGTACCGGTTCCTGCGCCGAACCCTGGCCGTGGGCTGCCTTCTCGCCGCCGCCGCACTGCCGGCCGCGCGGCCGGCCACACCGTCGGCCACACCG
Source organism: Micromonospora noduli (assembly GCF_003264475.1). Classification (NCBI taxonomy): domain Bacteria; kingdom Bacillati; phylum Actinomycetota; class Actinomycetes; order Micromonosporales; family Micromonosporaceae; genus Micromonospora; species Micromonospora noduli. The sequence continues at coordinate 67,290 of NZ_PYAC01000041.1, read as the reverse complement.
CCGACCACGCCCACCAACGTCATCCCGGAACCCACGGTCCTGCGGATGCTCCAGATGAACCTCTGCAACAGTGGCCTCGCCGGCTGCTACACCGGCCACGCGATGGCCAGGGCCGCCGAGGTGATTACCGCCGAGGCGCCCGACCTGGTCACCCTCAACGAGATCTGCGCGGGCGACCTGTCGACCCTGCGCGGGGTGTTCCAAACCGTCCACGCTGGCCAGACCATCGTGGCCGCGTTTCAGGCCGCCGGCGACCGCCCGAGCGGAGACGACACCCGCTGTCGCAACGGCCAACGGTTCGGCATCGGGCTGCTGGCCCACGTGCGGACGCCGGCCGCCCCGAGCAACGTGTACGCCGGAACCCACCCGACGCAGGACCTCGCGGACCCCGAGGAACGAGCCTGGCTCTGCGTCGACGTCGACGGCGCCCTGCTCGCCTGCACCACGCACCTGTCGGCCACCGGCTACCGTGTGGCGCTCACCCAGTGCGACCACCTGCTCGACACCATCCTGCCGACGATCGCCCGCGACGCCGGGTACGAGCCCACCGTGCTGGGCGGCGACCTCAACCTGCGCGCCGGGCACGACCCCGACGTGCGGTCCTGCACCCCGCGGGGCCATCAGCGGGTCGACGACGGCCGACTGCAACACATCACGGCGACCACCGACATCACGCTCTGCTGTCGCGCCCTGGTGCCCATGCGCGGCGCCACCGACCACCCCGGGCTGTTGGCCACCCTCACCATCGGCCCCAGCCGCCGGCCGGCCTGATCCGCCTCCTCAGCGGGCGCGGACGGCGCGGGCCGGCCGTACGGCGTCAGCGCGGCGGCGTGTCCCGGCGGGACGGGAACGGAGTACCGGGCTGGCCGAGGGTGGAGCGGGCGCGCAACCCGACCGGGTCGGGAGCAGCGGTGGGCACCGGAGCCGCCGGCTCCGAGAGCCGCCGCCCGTCCAGGTACGCGGTGGCGGCCCGGTCGTCGTCGGTCGGAGCGGCGAGCAGCGCGTAGAGCAGACCGACGACCCCGAAGACCACCGCCAGCACGATCGGCACCAGCAACGTACTCACCCCGGCGCCGGTCACCTCGCCGGTCCGTTCGTGGCGGTGCACCGACAGGGCGCTCATGCCGGTGAAGTGCATCCCGTTGACGGCGATCCCCATGACCAGCGCGGAGGCGAAGATCGCCAACCCCCGCCGGACGGTCATCGCGAGCCACAGCGCGACGGTGGACGCCACCACGGCGATGACCACCGAGAGCACGACCCGGACCGTGTCGTAGCCGAGGCTGCCGTTGAGGCGCATGGCGGCCATGCCGGTGTAGTGCATGGAGGCCACGCCGGCGCCGGTGAAGATACCGCCGGCGATCAGGCGTGCCGGATTCAGCCGGCCGGTGCCCACGATGGCCAGGCCGATACCGACCGCCACCACGGCGATGGCCGTGCTGGCCGCGGTCAGCGGCACGTCGTAGCGGATCCGGGTGTTCTCGACAGCGAAGCCGAGCATGGCCATGAAGTGCATCGCCCAGATGGCGGTGCCACCCAGCGCCCAGGCCGACAGCAGACCCCACCACGCCCGCTGGCCGCTCGTCCGGGCCGTGCGGATGCGCCCGGCGCAGACCAGACCGAGGATCGAACCGAGCACGGACAACGCGTAGCTCAGCCCGGGCGTGATCCACCCGTACTCAAAGTGATTGATCTCCGCCACGGCGGCTTTCTCCCCATTCGTTACCGACGCGTCAACAAGACGCCTCGGCAATGATCGGGGGTGCCGTGATCAGGCGCAACAGTACCCCCCGGGCGATCCGAGGGGTGCCGTTGCGGTGACCGTCCGCTGCGTCGATTCACCGACGATAATGACTGAGCGTGATTGTCAGGCTGACGTGTGGTACGCGAGAACGCCTCGATTGACGGCCGCTATAGCCTGTCGGGCCGTCGACCGCAGCTCCGTTGTGGCACCGCCGGAGTCGGCAATCTGACCAAGCAGGTCGACGACCTGTCGGGCCCACCGGACGAAGTCACCGGCGGGCATCTCACCATCGATCTCGTGACCGCTGCCGAGCACCTTGGCCAGCGCCTCACCCCGGGCCCACCGGTAGACGGGCCAGGCGAAACCGAGATCCGGCTCCCGGGTCGCCGTCAGCCCCCGCGCCGCCTCGTCGGCCTCGATCTCCCCCCACAGCTTCAGCGTCTCGTCCACCGCGTCGGCCACCGGCCCGCGCGGCAGCGACGCCCGCTCGTCGACATCGCGGCGCGCCTCGAACACCACCACAGACACCGCGGCGGCCAGCTCGGCCGGGGACAACCCGTTCCACACCCCCCGGCGCAGGCACTCGGCGACCAGCAGGTCCGCCTCGGTCCAGATCCGGCCCAGCATCCGACCGGCGTCGGTGACCGCGCCGTCGCGGGCGAGGTAGCCACGCTCGGTCAGCAGCGCCACGATCCGGTCGAACGTTCGAGCGAGGGACCCCGTACGACCACTGACGCGCTCACGCAGCTCCTCGGTGTCGCGCTCCAGCCGCCGACGCCGCTCCGCCCAACGGGCGTGCTCCTCACGCTCGGGGCACGCGTGGCACGGGTGGTGACGCAGTTCGGTGCGAAGCTGGGTGATCTGGTGGTCCTCGCCGGTCACCTGCCGGGAACGGCCCCCGCGTCGGCCACCGTGCCGATCCAGGCCGGTGCCGCTGACCTCGGCGGCGAGATCGCGCCGGGCGCCCGGCGACCGGTGGTTGAAGTGCTTGGGCACCCGGATCCGGGCCAACACCTCGGCCGGAGTGGTGAAGTCGCCGGGGCTGACCCGCCCGGCCCAACGGTCCTGGGTGAGCACCAGCGGCCGGGGCTCACCGAACCCACCGGTCGCCGGGTCCAGCACCACGGCCAGCCCGGCCCGCCGCCCCGACGGCACCCGGATCACGTCGCCGACCCGCAGCCGCTCCAGCGAGGCCACCGCGGCAGCCTTGCGCTGGGTCTGCCCCTGCCGGGCGATCGCCTTCTCCCGGTCGGCGATCGCCACCCGCAGCGCGAAGTACTCGTCGAAGTCGCCGTGGTGGCAGGCGGCCTCCGCGCCGTACGCCTCAATGGTCTCGGTGTTGCGCTGCACCTGCCGGGCCAGGCCGACCACCGACCGGTCCGCCTGGAACTGGGCGAACGAGGACTCCAGCAGGGCCCGAGCCGGCTCCGCGCCGACAGTGCCGACCAGGTTCACCGCCATGTTGTACGACGGCCGGAAGCTGGAACGCAGCGGGTAGGTGCGGGTGGACGCAAGCCCGGCCACCTGCCGTGGGTCGGTCTCCGGGGACCACACCACGACGGCGTGCCCCTCCACGTCGATGCCCCGACGGCCGGCGCGCCCGGTGAGCTGGGTGTACTCCCCCGGGGTCAGGTCGACGTGCGCCTCGCCGTTGTACTTGACCAGCCGTTCCAGCACCACGCAGCGGGCCGGCATGTTGATGCCCAGCGCGAGGGTCTCGGTGGCGAAGACCGCCTTGACCAGGCCGCGGACGAACAACTCCTCGACGATCTCCTTGAACACCGGCAGCATGCCGGCGTGGTGGGCGGCCAGGCCGCGTTCCAGGCCGTCCAGCCACTCCCAGTAGCCCAGCACCGTCAGGTCCTCGCCGGGAATGGCGGTGACCCGCGACTCGACGACACGGCGGATCTCGGCCCGCTCCTCCGCCGAGGTGAGCCGCAGCCCGGCGGCGAGACACTGCTGCACTGCTGCGGCGCAACCGGCCCGGCTGAAGATGAACAGGATTGCCGGTAGCAGACCCTCCCGGTCCAGTCGGTCGACGATGTCCGGGCGCGACGGGCCACGCCAGCGCGGGCCACGCCGGCCGGCACCGGGCCCGGCGCTGCGCCCCTCACCCAACTCCAGCCGCCGCGCGGTCTCCCGGGTATAGCGCAGCAGCTCCGGGTGCACGTCGTGCTTGCGGGCGGCGTCGGCGTCGTGGAACAGGTCGAACATCCGCTTGCCGACCAGCATGTGCTGCCACAACGGCACCGGCCGGTGCTCGCTGACCACCACGGCGGTCTCACCGCGCACGGTGACCAGCCAGTCGGCGAACTCCTCGGCGTTGGAGACGGTCGCCGACAACGAGACCAGGGTGACGGAGGCGGGCAGGTGAATGATCACCTCTTCCCAGACCCCACCGCGGAACCGGTCGGCCAGGTAGTGCACCTCGTCCATCACCACGTACGCGAGGCCCTGGAGAGTGCTGGAGCCCGCGTAGAGCATGTTGCGCAGCACCTCGGTGGTCATCACCACCACCGGCGCGTCGCCGTTGATCGCGTTGTCGCCGGTCAGCAGGCCGACCTGCTCGGCGCCGTACCGGGCGACCAGGTCGTGGTACTTCTGGTTGGACAACGCCTTGATCGGCGTGGTGTAGAAGCACTTGCGCCGGGCCGGTGGGGTCGTCGCGTCGGCGGCGGGCACCGGGTCGTCGGGGCGCCCACGCAACGCCAGGTGGACGGCGAACTCCCCGACCACCGTCTTACCGGCGCCGGTGGGAGCGCAGACCAGCACACCGCTGCCCCGCTCCAGCGACTGGCACGCCTCCCGCTGGAAGTCGTCGAGATCGAACCCCAACTCGAGGGCGAACTCGTCCAGCGCCGGAAACTGTGCGGCTTGTGCGGCCTTGCGGCGCGCCGCTGCGTACCGCTCGGCGGGGCTCGACATGGCACCAAGATTAGTGCGTGCCGAGCCATGTCACCCCACAAGGCCGTCCCGAGGCACGGTCGGGGGCGGTCGGTAGGGTGCACGGCGTGCCGGACCATGCCGAACCGCCCCAGACCAGTCCGCCGGGCACCGCCGAGGCGCCCGCCGCCCGCCGGGCGTCCCGACGCCCTGTCAAGGCGGTGCTCTTCGACTTCCACGGCACCCTGGCCCAGGTGGAGGACCCCCAGCGGTGGGTGCTGGAGGCCGCGGCGGCCTGCGGCGTCACCCTGGACCGGGTCCGCGCCACCTCGCTGGCCGACCGACTGCTGACCGCCGGCCGCGCCGGCGGGCCACTGCCGGCACGGGTGCCGCCCCGACTCGCCGAACTGTGGGCCGACCGGGACCTCTACCAACACGCCCACCGGGGCGCGTACACCGGGTTGGCCGAGACCGTCGACGCCGGCATCGACGGCTTCGCCGACGCGCTCTACGAGCGGCTGCTGACCACCGAGGGCTGGCTGCCGTACGCCGACACCGCCCCCACGCTGACCGCGCTGCGCGACGCCGGGGTGCCGGTGGCCGTGGTCAGCAACATCGGCTTCGACCTGCGGCCACACTTCGACTCCTGGGGGCTGACCGACCTGGTCGGCGCGTTCGTGCTCTCCTACGAGGTGGGGCGCTGCAAACCCGACCCGGCGATCTTCTGGCGTGCCTGCGGCATGCTGGGCGTCGACCCGGAGCAGACCCTGATGGTCGGTGACACCCCGGCGGACGCGGGCGCGGTGGCCGCCGGCTGCTCGGTGCTGGTGCTCCCGGCAGCCGAGCCGGGCCGGGAGAACGGGCTGGGCGCGGTGCTCGACCTCGCCCTACCCGGCTGACCGGCGCTGGCCCGACCCGCGCGCACCGTTGGTCACGCCGGTGGACACCGCCGCAGGTTGGCCAGGGCGGACGGCCTACCGTCGTGCCCGTGACCGAGATCCTGCTGCCCACGACGGCGCCGGCCGACACGCCACCAGCCCGGCGCGGTGGCGTCGCCGCCGTGGGGCTGGTGCTCGGCGGGGCCCTGTCGGTGCAGTTCGGCTCCGCCGTGGCCGCGTTGCTCTTCCCGCGTACCGGGGTGGCCGGCGCGGTGACCCTGCGGCTGACCATCTCGGCGGTGCTGCTGCTCGTCGTGTGCCGACCCCGACTGCGCGGACACGACCGGTCGGCCTGGCTCGCGGCCGGCGCGTTCGGGCTGGCGCTGGCCGGCATGAACTCGCTGTTCTACCAGGCCATCGAACGCATCCCGCTGGGCCCGGCGGTGACCCTGGAGGTGCTCGGCCCGTTGGCGCTGTCGGTGTTCTCCGCACGCCGACTGGCCAGCTGGGGCTGGGCGGGTCTCGCGCTGGCCGGGGTGGCGCTGCTCGGGCAGGGCGGCTTCGACCGGCTGGACCCGGTCGGGGTGGCCTTCGCGTTCGGCGCGGGCGCCATGTGGGCCGCGTACATCGTGCTGAGCGCCCGGGTCGGCGGCCGCTTTCCCGGCGCGGACGGGCTGGCCCTGGCGCTGACCCTCGCCGCGCTGGTCACCCTGCCGCTGGGCATCATCGACGGCGGCGCGGTCCTGCTCGACCCGCCGGTGCTGGCGCTCGGCGCCGCCCTCGCGGTGCTCGCCTCCGGGCTGCCCTACACCCTGGAGCTGCTGGCGCTACGGCGGATGCCCACCGCCACCTTCGCGGTGCTGATGAGCCTCGGCCCGGCCGTCGCCACACTCGCCGGGTGGCTGGTGCTGCGGCAGGCGCTGACAGTGCTGGAGTGCGCCGCCATCGTGCTGGTCATCACCGCCAGCATCGGCGCGGTACGGGTCAACGCAGCAGCCGCAGGGCGCCCGGAACCGCGCTGATCGTCACCGGCAGCCGCAGGGAGCGTTCCCCGTCGGCGTACGAGGTGATGCCCTCGGCGGCCAACTCCACGGTGCGAGCCCGGAAACTGCGCACCAGCGGGTGGCTGACGTGGGTGCCCTGGTAGATGCGCGGCTTCACCCGGATCAGGGTCCGCCGGTTGACCCGACCCGCCACCACCACGTCGAGCAGTCCGTCGGTCGGGTCCGCGTCGGGGCAGATCCGCATCCCACCGCCGTACGTGGGGCAGTTGCCCACCGCCACGAGCACCGCGTCCAGGTCGTGCGGCACACCGTCGAGGCGCAGCGTGTAGCGGCGTGGGCGCAGCCGGGCCAACTCGACAAGGATCGCCAGGTCGTACCGGCGCGGGCCGCGGGGCCAGCGCATCCGGTTGGCCCGCTCGTTGACGATCGCGTCGAACCCGGCCGCGAGGACAGCCCCGTACCAGCGCTCGACGCCGTCGGCCCCGACCATCCGGGCCAGGTCGACCGGTTGACTGCGGCCGTCACGCACCGCCTCGGCGATCACCGCCGCCGCAGCGAGGGGGTCGGCCGGGAAGCCGGTGTCCAGGGCGAAGTCGTTGCCGGTGCCGGCCGGGATCGGGCCGAACGGCACGGCGGTGCCGGCGACCGCCTGCAACGCCCGGTGCACCGTGCCGTCCCCACCGACCGCCACCAAAGCGCCAGCGCCGTCGGCGACGGCGGTACGGCACGCCGCCTCCGCCTCTGCGGGGCTGGACGCCGGCAGCAACCGGATCGGCCGTCCGGCGGCGGCCAAGCCGTCCAGCAGCCGGGGCAGCAGCGCGCGGTGCCGTCCACGACCGGCGGTCGGGTTGGCGAGCACGGCGACCGGGCCGGGCAGGTGATCGTCTGCGGTCACGGGCAGCACCGTACCGGTCGGACACCCGCCGTTCACCAGGGGCAGGCGCCGTCACCATCAGTTCCGCCGCCGACGCGGGAGGTGACGCGACGACGCCGCCCCCGGTGAACGGGGACGGCGTCGGTGGACCGGTCGGCGCGGGGCCGTCAGGTCATGTCGTCGTAGCGGCGTTCGATCGGCGCCGGTGGGGCGACCGGTTCGGGTACGCCGATCGGCGCTGTCGAGTCGACCCGCTGCCCGGCCACGACCGGGTCCGCGTCGAACTCCAGCGGCGACACCTCGTCGTCGTCGATGCCGGCGTAGATCTCCTTGCCCCGCCCACGCCGCTTGTCGTTGAGGAAGGCGATGCCCACCGCACCGAAGTAGAGCGCGGAGAGGCAGATCGCCAGGGCCGTCATCCCGAACGGGTCCGGGGTCGGGGTGACCACTGCGGAGAACGCGAAGAACACGAAGATCGCCACGCGCCACCAGCTGAGCAACCGCTTCGCGCTGGCGATGCCCACGAAGTTGAGCATCAGCACGACGAGCGGGAACTCGAAGGCCACACCGAACAACAGGATCAGGTTGGTGACGAAGGAGATGTACTTGGTGATCTCCAGAGTCGTGCTGATCTCGCTGTCCGAGATGCTGAGCAGGAACTCGAGGCCCTTGGCCGTGACGAAGTACGCCAGCACCGCGCCGGCCGCGAACAGCGGCGCGGCGAGGGCGGTGAAGAAGTACGCGTAGCGCCGCTCGTGCCGGTGCAGGCCGGGCGCGATGAACGCCCAGAGCTGGTACAGCCAGATCGGCGCGGCCACGATCAACCCGACCCAGAGCGCGACCTTCAGGTTGAGCAGGAACAGGTCGGCCGGGCCGAGCTGCACGAACTCACACTTGCCGTCGACATATCTGGCCTGCGGCAGGTCACAGTAGGGCTGCTGGAGCAGGTGCAGCACCGGCTTGGCCAACCAGAAACCGAAGCCGAAGCCGATCAGGATCGCCACGGACGCACGGAACAGACGGTTGCGCAGCTCACGGACGTGCTCGATGAGCGTCATCGAGCCGTCGGCGGCCCGCTCGAACGCCTTTGGGCCACGTTTACGCAGTGCGAAGGCCACGGGAGTGGGGCCCTTCGGTCAGTTGTCGCGGACGCGGTGCACCGGGTCGACGACCGGCTGCTGCGGCGGCGCCTGCTGGTACGGGGCCTGCTGCGGCTGACCAGCGAACGGCGCCTGCTGCCCGGCGTGCGGCGGCAGCGGCTGGTAGCCGGCCTGCGCGTCGGCCTTCTCGGCGAGGTCGCGGTCGTCGTCCTGCAGGCTCTTGGTCTCGGCCTTGATGATCCGCAGCGACCGACCCAGCGAGCGGGCCGCGTCGGGGAGCCGCTTCGCACCGAAGAGCAGGATCAGCACAACCACGAGAACAGCGATGTGCCACGGCTTGAGGGCACCCATGAGAAGCTCCAGTCGCTCTGTGTCCGGGAGGTGGTACGCAGCCCATCGTACGTGCGGATCGGCTGCCCGCCACCCGCTGGGTGGTGGTGGTCTGGGCGGGAGGGTGAAGTCTTGACCAACCCGCGATGATCCGTCAACCACCGCCGGGTGCGTACCCGATCAGCCGCGCTTGGCCTTGATCACCGCGAGTCGCCGGGAGGTGGTGTCGAGCCGACGTTGGACTTCCTCGGCACGCTGTTGCAGCGCCTCGGCGGTATCCCGCAGCGCCTCGGCCTCGGCGGCCCGCCGCTGCAACGCCACGGCGGCGCGGCGCAGTCGGGGCAGCCGGGCCAGCACCGGGCGCACGGCCAACGCGAGCGCCACGAGGGGTAGCAGCACCACCGCGAGCACGATCCAGATCAGCACGGCGGTCAGCCTACTGGGTGCGGCCGGCCACCGCCGGGTCACCCGACGGCGCGCGCTGTGGGTCGACCTCGGGCGGCCGGGGCACGGCCGTGGGCGTGGGCACCGCGTACGCGTCCAGCGCTGCGGCCGCCGTCGCCCGCACCTGCTCAGCCAACTCGACCGGGGCGACCACCGTCACCTCCGGGCCGAGGCCCAGCACGAACCGGCGGGCCCACCCCAGGTCGGTGACCCGCAGGGAGACGAGCCACTGGTCGCCGTCGCCGGCCTCCACCCGCTCGCACGGGTAGTACTCGGTGATCCACCGCTCGCCCCGGCCGATGCGCAGGGTGATCAACGGAAGGTCGGCCGAAGGGCGGAACACGCCCTCGGTGAGGTCGTGCGGAACGGCCTGCGGCGGCACCGTGGCCGGCTCGTCCAACTCGGTGACCGCGTCGATCCGGTCGGCACGGAACAGCCGGACGGCCTCCGCGCGCCGACACCACGCCTCCACGTACGCCCGGCCACCGACCATCAGCATCCGCAGCGGGTCGATGACGCGCTCGGTGGTCTCGTCGCGGGCGGCCGTGTAGTAGGTGATCCGCAGGGCCTTGCCGCCCTCCACGGCGGCGCGCAGCGCCTCGACCCGCGGGGTGTCCCCGGGCAACCGGACCGCCACCGGCGCGCCCACCAGGTCGCCCGCGGCCTCGATCTTGGCGAGGGCCCGTTCGACGGCCTCCCGGTTGGCCACCCCGGGCGTCTCGGCCAACATCCGCAGCGCCACCACGAGGGCCAGGGCCTCATCGGGGGTCAGTCGCAACGGCCGGTCGATGCCGGCGTCGTAGGTGATGGTCACCCGGTCACCGTCGAACGCCATGTCGATCAGATCACCGGGGCCGTACCCGGGGAGCCCGCACACCCAGAGCAGCTCCAGGTCCTCCCGGAGCTGGCGCTCGGTGACACCCAGGTCACCGGCCGCCTCGGCGATCTCGATGCCGGGCCGGGCCAGCAGGTAGGGCACCAGGTTGAGCAGTCGGGCCAGCCGGTCGGCGGACGCGCGGGAACCGTTGCGGGCGGCCGGACGGGTCACCGGGCACCCCCGCTGACGGCCAGCTCGTCGTGGCGCACGGCGATCTCCTTGAGTCGTTGGATGACCGCCTCGCGGACCTCCGGTGGGTCGAGGACCCGCACGTCCGGGCCGTAGCCGACGAGATGACCGGCCAGCCCGTCCGGGTCGGCGTACGGCAGGACCAGCCGGTCGCCGTCCGGCCCGGCGGTCACCTCCACCGCCCAACGGCGCAGCCCGGCGGCCCGCCCCGGCGCGGCCAGCACGGTGGCCCGACCGGTGCGCTCCACCGGACCCGACCAGCGGGCCACGTGGCTGATCAGGTCGACGTTGGCCGGCGGCTCGTACGCGCCGGGGGCGCCGGTCACCCGGACCGCGCCGACGACCCGGGACAGCCGGAAGCAGCGGGTCGCCTCCCGGTCCTGGTCGTGGCCGACCACATACCACCGGCCGCGCCAGCAGACCACGCCCCACGGTTGCAGCCGTCGCCGGCTGGGCGCGTCGCGGTCGGGCACCCGGTAGTCGAACCCCACCTCGCGGCGGTCCCGGGCAGCGGCGGTCAGCGGCGCGAACGCCGGGTCGACAGTGACCATCGGCTCCAGGCCGAGGGTCGCCTGCGGGTCCACGTCCACCCCGGCGGCACGCAGCTTGGCCAGCCCCGACGACGCGGCGGCGGCCAACCCGGCGTGCTGCCACAGCCGGGCGGCGATGCCGACCGCTGCGGCCTCGTCCGGTTCGAGGAGGATGTCGGGCAGCGCGTATTCGCGGTGGGCGATCCGGTAGCCGGGCTCGGCGTCGAAGGCGCTCGCCGTGCCGGTCTCCAGTGGCACACCCAGCTCACGCAGCTCGGCCTTGTCCCGTTCGAACTTGCGCTGGAACGCCTCGTGGTCGCGCGCGTCGTCCGGATCGTGCTCGTAACCGGGCACGGTCGCGGCGATCTGCGCGGCGGTCAGGAACCGTCGCGTGGACAGCAGGCAGATCACCAGGTTGACCAGGCGTTCGGTGCGGGTCCGCGACACGCGGTAGACGCTAGCAGCCGACCCGCCCACACCGTGCACCCACGGCGGGCGTGCCGCACACTTGTTCGGATCGGGCCTCCCCCGGCGCGTCGCCGTCCGCGGTCATAGGGTGATCCTCATGTCGCAAGCGGACGCCAGGCCCGAGAGCGAGAGCGTCGGCACCGTCGTCGTCGCCGGCGCCGCCAACCTCGCCATCGCGGTCGCCAAGCTGATCGCCGGGCTGATCTCCGGATCAGCCGCGATGCTCTCCGAGGCGGCGCACTCGGTCGCCGACACCACCACCGAGGTGCTGCTCTTCCAGGCGCTGCGCCGCGGCGCCCGCCCGGCCGACCAGCGACGCCCCTTCGGGTACGGCAAGGAAAGCTACGTCTGGGCGTTCTTCGCGGCCATGTTCACGTTCGTCGCCGGCGCCGGTTTCGCCGTCACCCACGGCGTCACCACGATCCTGGTGCACGAACACAGCGGCGACTACCTCATCTCGTACATCGTGCTCGGGGTGTCGTTCGTCATCGAGTCGATCTCACTGGCCCGGGCGGTGCGGCAGGTCCGCCGCGAGTCGCAGCGCTGGCGGACCACGCCGCGGCGGTTCCTGCGGCTGACCGCCGACACCACCGTCAAGGCCGTCTTCCTGGAGGACAGCGCGGCGCTGATCGGTCTGGTGCTGGCCGGGCTCGGCGTCGGCCTGTCGCACGCCACCGGCGACGAGGTGTGGGACGGCGTCGCGTCGATCCTGATCGGGCTCCTGCTGCTGGCGGTCGCCGGGGTCCTCGCCGCCAACAACCTGTCGCTGCTGGTCGGCCGGGCCGTCCCGGAGCGGCTGCGCCACGAGATCGAGCAGGATCTGGCCGGGCTGCCCGAGGTGGAGCGCATCGACACCCTGTTGACAATGCAGCTCGGCCCGCAGGACATCCTGGTCGCCGCGAAGGTCGACTTCCGCGACGAGGCCACCGGCGCGCAGATCGAGGCCACCGCCGACGAGGCCGAGCGGCGGCTCACGAACCGGTACCCGGAGATCAGGTTCGTCTTCCTCGACCCGACCCGTTCGATGCCGGGCGCCACCGGCACCGCCCGGCACACCCAGGCCGGGCCGAGCCCGGACGCCGGCGGCCCCGAGCCGACCTGACCCACACCCGGGCGCGGACCGCCACGCCCGCGCGGCTAGCGTGCCCGTCATGGTGCGATGGCGTACGGGGACGGTGGCGACGCTGCGACGGCAGTGGACCGGGGCGGTGGAGCTGGACGTCGACCTGCCCGACGGCACGCGGATGCGGGCGCTGGCCTACCCGGAGCTGGTCGGCACGCCCGAGCCCGGCGACCGGGTGCTGCTCAACGCCGGCGCGCTGCTGATGGGCCTGGGCACCGGCGGGTACGCCCTGGTGGTCGCCCTGCCGGACCGGCTGCCGCCGGACCCGCCGGACGTCGCCGACACCCGCGACGCCGGGCACCTGGTCAAGGCCCGCTACACGCCGTTGCAGCCGATCCTCCTCGGCGTCGACGAGGATGCCTCTCCGCACCGCGACGTGCTGGCCGACGCGGACGACCTCGGCGGCCTGCCGGTGGTCACCGCCGACCTGCACTCGGCGCTCCCGGCGATCCTGGCCGGCATCCGGGCCGACGCCCCGCAGGCGCGGGTGGCGTACCTGCTCACCGACGGCGGGGCGCTGCCCGCCTGGTTCTCCCGCACCCTCGCCGGGCTGCGGGCCGAGCTGGCCGGCACGATCACCGTCGGGCAGGCGTTCGGTGGCGACCTGGAGGCCACCACCCTGCACGGCGGTCTGCTCGCCGCCCGGTACGTGCTGAACGCGGACGTGGCGATCGTGGCGCAAGGACCGGGCAACCTGGGCACCGGCACCCGGTGGGGCTTCTCCGGCGTCGCCGTGGGCGAGGCGGTCAACGCGATCGCCACGCTGGGCGGAAAGCCGGTCGGCTCGTTGCGCATCTCCGACGCCGACCCCCGCCCCCGACACCGGGGCGTGTCCCACCACAGCCTCACCGCGTACGGTCGGGTGGCGCTCGCCCCGGCGGAGCTGGTGGTGCCCGAGGACCTGGCGCCGTCCCTCGCGGCCGAGGTGCACGCGGCGCTGGCGCCCCTGGAGGAACGGCACCGGATCGTCCGGGTGCTCACCGACGGTCTGGACGCCGCGCTGCGGGCCAGCGCCGTACCCCTGTCCACCATGGGCCGTGGCCTCGACGCCGACCGCGCGTACTTCCTGGCGGCAGCCGCCGCCGGCCGCCACGCCGTAACCCTCCTCCCCTGACCCCCGGGCCCCGGCCCCGCACCCGGTTGATCATGAAGTTATTGCCCGTCGCCCCGGCGTGTCATGGCAATAACGTCATGATCAACGCGAGCTGGGGCGGGGCAGGGGGGAGGGGGAAGGGTGGGGGGTTAGGCCAGGAAGATCAGGGCTAGCCAGCCGCCCACGATGAGCACCAGCGCCAGGGCCAGCACCCAGGTCGGCACCGTGTATTCACCGCGCCGGTTACGGTCGATCTCGGCGCGGATCTTCTCCCGCCGGCGTTCGATCCAGTTCTGCCGCTCGGTGCCGCGCTCGGGGCGGTCGGAAGGTCCAGAAGTCGTCATGGCGCGCTCAGCTTAACCGCTCAGCGCGCCGGGCTGACCGGCCCCGTCGGCGCAGCGCACCGACGGGGCCGGCGACCGGTCACATGCTGGCGATCAGCCGCTCCACCCGCTCGTCGTACGCCCGGAACGGGTCCTTGCAGAGCACGGTGCGCTGCGCCTGGTCGTTGAGCTTCAGGTGCACCCAGTCGACGGTGAAGTCCCGGCGCTTCTCCTGGGCGTGCCGGATGAACTCGCCCCGCAGCCGGGCCCGGGTGGTCTGCGGCGGGGTCTCCTTGGCCTCGAAGATCTCCGGGTCGGTGGCCACCCGGTCGACCTCGCCGCGGCGCTCCAGGAGCCCGTAGAGGCCCCGGCCGCGGCGCACGTCGTGGTAGGCCAGATCCATCTGCGCCACCCGGGGGTGCGACAGCGGCAGGTCGTGCTTGCGCTGGTAGCGCTCGATCAGCCGCAGCTTGCTGACCCAGTCGATCTCCCGGGAGACCGGCTCCAGGTCGCCAGTCTCCACCGCGTTGAGCACCCGGCCCCACAGCTCGACGACCCGCTTGGCGGCCTGGTCGCCACCGCGTCGCTCGACGAACTCGGTGGCCTTGGCGAGGTATTCCTGCTGGATGTCCAGGGCGCTGACCTCCTTGCCGTTGGCCAACCGCACCTTGCGCCGGCCGGTGATGTCGTGCGACACCTCCCGGATGGCCCGGATCGGGTTCTCCAGGGACAGGTCGCGCATCACCACCCCGGCCTCGATCATCCGCAGCACGATGTCGGCGGTGCCGACCTTGAGCAGCGTGGTGACCTCGTTCATGTTTGAGTCACCGACGATCACGTGCAGCCGCCGGTAGCGCTCGGCGTCAGCGTGCGGCTCGTCCCGGGTGTTGATGATCGGGCGGCTGCGGGTGGTCGCCGAGGAGACGCCCTCCCAGATGTGCTCGGCCCGCTGCGAAAGGCAGTAGACCGCGCCGCGTGGGGTTTGCAGGACCTTGCCGGCCCCGCAGATCAACTGCCGGGTGACCAGGAACGGGATGAGCACGTCGGCGAGCCGGCCGAACTCGCCGTGCCGGGAGACCAGGTAGTTCTCGTGGCAGCCGTACGAGTTGCCGGCCGAATCGGTGTTGTTCTTGAACAGGTAGATCTCACCCGCGATGCCCTCGTCGTGCAGCCGCTTCTCCGCGTCGACGAGCAGGCCCTCCAGGATCCGCTCGCCGGCCCGGTCGTGGGCGACGAGATCGGTCACCGAGTCGCACTCCGGTGTCGCGTACTCCGGATGCGACCCGACGTCCAGGTAGAGCCGGGCCCCATTGCGCAGGAAGACATTGCTCGACCGACCCCAGGACACCACGCGACGGAACAGATACCGCGCGACCTCGTCCGGGGACAGCCGCCGCTGCCCGCGATAGGTGCAGGTGACGCCGTACTCGGTCTCGAGGCCGAAGATTCGCCGCTCCATGGTGTGACATTAGCCGCCCGGAGGCCCGGTTCGTCACTGTCAGACCACAGGTCGTGCCCCGAGCGCGGTCACATACCGGTTGAGTGCGACATTCCGTCCGGACCGAGGCTCGCCACGAACCGCCGGCAGCTGTCGTACTCCGGAAGCAGGCCCCGCTCGCGCGCCTGCGCCAGAGTCGGCGCCGCGTCGTCGCGTGCGGACAGCTTTGGAACGTCGGCGGGCCACTCGATGCCCAACTCCTCGTCCAGCGGGTGCACAGCGTGCTCGCCGGTCGGGTTGTAGGTGGCCGAGCAGAGATAGCTCAACGTCGCGTCGTCGGTCAACGCGCAGAACCCGTGCCCCAGCCCCTCGCTGAGGTAGACCGCCCGACGGTCGGTGTCGTCCAGTCGGACGCCCTCCCAACGACCGAAGGTCGGCGAGCCCACCCGCAGGTCCACGATCACGTCGAGGACCGCGCCCCGCACACAGGTGACGTACTTGGCCTGGCCGGGCGGGACGTCGGCGAAGTGGACGCCGCGCACCACGCCACGCGCGGAGACCGACAGGTTGGCCTGGGCCAGCCGCAGCGGATGCCCCACCACCTCGGCGAGCTTGTCGAAGCGGTACCACTCCATGAACATGCCGCGCGGGTCACCGTGCTGCTGGGGGGTGATCTCCCAGGCACCCTCGATGCTCAGCTCCCGGATCTTCACCAGGAACCCCCGTCGTCGCCGGCCTTGTCGCTGAGCAGACCGAGCAGGTAGTTGCCATAACCGCTCTTGGTCAGCGGCTCGGCGAGCGCACGCAGCTGCGCGTCGTCGATCAGGCCGGCCCGCCAGGCAACCTCCTCGACGCAACCGATCTTGAGGCCCTGCCGCTCCTCGACCACCCGGACGAACTCGGCGGCCTGCATCATCGAGGTGAACGTGCCGGTGTCCAGCCAGGCGGTGCCCCGATCCAGCACCGTCACCGCCAGCTCCCCGGTCTCCCGGTACACCTCGTTGACCGCCGTGATCTCCAGCTCGCCGCGGGCGCTCGGGGTGAGCTTGCGGGCGATGTCGACCACCCGGTTGTCGTAGAAGTAGAGGCCGGGCACCGCGTAGCGGGACTTCGGGCGGGCCGGCTTCTCCTCGATCGAGAGCACCCGACCGTCGGCGTCGAAGTCGACCACGCCGTACTCCTGCGGGTTGGCCACCTGATAGGCGAAGACCCGCCCGCCGACCGGGTCACCGTGGTCGGCGAGCTGCCGACCCAGACCCACGCCGTGGAAGATGTTGTCGCCGAGGACCAACGCCACCGACTCGGTGCCGATGAAGTCCGCGCCGAGGATGAACGCCTGCGCGATGCCCTCCGGGCGCTCCTGGCTGACGTACTCCAGCCGCAGCCCGAACTGGCTGCCGTCGCCGAGCAGCCGACGGAACTGGTCCTGGTCGTCCGGAGTCGTGATCACCAGGATCTCCCGGACCCCGGACATCACCAGGGTGGAGAGCGGGTAATAGATCATCGGCTTGTCGAAGACCGGCATCAGCTGCTTCGAGACCGCCCGGGTGATCGGCCAGAGCCGGGACCCGGTGCCGCCGGCAAGTAGGATTCCGCGCATCGGGGAAGCCTAACCGCACCCGGACACGTTGTGCGGGGGTCGCATACCAGGAGCCGCGCCGTCCGTCGCGTATACTTCCGGACCCGTGAGGATCCTCGTCACCGGCGGAGCCGGATTCATCGGGTCGGAGTACGTTCGTCTGCTGCTGGGCAAGCCCCTCGGCAGTGCGGACGGCGTGCCGCCACTCGAGCCGGCCGTCGTGACCGTACTGGACAAGCTGACCTACTCGGGCAACCTGGCCAACCTTGAGCCCGTCCGCGACGACCCGCGACTGCGGTTCGTGCAGGGCGACATCTGCGACCCGGTCGTGGTCGACGAGGTGGTGGCCGAGCACGACGTGATCGTGCACTTCGCCGCCGAGTCACACGTCGACCGCTCGATCGCGGGCGCCGCGCCGTTCGTCACCACCAACGTGCTGGGCACCCAGACGCTGCTCGACGCGGCGCTGCGCCACGGCACCGGCCGGTTCGTGCACGTCTCCACCGACGAGGTCTACGGCTCGATCGACGAGGGCTCCTGGACCGAGACCTGGCCCCTCGCCCCCAACTCGCCGTACTCGGCATCCAAGGCCGGCTCCGACCTGCTCGCGCTGTCGTACCACCGCACCCACGGCATGGACGTGGTCGTCACGCGCTGCTCCAACAACTACGGCCCGTACCAGTTCCCCGAGAAGGTCATCCCGCTGTTCGTCAGCAACCTGCTCGACGGCGGCACCGTCCCCCTCTACGGCGACGGCGGCAACATCCGTGACTGGCTGCACGTGCACGACCACTGCCGGGGCATCGCGCTCGTCCAGCAGAAGGGCCGCGCCGGTGAGGTCTACAACATCGGCGGCGGCACCGAGCTGACCAACAAGGAACTCACCGGCCTGCTCCTGGACGCCTGCGGCGCCGGGTGGGACCGGGTCGTCCCGGTCACCGACCGCAAGGGCCACGACCGCCGGTACTCCCTCGACATCACCAAGATCAGCGAAGAGCTCGGCTACCACCCCAGCATCACCCTGGACCAGGGCCTCGCCGACACCGTCCGCTGGTACCGGGACAACCGCAGCTGGTGGGAACCCCTCAAGTCCGCGCCGACCGCATGACCCGAATCCTCGTCACCGGCGCGGGCGGGATGCTCGGCCGGGACCTGATCACCGTGCTGGGTGCACGGCCCGACCTCAAGGTGACCGCCGCCACCCGCACCGACCTGGACGTCACCGACCGCGCGGCGGTCCACGCCGCCGTCGCCGGGCACGACCTAGTGATCAACGCGGCCGCGTGGACCAACGTCGACGCCGCCGAGGCCGACGAGGCCGCGGCGACCGCCATCAACGGCCACGCCGTGGCCAACCTGGCCGCGGCGTGCGCCACCGACGGAACCCGGCTGATCCAGGTCTCCACCGACTACGTCCTCGCCGGCAACGCGGACACCCCGTACCCGGAGGACGCGCCCACCGCGCCGGTCAACGCCTACGGGCGCGGCAAGCTGGTCGGCGAACAGGCCGTCGCGCGGCTGCTGCCCGACACCGGGTACGTCGTGCGCACCGCCTGGCTCTACGGCGCGCACGGCCCGAACTTCGTGGCCACCATGCTCCGACTCGCCACCCAGCGCGAACACCTCGACGTTGTCGACGACCAACACGGCCAACCCACCTGGTCGTACGCGCTCGCCGAGCGGCTCGTCGCGCTCGCCGACGCCGCGCTGGCCGGTCACGCGACGCCCGGCGTCTACCACGGCACCTGCGCCGGGCAGACGACCTGGTACGGGCTTGCCCGCGCCGCGTTCACGCTGGCCGGACTGGACCCGGACCGGATCCGACCCACCACCAGCGACCGGTATCCGCGTCCCGCCCCCCGGCCTGCGTACAGTGTGCTAGGGCACAGCCGCTGGGCAGCCGTGGGTCTGCCCGCGCTTCCAGACTGGCACCGCGCCCTGGTTGACGCGTTCCACTCCCCCGCTCCACCCGCCCCGTGGAAGGTCGCATGAAGCTCACCCTCGTCACCGGCCTGACCGGCCTGCTGCTCCTCGGCACCATCGTCGAGCTGTTGCGCCGCCGTCAGCTGCGCGAGAAGTACGGCATGCTCTGGCTCGCCGTACTGATCATCGTGATTCCGCTGTCCCTTTTCCCCCGGCTGCTCGACAACGTCGCCGAACTCCTCGGCGTCGCCTCCGGTGTCAGCCTGGTGCTCTTCCTCGGCATCGTCTTCCTGCTGCTGGTGTGCGTACACCTGAGCTGGGAGGTCAGTGCCCTGGAAGAAGAGACCCGCACCCTGGCCGAAGACTTCGCCCTGCTGCGCGCTGAAATCGACGCGGACCGGGCAGCCCGAGACGAACTGGTGTCGACCGATGGTTAACGGCAAGCGCACACTGATCATCATCCCGGCTCTCAACGAGTCGGGCTCGATCGCCGACGTCGTCGGCGAGGTCCGTGGCGAACTGCCCGGCGTCGACGTGCTCGTCGTCGACGACGGCTCCACCGATCGCACCGCCGCCGTCGCCGCCGCCGCCGGAGCCCTGGTCGCCAAACTGCCGTACAACCTCGGCGTTGGTGGGGCCATGCGCCTCGGCTACCGCTACGCCCGGGACCACGACTACGACGTCGCCATCCAGATCGACGCCGACGGCCAGCACGACCCCCGGTACGTGCCGAAGCTCGTCGACCTGCTCGACGACAACGACCTCGTCATCGGCGCCCGCTTCGCCGGTGAGGGCGACTACAACGTCCGCGGCCCCCGCCGCTGGGCGATGGTGATGCTCTCCGCCGTGCTGTCCCGGGTCGCCCGCACCAAGCTCACCGACACCACCTCCGGCTTCCGGGCCGCCAACCGGCGGGTCATCGAGATGTTCGCCGGCTGGTACCCGGCCGAGTACCTCGGCGACACGGTGGAGACCCTTGTGCACACCGCCCGCCGCGGCTACCGCATCCGCCAGGTGCCGGTCGCCATGCGCAAGCGGATGGCTGGCACACCCAGCCACTCCCCCGCCAAGGCGATGGTCTACCTCGGCCGCGCGTTCGCCGTTCTCACGCTGGCGCTCATCCGCCGGTGATCCGACGGCTACTGAGCCTGGTCCCGCCCGGCACCGTCGCTGTCGGTGCCGGGCTGGCCCTTCTCGGGCTCGCCTCCTACGTTCACCTCGCAGTCGCCGGCCACAGCCTCAGCCAGGCCGACTACTCGTCCCTGTCGGTGCTCTGGTCGATCGTGTTCACCCTCGGCATCGGCGTGTTCATGCCGATCGAGCAGGAGGTCGCCCGGGTCGTCGCCGCCCGACACAGCCAGGGCCTGCCCCCCGGGCCGGTACTGGCCCGCGGCGTCACCGTCGCCGCCGTGATGCTCGCGGTGCTGGTGTTGGCCGTCACCATCGGCCGTCAACCGCTCGCCGACAAGCTCTTCGCCGGTGACGGCAACCTGGTCACAGTGCTGATCGGCGCGCTCGCCGCGATGGCCGTCGCCTACGCCACCCGAGGCGTCCTCTCCGGCCTGCAACTGTTCCCCTGGTATGGCGCTCAACTCGGGATCGACGGCGGCCTGCGGATCATCATGGTCGCCCTGCTCGGGCTGGCCGGAGTGACGTCACCCGTCTGGTACGGGCTCGTGCTCGTCGCCGCCCCACTGGTCAGCGTCCTGCTCACCCTGCCGCCGGTGCTGCGCGCCATCGGCGGAGGCCCGCCGGTGGCCTGGGCCACCCTGCTACGCGGCCTCGGCCTGCTCACCGCCTCCAGCCTGCTCTCCCAGGTCGTGGTGAACATCGGCGTGATCAACGTGCAGCTACTCGCCCCCTCCGACGCGGCGGCCGCTGGCGCACTGCTCTCCGCCCTCGTGCTGGTCCGCATCCCCCTGTTCGTCTTCGGCTCCCTACAGGCGTCACTGCTGCCCGGCCTGGCCACCACCGCCACCACCGGCGACCAGGCCGGCTTCCACAGCCTGCTGCGCCGGGCGCTCGGCATCGTCACCGCACTCGGCCTCACCGGCGCCCTCGGCGCCGTGCTGCTCGGCCCATGGCTGGTCGGCACCCTCTTCGACGCACCCGGCGTTCTCGGCCACGGCGACTTTGCCTGGTTGGCGGCCGCCACGCTCGCCTACCTGTGGGCGATGGTGCTCGGTCAGGCCCTACTCGCCCTCGACCGGCACCGCGCCCAGGCCCTCGCCTGGACCGCCGGCGTCGCCGCCCTGATCGCCGTGACGCTGATCCCGGCTCCGGTCACCCTGCGAGTCGAACTGGCGTACACCATCGGCTCCGTCATCGTGGCCGCCACCATGGCGATGCTGCTGCGCGGCGGCGTCCGCCGACCCACCACCCCCACCCGGCCGCTCGCCGAGGCCGTCGCCCCTGCCGCATCCGGAGGCATCCGATGACCCGACCCCGGGTGAGCGCCGTCATGCTCGCCTACGGCCCGGAGCCCTACCTCGTCGACGCCGCCCATGCGGTGCTGGCCAGCACCGACGTCGAGATCGACCTCATCGTCGTCGACAACGGCTGCACCGGGGACGGCATCGACATCGTCAAGGGCCTCCCCGGGGTGCGGGTGATCCGACCGGAGGAGAACACCGGCTACTCCGGCGGCTGCCGGGTCGGCGCGGCCGAGGCCACCGGTGACTGGCTCGCGTTCGTCAACTCCGATGCCGTCGTCGCACCCGACGCCCTGGCCAAGACCACCGCCGTAGCCGCCGAAGCGGGCGTCGGCGCGGCCATGGCGTCCATCCGGTTGGCCGACACCCCCGAGCTGATCAACACCAGCGGCAACCCGCTGCACTTCACCGGCCTCTCCTGGGCCGGCGGCAACGGCGAACCGGCCAGCAACCACGCCGAGCGGCGGGCCGTACCCTCCCTCAGCGGCTGCTGCTTCGTGATCAGCCGGCAGCTCTGGCGCGAGCTCGACGGCTTCGCCGCCGAATACTTCGCGTACCACGAGGACACCGAACTCAGCCTGCGACTGTGGCAGCGTGGACTACGCCTGGAGTACGTGCCGGACGCCGTCGTGCGTCACCACTACGAGTTCTCCCGCAACGCCCTGAAGCTCTACCTGGTCGAGCGCAACCGACTGGTCACCCTGCTCACCGCCTACGAGGCGCGGACACTCGTGGTGCTCGCCCCGGCACTGCTACTCACCGAGGCCGCCATGCTCACCGCCGCGGTCGTCGGCGGCTGGTCCCGGCAGAAGCTGCGGGGTTGGGGCTGGTTGTGGCGCAACCGCGACTGGGTTCGCGGCCGTCGACGGCAGCTACAGGCCGAACGCCGGGTGCCGGACGGGGTCATCGCGGAGCTGATGACCGGTCGGGTCACCCCGTCCGGTGTGCCGACCACGCCCGGCCTGGGCGCGTTCAACGCCGTCGCCGGCGGTTACTGGGCCCTGGCCCGGCCCCTGCTGCGCCGAGGATGACCGCTGGTGCCGGGCCCCGGACACGGGCCCGGCACCAGCGGGCGAAACCCTAGCGCTCGCCGCCCTCCGCGGGCCGGTCCTCCAGGTCCGCGGAACCGGCCGAGCTCGTCGGCTTGTGCCCCTCCGTGGTTGGCACGACCGGCTCGGCGGGGCCGCCCGCCGCATCCGCCGCCTGCCCCTCGGCCGCTGCATCCCCGTCCAACAGAGCGGTCAGCGCGGCCCCGGTGATCCGCCGGAACGTCCGTCCGATCCGCTGACGGTCCAGGACCGCCACCTCGAGCTGGTTCGCGGCGATCGTGCGGGCGGCACCGCCCTCACCACCGACGGTGCTCAACGCCTGCACCGCCACCCTGACCGCCTCGCCCAGGGACATGTCCGCCCGATGCTGCGACTTCAACACGCCGGTGATCGCCTCGGCCTGACCACCCATGGCCATCCGCCCCGGCTCGTCGTTGACCGAACCGTCATAGGTCAGCCGGTACAGCTCGTCCGCCTCCGGGGTGGCACCGACCTCCGCCACGCAGATCTCCACCTCGAACGGCTTCGACTGCTCGGTGAAGATCGCACCCAGGGTCTGCGCGAACGCGTTGGCCAGGGCCCGACCAGTGACGTCACGCCGGTCGTAGCTGAGCCCGTTCAGGTCGGCCATCCGGACACCGGCGCGGCGCAGGTTCTCGAACTCGTTGTACCGGCCGACCGCGGCGAACCCGATCCGGTCGTAAATCTCGCTGACCTTGTGCAGGGCGCTGGAGAGGTTCTCCGCGACGAAGAGGACCCCGCCGGAGTAGCTGAGGACCACAGCGCTGCGACCCCGAGCGATGCCCTTGCGGGCCAACTCGGAGCGGTCGCGCATGATCTGTTCGGGAGAGGCGTAGAACTGCATGGCCACGTCGGCGGTTCTCCTTACGGCGCTGTGCTGACGACTGCTGACTGGTGGGGTGCGGGTCTCAACCGCCCGGGTTCTCCATCCGGCCGGCAACAACACCCTCGGCGATCGCCGCCGTCTCGGTGTCGGTCAACCGGCGGGTGCCCTCGGCGGTCGCGGTCATCACCACGGGGTAGATGCGGCGGGTCAGATCCGGCCCACCGGTCGCGGTGTCGTCGTCGGCGGCGTCGTAGAGCGCCTCGACCGCCAGCCGCGTCGCGTCCTCGACGGACAACCCGGCCCGGAACCGCTTCTTCAACGCGGACTTCGCGAACAGCGACCCGGACCCGATTGCGTCGTAGCCGGTCTCCTCGTACGGGCCACCGGTCACGTCGAAGCTGAAGATCCGACCGGCGCGCGCCGGGTCGGCGGCGGCCAGGTCGAACCCGGCGAAGAGCGGCACCACTGCCAACCCCTGCATGGCCGCCCCCAGATTGCCCCGGATCATCGAGGCCAACCGGTTGGCCTTACCGTCCAACGAGAGCATCGCGCCCTCGATCTTCTCGTAGTGCTCCAGCTCCAC
The DNA here is from genome assembly GCF_003264475.1 of Micromonospora noduli. Lineage (NCBI taxonomy): Bacteria > Bacillati > Actinomycetota > Actinomycetes > Micromonosporales > Micromonosporaceae > Micromonospora > Micromonospora noduli. The sequence goes on along the minus strand of NZ_PYAC01000041.1, from coordinate 43,579 downwards.
CTGGAACAGTCGCATCAGCTCGATGCCGATACCGGCGGTGCCCGCGATGCCGACCAACGAGTACGCGTCGGCGGGGTGCACCTTCTCGATGTCGCGCTGAGCGATCAGATTGCCCATGGTGGCCCGTCGGTCGCCCGCCATCACCACACCCTCGGCGGCCGCGATGGCCACGATGGTGGTCGCGTGCGGCGCCAGGTCGGCGGCCATGCCCGGCGGCAGCGGTCGCCGACCGGGCAACATCTCGGGGGCCACCCGACTCAGAAACGTCGTGAAGGAGGACGTCCCCGCGTTGGTGAACACATCTGGAAGACGCCCGGATGGATCAAAGCCCGCTGCCACGTGGTTCCTCTCAGGTACGTGATCGCCCTGGCCAGCCTCATGGGACTGTCACGGAACTGGCCAAGACCACCGTTGCAGTTGAAGCAGAGTATCCCGCGCACCCATCCGGTGCGATGATCGTGGTCCAGATGTTGAGGGTCGGCACCGCCACAGATCGCGCAGACCCCGCCCTGCTCGGCCAGGAGCTCCTGAAACTCTTTCTCACCCACGCCGTACCGCCGCCGCAGGTGGTACTCGCGAGTCCCGCCGTAGAGTCGCTGCGCTGACTCCTTGCCTCGGGCATTATGGCAGGGTTTGCAGTAGCTGTGCCGGCCGCTGGCCTTGGTAGTGGTGGTGGGAAAGTCGTCCAGAGACTTGATCTGCTCGCAGTCCGGACACCACTTGAGACCCTCACCGACGGGCGTGGGCGACTTTCGCTGTGGGGCGATGCCGCGCTTACGCCGGCTGGCCTCGGACCGGACGGCGGCACAGGCTTTGCAGTAAAGGCGAGACCGTCTACCCGTCGGCGGTCACGGTGGAACTCCGTACCGGCCAGCGTTCTCTTGCACTGCGGACACATCTTGTCCGGGTGGCCCGGCAAATCGGACATATGCCTCTATTGACCCCCTTTCTGGACGTAGCCTCTCACAAATTCCTCTGCGTTCTCTTCCAGGACGGAGTCGATCTCGTCGAGGAGGTCGTCGACGTCCTCGGTGATCTCGGCGTGCCGCTCGGCCACCTCGGGGTTTGCCTCGGTGGTGACGTCCTCGATTTCCTCGCCCTGACGGGACTTGCCGGACTGCGACTGGCCGCCGCTGTCATGAGTGGCCATGGCTGTCTCCTCCACGATCGTCTGGGATGAAATCTACCCCGCGCAGGCGACAGAAAGCCCTCACGTCCGCCGTGTTCGGGTCGGGGGCGTTCGATTGCGCCGAAGCGGTCAGCCCCGAGGAGCCGACACGTCGGCCGGGGCCGGGGCCGAGACCGGCACCGGGACCCGCTCCGGCTCGGGCTGCCCCTCCCCCGAGGCCTCCGCCGGTGGCTCCCCGCGCCGCAGGCGCGGCGTCCAGTCCTTGAACCGCAGCGCCTGCTTCTCCACCAGATGCCAGGACAGGAACGCCAGGACGACTGTGAAGACCATGACCACCGCGAAGTAGCCGACGAACCCCCAGGCAGCCGCCCCCAGCCAGGCCAGCATCTGCTGCACGACGAAGGAGTAGATGTAAATGCCGTACGAGTAGTCGTTCTTCTGGCCCACGCGGTGCAGCAGCCGTGGCAACCGGACCGCGAGGTAGAGGATGGCGTACTCGTAGGTGAGCAACGCCGGGCCGAACAGGTGGCCCTCCAGGGTCTGCCAGCCGGTCACCACGATGGCGAGCACGCCGAGGACGTCGCTGATGGGCAGCTTGTCGCTGTACAGGTCCGCCACGGCGCCCACCAGGAACATGAAGCCGAACCGCAGGAACCAGATCTTGCTGAGCGCGCCGAGCAGCGGCAGCGTGCCGACTGAGCCGCTGGTGAAGTACGTCGACCCGCCGAAGCGCAGCGCCTCGTACTGGTTCCAGAGCAGCAGACCGAAGACGAGAACGGCGGCCGCGAGCACCAGCCAGCGGGCACGGCGCAGCACCGCCACCACGGCCAGCGAAGCCACGATCAGGTAGCAGAAGATCTCGTAACTGAGCGTCCAGAGTGAGCCGTCGAGGACGCTCTTACGCACCAGGTCGCCGTACGGCGTGTCCCGGAAGACGTCGACGATCCCCTGCTGGCGGTAGCCACCCCACCAGTTCGCCTGCAGGAAGTTGACCACGCCGGCCGGGTGCCGCCACAGGCCGTCCAGATTGCCCCGATCGGCGTACCAGACGATCGGGGCAACCACGAAGCCGATGAACAGCAGACACACCCAGAGGCCCGGCCAGATCCGCAGGGCCCGGTGCCACAGGTAGCGGGGCAGGCTGGCCCGCCGGGCGCTGCGGGTGATCAGGAAGCCGGAGATGCCGAAGAAGCCGGCCACCCCCAGACCGGCCACGTCGACAACCTCGGTCAACGGTCGGGCATACCCGATCACCGCGGTGTGCGCGAGGACGACCGCTACGGCAAAGCAGAGCCGCAGGAAGCCGAAACTGTTGGCACGCCCGGCGTACGCGTTCGACAGCGGTACGGCGGTCATCGCACGCAGGCCAACCTGCCGGGCAGAGGGGAGCATCGCATCACCGTGTGGGTCGACGGATCGGGGGACGGCCTAGCATGCCACAGAGCGATCCCCGGTGGAGGCACCGGATCTCAGCCCCCGGTCAACGTCTCCAACAGGTCCTTGGCGCTGGCACAGCGGTCGAACAACGCCCCGACGTGCGCACGGGTGCCCCGCTCCGGCTCCATCATCGGAACCCGGACCAACGACTCCCGGCCCACGTCGAAGATCACCGAGTCCCAGCTCGCGGCAACGACCTCGGAGGCGTACTGGGCGAGGCAGCGACCGCGGAAGTAGGCCCGGGTGTCCTCCGGCGGCTCGGTCATCGCGCTGCGCGTCTCGTCGTCGGTGAGCAGCGTCTTCATCGCCCCCCGGCTGACCAGCCGGTGGTAGAGGCCCTTCTCCGGCCGGACGTCGGAATATTGAAGGTCGACGAGCTGGAGCTTGTGCGAACCCCAGCCGAGCTTCTCCCGCTCCCGGTAGCCCTCCAGCAGCCGCAGCTTTGCCACCCAGTCCAACTCGTCGGCGCAGAGCATCGGATCCCGGCCCAGCCGGTCCAGGACGCTCTCCCAGCGGTCGAGCACGTCGATGGTCTGCTCGTCGGCGTCGGTGCCGTACCGGTCGTCGACAAAGGACCGGACCCGCTCCAGGTACGCCCACTGCAGGTCGAGGGCGGTGAGCCGACGGCCGTCGCGCAGTCGCATGCGGTGCGTCAGAGTCGGGTCATGGCTGACGGCGCGCAGCTCGCTGACCGGGTCGGCGATGCCGAGGTCGGCGCCAAGGGCCTTCTCCTCGATCATGGTGAGGATCAGCGCGGTGGTGCCGACCTTGAGGTAGGTGGAGATCTCGGAGAGGTTGGCGTCGCCGATGATGACGTGCAGCCGGCGGTACTTGTCGGCGTCGGCGTGCGGCTCGTCGCGGGTGTTGATGATCGGCCGCTTGAGGGTGGTCTCCAGGCCCACCTCGACCTCGAAGAAGTCGGCACGCTGGGAGATCTGGAAGCCGCTCTGGCCGCCGTCCTGGCCGATGCCGACCCGGCCGGCGCCGCAGACGATCTGCCGGGTGACGAAGAACGGCGTCAGGTACGCCACGATGTCGGCGAACGGCGTCTGCCGGCGCATCAGGTAGTTCTCGTGGGCGCCGTAGCTGGCGCCCTTGTTGTCGGTGTTGTTCTTGTAGAGGTGGATCGGCTGGGTGCCCGGGATGGTGGCGGCCCGGCGCGACGCCTCGGCCATCACCCGCTCGCCGGCCTTGTCCCAGCGCACGATGTCCCTGGGGGTGGTGACCTCGGGGGTGGAGTATTCGGGGTGGGCGTGGTCCACGTAGAGCCGTGCGCCGTTGGTGAGTATCACGTTGGCCAGGCCGAGGTCTTCGTCCGCGAGGGCCTCGGCGGGGTCGTACGCGGCGCCGGAGTAGGTGAAGCCGCGGGCGTCGCGCAGCGGCGACTCTTCCTCGTAGTCCCACCGGGCGCGGCCGCCCCGGTTGAGTTCGGGGCGTGCCCCATAGGCGTTGACCACCTGCGACGAGGTGACCATCGGGTTGGCTCCGGCCTGCCCGGGCACGGAGATGCCGTATTCGACCTCGGTGCCCATGATCCGTCTTACGCTCATCGACCTACCCGCTTCGCTCGCCCGACCCGGTCCCCCGTCAGGTCGAGCGTAGTCCGCCCTGAGCACCTGCACTCTGCAGGTGAGTGCCGGCGGGGCGGAACAGTTCGGTGGATTCGGTGTCGGAACGCTCAATGGTCGGCGTCGGGTCGTCGCTCGCGGTGGAGCGCGTGGTCCAGACGAGCCACCCGAACAGCACCAGGCCGAGGCTGGCGCTCAGCAGCGGGATCACCGAGCCGACCACCGGGTGCCAGTCGCCGGCGAGGGGGTTGAGACTGCTCAACCCGATGTTCGCGGGCAGGCCGTTCTGCCAGCGAACCATCGTGTACGCCAGGCAGAAGAGCTGGATCGGCAGGAGGAGCAGCACGGCGAGTCGGGTGAACGAGCGGGCCCGGGCGATCTCGAAGCCGCGTTGTTCGGCGATCCACGCGGCGTAGAGCAGGACGCCGACCAGCATGGGCAGCATGTAGCGGCCCTGGGTGACGAAGCCGCTCTCGTTGACCAGGGCGATCTGCATGAGGGAGGGGACGGCCACTCCGCCGCCGAGCAGCACGAGCAGCCGCCACCGGTCGAGTGTGCTGCCCCAGACGACACCGATGAGCAGCAGCGCGCCGGCGACGAGCTGCCAGATCAGGTACGGCGGGGCGGGCATCCGGGTGTCCAGCCAGGAGGTGACCCCGACGATCTGGTCGAGGTATCCCCGCCACCGGTCGGCCTCGCGCAGCGCCGCCTGCCCATAGGTGAGCCGGTCGGCGGAGTAGTTGCCGAGGTCGGAGGTCTGTTGGCGGACGGACCAGGCGACCACGACGAGGGTGGCCAGGACGATGCCGCCCGCCCAGAGCTGCGCGGCCCGGTCCCGTAGCAGGCCGAGGAGGTTGCTGCGGCGCAGTGGGAAGGCGAACGCGATGAAGGCGGTCGCCAGCCAGAGCGGGCCGGTCTGGCGCAGCACCGCCAGGAGCAGCGCGCTGATCCCGACGAGGACGATGAGGCCGCGCCGTGGGCCGGGTGGGCCGAGCAGCAGGGGGATGACCGCGCTGAAGAAGGCGATGCCGGCGGCGATCTCCAGGCCGTTCGGGTTGACCGCGCTGGCCATGTGCACGGCCATCGGGGTGGTGACGACGACCAGGGCGCCCATCATGAGGCCGCGACGGGAGCGGTTGCGGATCACGACGTACGCGCAGGCGAGCAGCGCGGCGCAACACAGGGCGCTGATCATGCGGGCGAGCAGGACGCCGGACCAGCCGGGCCAGAGCACTGTCGGCGCGCCGACGAGGGCGTAGTAGGCGGGGAAGTAACGGCCGGCCCCGGTGCCGGCCCGGGTTGGCGTGTCGTCGCTGCCGGGCGGCTGGGCGCAGGCCGCCGAGACTTCCTTCTTGAACTGCCAGCACTGCTCGCGGACGAGACCACCGGGGACGGTCTGGAAGGCTCCGGTGCCCTTCTTCGCGGCGGCCGGCGGGGGTGCGATCTGCCCGGCGGCGACACCGGCTGCCCGGACGATGTGCTCACGCTCGTCCGGGGTGCCGTCATAGGGGGCGGCCATCGACCAGGCGAAGATGATCAGGAAGAACGCGGCGAAGGCGAGGGCCCAGTGTCGTCGGGCGGTGCTCGTGGTGACTGCCGGGCTTGCGCCGGCGGCCGGCGGCGTCACTCTTCCGGGATCAGGCACGTCAACCTCGCGGCTCGCGCGGGCAGGCCCCGCTGGGTGGATGGACAGACGATAGACTCCCTCGTCGTCCTCACCGCTCCGGGTCCCCCCTTGGAGAACTCTTTGCTGTCACCTGTTGCCGATTCCGTCCGCCACCTGTCCCGACACAGTGCTGTGCGGTTCCTGGTTGTCGGTGGTCTGAGCGTTGCCGTGGACACGGGATCACTCTTCGTGTACCACGGAGTTCTCCGGATTGTCCTGCCCGTTGCGGCCGCCATGTCGTTCCTGACCTCGTTCTGGGTCAACTTCGGGCTGAACCGGGCGTGGTCGTTCGGCTCGTCCGCCCAGATGGTGCCGCAGGTGGGGCGCTACTTCGCGCTGGTCCTCGCCAACCTGACCGCCAACGTGGTGCTGGTGTCCGCGTTGACCTGGGCGGGCATGCCGTACCTGCTGGCGAAGCTGCTGGTGACGGCATCGTTGTCGGCGGCGAACTACGTGGTGTCGAAGCGGTGGATCTTCGCGGCCTGACGACGCACTGACATACCCGCAGCGAGGGTGCCCACCGTCAGGTGGGCACCCTCGCTGTTGGGGTCAGAGGTACTGGCCGGTGTTGCTGGCGGTCTCGATGGACCGGCCGGCCTCGGCGCCCTTGCCGCCGGAGACGAGCGTGCGGATGTAGACGATCCGCTCACCCTTCTTGCCGGAGATGCGCGCCCAGTCGTCGGGGTTGGTGGTGTTGGGGAGATCTTCGTTCTCGCGGAACTCGTCGACGCAGGCGTCGAGCAGGTGCTGCAGGCGCAGCCCCTTGCGACCCGAGGTGAGGAACTCCTTGATGGCCATCTTCTTGCTCCGGTCGACGATGTTCTGGATCATCGCGCCGGAGTTGAAGTCCTTGAAGTAGAGGACTTCCTTGTCACCGTTGGCGTAGGTGACCTCGAGGAATCGGTTCTCCTCGGTTTCCGAGTACATCCGCAGCACCACGGCGTCGATCATCGCCGCGACGGTGGCCTGGGGGTCGGTGCCGTGTTCGGCCAGGTCGTCCGGGTGCAGGGGCAGCCCGGAGAGGATGTACTTGGAGAAGATGTCCTTGGCCGCCTCAGCGTCCGGTCGCTCGATCTTGATCTTCACGTCGAGACGACCGGGGCGAAGGATCGCCGGGTCGATCATGTCTTCCCGGTTGGAGGCGCCGATGACGATGACGTTCTCCAGCCCCTCCACGCCGTCGATCTCGCTGAGCAGCTGCGGAACGATGGTGTTCTCCACGTCGGAGGAGACACCGGAGCCGCGGGTCCGGAAGATCGAGTCCATCTCGTCGAAGAACACGATCACCGGCGTGCCCTCGCCGGCCTTCTCCCGGGCGCGCTGGAAGATCAGCCGGATGTGCCGCTCGGTCTCACCGACGTACTTGTTGAGCAGCTCCGGGCCCTTGATGTTGAGGAAGAAGCTGGTGTGCTTCTCCTTGCCCTGCCGCTCGGCGATCTTCTTGGCCAGCGAGTTGGCCACCGCCTTGGCGATGAGCGTCTTGCCACAGCCGGGTGGGCCGTAGAGCAGGATGCCCTTGGGTGGGCGGAGCTGGTGCTCACGGAACAGGTCCGCGTGCAGGAACGGCAACTCCACCGCGTCGCGGATCTGCTCGATCTGCGACTGGAGGCCACCGATGTCGCCGTAGTCGACGTCGGGCACCTCCTCCAGGACCAGCTCCTCGACCTCGCTCTTCGGGATCCGCTCGTACGCGTACGCCGAGCGGGGCTCGATCATGAGCGAGTCGCCGGCCCGGATCGCCGAGCCGATGAGCGTCTCGGCGAGGTGCACGATGCGCTCCTCGTCGGAGTGGGAGACCACCAGCGCCCGGTCGCCCGGCCCGCCGTTCGGTCCCTCCAGGATCTCCTTGAGCATCACCACTTCGCCAACCCGCTCGTAACCGAACGCGTCGACGATGTTGAGCGCGTCGTTGAGCAGGACCTCCTGGCCGCGCCGCAGGTCACCCACGTCGAGCGAGGGCGAGACCGCGACCCGCAGTTTGCGGCCACCGGTGAAGACGTCCACCGTGCCGTCCTCGTGCTTGGCCAGGAAGACTCCGTAACCGCTCGGCGGTTGCGCGAGCCGGTCGATCTCTTCCTTGAGCGTCACGATCTGCGTGCGAGCTTCCTTGAGGGTGCTCACCAGCCGGTCGTTGTTTTCTGTCAGCCGCGCCAACTGTGCCTGGGTGGCCGCCAGCCGCTCTTCGAGCTGCCGGACGTGTCGGGGGCTTTCGGTCAACTTGCGCCGCACCAGGGCGAGTTCCTCTTGCAGGAACGCGACCTGCGTGGAGAGATCGTGGGCTTCCTTCTCCCACCGTGCGGCGCGCGAGTCCGCGTCGTCGCTACGTGCTGCCACGTCCCACCTCCCCGGGGGGCTTGAACGTTCTGCCCTAACACTAGCCGCTATGAGGCCGATTCGGTCCCACGCAACACCCTCGTCACCGAACCTTGATCGCCAAGGGTGGCCTGACGGGCCGTTACCGGCGTTCGGGTACCGTCGGAGCGTGGCACGGGAGAACATGGGGGGTGCACAGGTGGCCGAGGTCGCGACCGACGAACTGCAGGTCTGGGTCGACCAGGACCTCTGCACGGGCGACGGGCTCTGCGTGCAGTACGCGCCGGAGGTGTTCGAGTTCGACATCGACGGTCTGGCCTACGTCAAGGGCGTCGACGGTGAGCTGCGGATGGCACCGGGCAGCCGGGTCGACGTCCCCGCGCACCTGCGACTCGAGGTGATTGACTCCGCGAAGGAGTGCCCGGGCGACTGCATCCACGTGGTGCGCGGCGACGGCGTCGAGGTCGCCGGCCCGGACGCCGAGGAAGACTGACCCACCGGCCGGGCCGCGAAGGCCCGGCCGGGCCCGGTTCGGGGTACGCCTCAGAGCATCGGACGGCCGACGACCGAGGCGACCAACCGCGCGAACTCCTCCAACCGGGCGATCTGCCCGGCCCCGCCGTCGTCGAGGGTCTTGCCGAAGCGCAACGCGTCGTGCCGGGGTGTGCCGGCCATCTCCTCGCTCGGCGGCGCCTCGTCCAACGAGGTGAGCAGCAGGTAGACGTCGATGCTGTCGACCCGGATCTCGCCGCTCTCGGCACGGTTGAGCCGCCGCCGGCAGCCCACCTCGGTGACGGTGGAGACCGGCACCACCCGCAGCGACGAGGTCATCGAGCCCGGCGGGCCCTCCTCCGGCGGTACGTCCTCGCCGTGCCAGAGGATGAGCCGGCTGCCGTCGCAGACCACGACCTCCTGCCACACCCCGTTGACCTCGTTGACGAAGCGTTCCAGGGTGAAGCCGAGCACCGACGCGCCGCGCAGCACGCCGCCGAGCGCCTCCAGGGCGACGTCCGGGTCACGCAGGTAGGCCCGCGCCGCCGACTCCAGGTCCTGGTAGGGCGACCAGTCGGGAAAGACCGCGGGGAGGTCTCCACCGCCGTAGCCCGGTCGGCTCATGCCAGCGTCTCCCCCTGCTCGGCGCTGCCGACACCCAGCTCGATGGTCACGGCCTGTCCATCTCCCCCGCACCGTTGGGCTGCGCGCCTGCGGCCTGCGCGGCGGCGGCCTGTCGGGCCGCCTCCGCCTCGCGCAGGTCCTGGCGGCGCTGCGCGTACGCCTCGGTGCCCTTGCTGGGCTTGCGCCGGCGCGGCGGCGCGGTGACCCCCGGGGCCAGCTTGCGCGCGGACACCAGGAAGGCGGTGTGCGCGATCATCCGGTGGTCCGGACGGACGGCGAGGCCCTCGGCGTGCCAGTCGCGCACCAGGGACTCCCAGGCCCGCGGCTCGGTCCAGCCGCCGCGCTCGCGCAGCGCCTCCACCAGCTCGGAGAGCTGCGGTGTGGTGGCGACGTAGCCGATGAACACCCCACCGGGCACCAGCGCCCGCTCGACCATGTCGAGGGTCTCCCAGGGGGTCAGCATGTCCAGGATGATCCGGTCGAAGCCGGTCTCCCGGCACTGCGCGACGTCGCCGACGTGCAGGTTCCACGAGGGGTGCGGCCCGTTGAAGAACGCCTCGACGTTGCGCTTGGCGATCTGGGCGAAGTCGTCGCGCAGTTCGAACGAGTGCAGCTCGCCCTCGGTGCCGACGGCTCGCAGCAGGGAGCAGCTCAGCGCGCCGGAGCCGGCGCCGGCCTCGAGGACCTTCGCGCCGGGGAAGATGTCGCCCATCGCCACGATCTGCGCCGAGTCCTTGGGGTAGATCACCTGGGCGCCGCGCGGCATGGACAGCACGTAGTCCGACAGGAGCGGCCGCAGGGCCAGGAACGCGGTGCCGCCGCCGGCGGTGGTCACCACGCTGCCGTCGGGGAGCCCGATCAGCGCGTCGTGCGCCAGGATGCCGCGGTGGGTGTGGAACTCCTTGCCGGGCTCCAGCGTCACGGTGTGCATCCGCCCCTTGGGGTCGGTCAGCTGGACCCGGTCGCCGGGCCGGAACGGCCCGCGGTGCACGGGTGTCAGCGCCGGGTTGGCGGGGTCGGCGGCGACGGTGGAGGGAGTTGCGGTCACGGTGTCATCTTCCGGTTGGGTTCGAGGAGCTGTGCCAGGTCCGCGATGTGCAGAATGCCGACGACATCTTCGCCTGACGTCACCACGTACTGTGCGCCCGGGTGGGTCTGTACGGCCTCCATCACCCGCTCGCCGTCCCACCCGACCGACAACGTGGGAAGGGTGCCCAGCGACCGGGCGACGGCGTCGACCGCCAGCCACGGTCGGCGCTCGACCGGCACCGCGTCGGCCGCCGCCGGGTCGACCAGCGCCACCGGTCGACCGGTGGAGTCGGTGACCAGCAGCGCGGCGTCGGGCTGCCCGCTCTCGGCGCGTCGGCGCTGGGCCTCGGCCAGCGGCGTGCCGGTGGCCACCGGCCACACCGGCCGGGCCAGCCGGGCGAGGTCGATCAGCGGGAACCGGCGGCTGACCCGGGCGGCCCGGATCGACTGCCCGGCGCCACGCCAGAGGGTGACGGCGACCAGCAGCATCAGCGGCAGCGCCAGCGGCGCCAGCCGCCGCTCGACGGTGAGCAGCAGGACCAGGGCCGCGGTGCCGACGGCGACGACCCGGCCGGCCCACCCGGCGACCTCGGTGCCGAGGTGCCGGTCGCGGGTCAGCCCCCACACAGCGGCGCGCAGCGCCCGGCCGCCGTCGAGCGGCAGCCCGGGCAGGCTGTTGAACACCGCCACGATGACGTTGCTGACCGCGAGCTGGAAGGCGAGCTGGTGCGCCACGGTCCCCTCGGGCAGTGCGAGCGTGGCGGTGACCGCCAGGACGCCGAGCACCGCGGAGACCGCCGGGCCGGCCAGCGAGACGAACAGGTCGACGCGGGGCGACGGGGCGTCCCGGTCCATCTCGGTGTAACCGCCGAGCAGCTCCAGGGTGATCCCGCGCACACCGATGCCGTACCGCCGGGCGGTGAGGGCGTGGCCCAGCTCGTGCAGCAGCACCGAGCCGAGCAGCGACACGACGAACCCGAAGCCGATCAGGTAGCCGCTGAGCTGCGGCAGGTCCAGTTGACGGCGGGCGAACTCGCCGTACAGCACCGCGATGAGCACCGCGAGCAGGACCATGGAGCCGTTGAGGTGCAGCGGCACCCCGAACACCTTGCCGACGTTCAGGCCGAGGCGTCGGTCCGGTCGGCGCGGCGGCCTGGTTGTCTGCTCCATCGCCACGATGCTACGGACCGTCGCTGTGTGGGGCGGGCGGCGGTCGGTGTCACACCGGTGCCCTAACCTTTGCCGACATGACGGCGGAATCGGTCACCAGCTCCCAGCCCTCCCCCGCGGCGCAGACGCCGCCGACGGTGCGGGCCTCGCTGTCCCCGTCGCGGGCGGCGGATTTCAAGACCTGCCCGCTGCTCTACCGGTTCCGCAGCATCGACCGGCTGCCCGAGCGCACCACCATCGAGCAGGCCCGGGGCACGTTGGTGCACGCGGTGCTGGAGCGCCTGTTCGACCTGCCAGCCACCGGCCGCACGCCGGAGGCGGCCGGCGACCTGGTGGCTCCCCAGTGGGACCGGCTGGTCACCGAGCAGCCGGAGCTGGCCGGGATCTTCGACGGCGCGGAGCCGGCCGGCCCGGTGGAGTTCCTCCGCTCCGCCGCCGGGCTGTTGCAGGGTTACTTCGCGGTGGAGGATCCGACCCGGCTGGAGCCGGCCGAACGCGAGAGCCTGATCTCCGCGGTCGTCGACGAGGAGCTGCTGATCCGGGGCTACCTCGACCGGCTCGACGTCGCTCCGGACGGCGCGCTGCGGGTGGTCGACTACAAGACCGGCGGTGCTCCGCGGGAGGCGTTCGAGGCGCGGGCGCTGTTCCAGCTGAAGTTCTACGCCCTGGTGCTGTGGCGCACCCGGGGGGTCGTGCCCCGGGTGCTGCGGCTGCTCTACCTGCGTGACGCCGAGGTGTTGGACTACACCCCCGACGCCGACGAGCTGGTCCGTTTCGAGCGCACAGTGGTGGCGCTGTGGCGGGCGATCGAGCAGGCCACCGCCCGACAGGATTTCCGGCCCCGGCCGAGCCGGCTCTGCGACTGGTGCAGCCACCAGGCGCTCTGTCCCAGCTTCGGCGGCACCCCGCCGCCGTTCCCGGTGGCCGCGGCGAGCGCCGACCCGCTGCGCGACTCCCGGTCCACCCCGGTGGCGCCGGGCGCCGACGAGTGACGGCCGCCTGAGCGACGCGTACGCCCGGCGCGGCGATTCAGGCCGCCGGGATCGCCTGCCGCACGCCGACGCCGAAGACCCGACCGCAGCGGTGCCGCCTCGGTCGGGACAGGGCGACCGGCCGGCCTCTACGGTGATCCGCGACGCACCGGCTCCGGTACGCGAGGATGACCGGTGCGCGCCACGACGCCGGCGGGACGGGAGACGAGATGAGCGATCAGGCGCCCTCGGCGCGGCCGGTGCGGATCCTGCTCGCCGACGACCAGCCGCTGCTGCGGACCGGGTTCCGGATGGTGCTGGGCGCCGAGAGCGACCTGGACGTGGTGGCGGAGGCCGGTGACGGCGTGGAGGCGGTGGAGTTGTCCCGCCGGCTGCTGCCCGACGTCGTACTGATGGACATCCGGATGCCCCGGATGGACGGGGTGGCGGCGACCCGGGCCATCGTCGACGCCCGACTGCCGGTACGGGTGCTGGTGCTCACCACCTTCGACCTGGACGAGTACGTGGTGGGCGCGTTGCGGGCCGGCGCGAGCGGGTTCCTGGCAAAGGACGTGCCAGCCGAGGATCTGATCGCGGCGATCCGCACTGTCGCCGGCGGGGACGCGGTGGTGGCACCTCGGATCCTGCGGCGACTGCTGGACCGCTTCGCCGAACTGCTGCCCGACCCGGCGGCGACGCCGTCGGCGGCGCTCAACGCGCTCACCGACCGGGAGCGCGAGGTGCTCGTGCAGGTTGCCCGGGGGCTGTCCAACGCCGAGATCGCGACGGTCCTGTCGGTGAGCGAAACCACAATCAAGACGCACGTCGGGCATGTGCTGACCAAGCTGCGGCTGCGCGACCGGGTGCAGGCGGTGGTGCTCGCGTACGAGTCGGGTCTGGTCCGCCCCCGGGCGTAGTCGGACCGGCCCGGGTACCTCACCCGGCGTACTCGAAGATCCCTCCGTGGGGGGACGGCTGCCGTTGCCGTCGTCACCTACCGTGACCGGAGATGGCCCGGTTCGGTTGACCCTCCTGTGGCGTCAGGTGCAAGTGTCGGTGCGGCTGCCCGCCGCCGTGGGGAAAAACGGTCGACCGGCCGTCGACTCAGGGGCAACCCTGATCCGACATGGGGGTGCACCCGCAGCGGGAAATCCGCGCCGGGTCCCCCCAGGGTCGGACGGGACGGGCGTAACCAGCACCGATGATTGAACAGTCGCGCCGGACCATCGGGGGGCGGCGTGCATTTTCGGACAGACGGAAGAGGTAGATGACGTGACCGCGACGGTAGGCCAGCAGGCGCAGGCCGCGGCCCGGGCGAACGACGTGTGGAAGGTGTACGGCAGCGGCGAGGCTCAGGTCGTCGCGCTGCGGGGGGTCAGCGCGGAATTCGAACGTGGCCGCTTCACCGCGATCATGGGCCCGTCGGGTTCCGGTAAGTCGACGCTGATGCACTGCCTGGCCGGCCTGGACTCGGTGACCCGGGGGACGGTGTCGATCGGTGAGACGACGGTCACGGGGCTGGGCGACGCGGGGCTGACGAAGCTGCGGCGCGACAAGGTGGGCTTCATCTTCCAGCAGTTCAACCTGCTGCCGACGTTGACGGCCAAGGAGAACATCCTGCTGCCGCTGTCGATCGCCGGGCGCAAGCCGGACCCGGCCTGGTACGACACGGTGATCGAGACGGTGGGTCTGAAGGACCGGCTGGACCACCGGCCGGCGCAGCTCTCCGGTGGGCAGCAGCAGCGGGTGGCGTGCGCCCGGGCGCTGGTCTCCCGCCCCGAGGTGATCTTCGCGGACGAGCCGACCGGCAACCTGGACTCGCGCTCCGGCGCGGAGGTGCTCAACTTCCTGCGTAACTCGGTCCGGGAGCACGGCCAGACCATCGTGATGGTCACTCACGACCCGACGGCCGCCGCGTACGCCGACCGGGTGGTCTTCCTCGCCGACGGCGAGATCGTCTCGGAGCTGATCGAGCCGACCGCCGAGACGGTGCTGGACACCATGAAGAAGCTGGACACTGCGGCCGAGGTGGGCAACTGATGTTCCGCGCGACGCTGAAGAGTCTGCTGGCCCGTAAGGTCCGGCTGATCCTGTCCGGCCTGGCGGTGGTGCTCGGGGTGATGTTCGTCTCCGGGGCGTTCGTGCTCACCGACACGCTGGGTCGCTCCTTCGACTCGGTCTTCGCCGACGGTTTCTCCGAGATCGACGTGAACGTCGCGGCGAAGCCGAAGGTGCAGGTCAACGAGATGGAGGGCGAGCAGACCGTCGCCCCGCTGCCGGCCGCCCTGGTGGACCGGGTGAAGCAGGTGCCGGGGGCGGCCTCGGCGACCGGTGTGGTCAACGCCGACGGCGCCCGGGTGATCGGCAGCAACGGCAAGGTCGTCACCTCGTTCGGCCCGCCGCAGTTGGGCGAGAACTGGACCGGCGAGAGCGAGCTGCTGAAGCTGCGTGAGGGGCGCGCGCCGCAGGCCGAGGACGAGATCGTCATCAACAAGGCGTTGGCCACGGCCGCGAAGGTGCAGGTCGGCCAGAAGGTCGGCGTGCTGACCGCGTTCGAGTCGAAGAAGCGGGATTTCACACTGGTCGGCGTCTTCGGTTACAGCGGTGACCGGGACTCGATCGGCGGGGTCAACGAGGTCTTCTTCACCACTCCGGTGGCGCAGCGGCTGATGCTGGGCGAGCCGGACGTGTTCAGCAGCATCACCGTGCAGGCCGCCGACGGGGTCTCGGACGAGAAGCTGCGCGACGACGTGGCGCGCACCCTGGGCGCGGACTTCGAGGTGAAGACCGGCGAGCAGGTGGCCGCGGACGCCTCGGCCAGCCTGAAGGAGGGCCTGTCCTTCTTCAACAAGATCCTGCTCGGCTTCGCCGCGGTGGCGCTGCTGGTGGGCACCTTCCTGATCCTCAACACCTTCTCGATCATCGTGGCGCAGCGGACCCGGGAGTTGGCGCTGATGCGCGCCATCGGGGCCAGCGGCCGGCAGATCATCGGTTCGGTGGTGCTGGAGGCCATCGCGGTGGGGTTGATCGCGTCGGTGCTCGGCCTCGCCGCCGGTATCGGGGTGGGCGCGCTGCTGGCGTACCTGTTCGGCAAGCTCGCCGGTGGGCTCACCCTGGCCGGCATCGGCGTGCCGGCGGCTGCGGTGATCGGTTCGTTCGCCGTCGGTCTGGTGATCACCGTGGTGGCGGCGCTGCTGCCGGCGCTGCGGGCGTCCCGGATCCCGCCGATCGCGGCCATGCAGGACGTGGCCACCCCGGACCGGCCGTTGACCAAGATCACCGTGGCCGGGTCGCTGGTCACCGGCATCGGCGCGGTGCTGCTGTTCCTCGGGCTCAGCGGCAACGCCGGTGGTCAGACGCTGTCGACCATCCTCGGTGGGGTGCTGTTCGCCTTCATCGGGGTGGCGCTGCTGACTCCGCTGATCAGCCGGCCGGTGGTGAGCCTGCTCGGGGCGATCTTCTCCTGGTCGGTGCCGGGCAAGCTGGGCCGGCTCAACTCGGGGCGCAACCCCCGTCGTACGGCGATCACGGCCGCCGCGCTGATGGTCGGCATCGCGCTGGTCACCGGTGTCACGGTCATCCTCGACTCGGCCAAGGGCAGCATCAGCGCGCTCGCCCAGGACACCATCAAGGCCGAGCTGGTGATCGCCGGTCAGCAGGGCGGCCCGCGTCCGCCGACCTTCGACCCGGGTGTGCTGGACCAGGCCAAGGCCCTGCCCGGTGTGCGGTTGGTCGACGGCGAGTACGGCGACATGGCGCGCATCGACGGCGAGGGCACCTGGGTCGCGGCGAGCAGCGACGTCGCGTCGCTGCGGCAGATCTTCGGAGCGAAGCCCACCGCCGGTGACATCGACCGGCTCGGGCCGACGCAGATGCTCGCCAGCTCGGACACGGCCACGTCCCGTGGCTGGTCGGTGGGCTCCACTGTCAACGTGCAGCTGACCCGGGGCGAGGCACGCACCTACACGATCAGCGGCATCTACGAGTCGTCGCAGCTGACCAACCCGGTGACGCTGCCGGTGACCGCGGCGAAGGACTTCGCCATCCCGCAGCCCATCCAGGGCTTCATCCAGCTGGACCCGGGCACCCGGGTGTCCGACGTCCAGCCGCAGGTGGAGGCGTTGCTCGCGGACAGCCCCGAGGTGTCGGTGGCCGACCGGGACGCGTTCATCAAGCAGCAGACCAGTTCGCTCGACGGGCTGCTCACGATGATCCAGATCCTGCTCGCGTTGGCCATCGTGATCGCGGTGCTGGGCATCATCAACACCCTGGCCCTGTCGGTGCTGGAGCGGACCCGCGAGCTGGGTCTGCTGCGGGCGATCGGCCTGCGCCGGTCCCAGACCATGGGCATGATCACCGTGGAGGCGGTGGTGATCTCGGTGTTCGGCGCGCTGCTCGGGGTGGTGGTGGGCACCGGCCTCGGCGCCGCGGTGGTCGAGGCCCTCAAGGACGAGGGCATCACCGACCTGATCCTGCCGTGGGGGCAGATGGGTGTCTTCCTCGGTCTCGCCGCCATCATCGGCGTGGTGGCCGCGGTGCTCCCGGCCGTCCGGGCGGCCCGGATCAACGTCCTGGGCGCCATCGCCCACGACTGATCGGCACTGCCGAGGCCCCCGGTCGCCATCCGCGCGACCGGGGGCCTCGGCCTGTCCCATTCCCCCTCGGCCACCCGTACGCGACTGCCAGGCTGGTGCTGCCGGCAGGGCGCCGGCCCGCCCCGCCAACGGGCGGCCGGAGAGCCGGGACTGGTGACATGACCGATCAGGACCCGTACCAGCGGGCACTCGACAACGCCGAGCGGCTACTCGGCCAGCCGTTGGTCCTACCGCTCGGCGAGGGCGAGCCGCCGGTGGGGCACGACTTCCGTCGACTCGCCACAGAGCAGACCTTCGGCGCGGCCTGGCCCCGCGAGGGCCTGGACCTGCGCAGCCGGTGCCTGGTCTCGGTGGCGATCGCCGCCGCCCTCGGCACCCACGAGCCGCTGCGCGGGCAGCTGCGCATCGCGCTAACCTCGGGCGTGACCAGGGAGGAGATCGTCGAGCTGTTCATCCACCTGGCCGCGTACGCGGGGGCCGCTCGGGCCTTCGACAGCTACCAGGTGGTCGCCGCGGTCTTCGCCGAGCGTCGCTGAACGAGGCCGGTCGCGACAGCCGAGCGCCAGCGACCGGCGCCGGGCGGGTCAGCCGGTCGCCGCGGCCCGATCGGTCAGCAGCGCCGCGAGCAGCGCCAGGTCCACGCCGGTCAGGCTCTCCACCTGGTGTACGCCGACAGTGCTCGGCAACGCCACCTCCGCCGGTACGGCCAGCACCGCCGCGCCCGAGGCGAGCGCGCTGGCCACCCCGGTCGGTGAGTCCTCGATCGCCACACAACGCTCGATCGGCACACCCAGCAGCCGGGCCGCGGTCAGGTACGGCTCGGGGTGCGGCTTGGCCGCCACCACCTCGTCGCCGGCGACCACCGTGTCGAAGTTGTCCCGACCGAGGGTGTCCAGGGCGATCTCGACCAGCGCCCGAGGGCTGGAGGTGACCAGCGCGGTGGGGATGCCCGCAACGCGGACCGCGCGCAACAGGTCGAACGCGCCCGGCCGCCAGCGCAGACCGGTGCGGAACAGATCCAGGATCCGGGCGTTGATCCACGCCGCGCTGATCTCCGGATCCCGTTCGGGCTGCCCCAGGTCGTCGTGCAGGATGCGCATCGACTCGGCCATGGCGGTGCCGATGATCGACTGGCGGGCGTCGACGGAGAGTTCCCCGCCGTACTCCTTCGCGAGTTCCTGCAACGCGACGTCCCACAGCTTCTCGCTGTCGACCAACGTGCCGTCCATGTCGAAGAGCACAGCGGCGGGGTGATGGCTGCTCAGCGGAACCTCCAGGGTCGTGACCGACACCGGCGATCCTGCCAGCACCCCCCGGGGCCGGTGGCGGCAACGGGCGCCAGGGTGATCCGGGCAACCCAGTTCAGCCCAGGTCGCACTCCTTCAGGGAACCCTCGTAACCCCGGAAGAACATGTCGGTGCGCTGCTCGGCGGTGCCGTGCGCCCCTTCCGCGAACCACGGCTGGTCCGGGTCGTCGCCGACCGCCGCCACCCCCTCCCGGAACTCGTCCAGGTCGCCCTCGGCGAGGGTCAGGGCCTCCGAGCGCACCGAGTCGCCGAGGTACGCCCCGGCCATGCAGTCGGCCTGCAACTCCTGCTGGATGGTAAAGCTGTAGTTGATGCCGAGCCGCACCTGGATCGCGTGCGCGTACTCGTGCCCGAGCAGGTAGAACACGAACGCGTCGCCGACCTGGCGGAACGCCGCCACCGACCAGGCGACGTCGTACGCGATGAAGTCGCCCTGCGAGCAGTAGACGGCGTTGTTGCGGGGCAACGCCTGACCGCCGCAGGACACCTCGCCCTCGCGCTGGTACGGGATGATCCGCCGGATCGGTCGGAACCGCTGCCCGGATTCCTTGAACTGGGCCGCCCAGTACCGCTCGGCGACCGCCTGTGCGTCGGCGACGTCCTGCTCGAACTCGGCGACGCTGGT
This sequence comes from Micromonospora noduli, assembly GCF_003264475.1. Taxonomy (NCBI): domain Bacteria; kingdom Bacillati; phylum Actinomycetota; class Actinomycetes; order Micromonosporales; family Micromonosporaceae; genus Micromonospora; species Micromonospora noduli. The sequence goes on along the minus strand of NZ_PYAC01000041.1, from coordinate 24,653 downwards.
GGTGCTGTCGGCCCGGGTGGTTCTCGGTCCCGGTGACGCTGCCGACTGGTTCGCCCCGGGGCGCTCGGCCTCCGGCTCGGCCAGGCCACCGCCTGCGCAGGCGAGGGAGACCAGGGCGGCGACCAGCAGGCCCGCCAACGGGCCCCGCGCGTCGCGTCCGAACCGTGCCCCCACTGTGCCTCCCCAGACATCGGTGCTCAGGCTGGTAGTACCCCGACGACAGGACCGAAACGCCCGTCACCGGTTTCACGCGCGGCACGGCCGGACGGTTCACGCACTACCTGGTCAACCACCGGCTACGCCGCTCGTACGGCCAGTAGGGTCGCTCAACCGGTCGAATCCCGACCGCGCTGCCACGTGTCACCCTGGTCACCGTGCCGCTCGGCCTCGTACCGCTGCTGCCGCGCCCGAGCGTCCCGCCCGGCCCGAGGTTCGTCGCCCCCAACCTCACCGACCCGCCCCCGCCGCACCACAACGCCAAACGCCACCCCCGCCACGACGACAAAAACCCCCACCAAGACCCACACCACAGTCATCCCGCCAACCTAGGCCCCACCGACCACCCCTGAACCCCAGTGATCATGGAGTTGGCGTCATCCCACTCGGCGTGTCGTGACGCTAACTTCATGATCACCGGTTCGGGTGGAGGCAGACCCGGGGTGGTGGGTGTCCGGGTGGGGGGATGGGGTTCGACGTTTCCTGTGAGGCGCCGGGGTGGTGTCCTCGCAGGAGGAGGGGAAGAACCATGAAGTACATGATTTTGCTCTACGGGTCGCAGCAGGACTACGACGTGCTGTCCGGGCGGGCCTCTGACCGGCCGGCGATGTCGGCCGAGCAGATCGCGGCGATGCACCAGCACATGGAGACCTTCCACCAGACGCTGGCCGAGTCCGGGGAGTTGGTCGACGCCCGGGGCCTGAGCGAGCCGGTGCACGCCCGCCGGGTGCAGGTGCGCGAGGGGGCACCCGTGATCACCGACGGCCCGTACCCGGAGACGCAGGAGGTCCTCGCCGGTTACACCATCGTGGAGTGCGCCAGCTTCGACCGGGCCACCGAGATCGCCGCCGGCCTGGTCGACCCGGACGCCCCCGGTGGGTACGTGGACGTGCGGCCGGTGCTCGACGGTGTCGAGGACCTGGCCGGCTGACCCGGTGCCGGAGACTTCCGCCGAGGATCTGCTGCGCGAGCTGGCGCCGCAGGTCCTCGGCGCGCTGGTCCGTCGCTACGGGCACTTCGACACGGCCGAGGACGCGGTGCAGGAGGCGCTGATCGCCGCCGCGCACGGTTGGCCGCGCGACGGCGTACCGGACAATCCGCGTGGCTGGCTGATCACCGTGGCGTCCCGTCGGCTGACCGACCTGCTGCGTCGCGAGCAGGCCCGGATGCGGCGGGAGGACACGGTGGCCCGGTGGGTGCTGCCGGAGCAGTGGCGCGCCCCCGCCGCCGACCGTCCGCCGGCGGACGCCGACGACACGCTCATCCTGTTGTTCCTGTGCTGCCACCCGGCGCTGTCGGCGGCGTCGCAGATCGCGCTCACCCTGCGGGCGGTGGGCGGGCTGAGCACCGCCGAGGTGGCGCGCGCGTTCCTGGTGCCGGAGGCGACGATGACCCGGCGGATCAGTCGGGGCAAGCAGCGGATCCGTGACAGTGGGCTGCGGTTCGCGCCGCCCACCGGCGCGGAGCGCGCCGACCGGCTCGCCGCCGTGCTGCACGTGCTCTACCTGATCTTCACGGAGGGGTACGCCCGCACCGCCGGGCCCGGGTTGCTGCGCGCCGACCTGACCGCCGAGGCGATCCGGCTGACCCGGCTGGTGCGCCGGCTGGTGCCCGAGGACCCCGAGGTCACCGGACTGCTGGCGTTGATGCTGCTCACCGACGCCCGCGCTCCGGCACGGATCGGCCCGCACGGTGAGCTGGTGCCGATGGCCGAGCAGGACCGCTCCCGGTGGCGCGCCGACCAGATCACCGAGGGCGTCGAGCTGATCACCGGGGCGCTGCCACGCGGGGTGGTCGGGGCGTACCAGCTCCAGGCGGCCATCGCGGCCGTGCACGACGAGGCGCCCAGCGCGGCGGCCACCGACTGGGCGCAGATCACCGCCCTGTACGAGGTGCTCCTCGGGATGTCCGACAACCCGGTGGTGGCGCTCAACCACGCGGTGGCGGTGGCCATGAGCCGAGGCGCGTCGGCCGGGTTGGCGCTGCTCGCCGACCTGGCCGACGACCCACGCCTCGCCGACGACCCGCGACTGCCGGCCGCCCGCGCCCACCTGTGGGAGCTTGAGGGTGAGCGGCTCGCGGCGCGGGAGGCGTACCGGATGGCGGCGGCCCGCTCGACGAACCTGGCGCAGCAGCGCTACCTCAACGCCCGCGCGGAGCGCCTCGCGGGCGACCCGCCGCCCGCCGGCTGAGCCGCACCGTCCGTGCGGGTCACGGGCTGAGCCGGCGCGCCGTGCGGGTCACGGGCTGAGCCGGCGCGCCGTGCGGGTCACGGGCTGGCGGCCAGGAAGACGAAGGCGGCCATCAGCACCAGGTGCACGCCGCCCTGCAACACGTTGGCCCGGCCGGGCACCACGGTGAGGACGGCGGTCACGGCGGTGAGCGCGAGGAGGGCGAGCTGGGTGCCGCCGAGGCCGAGCAGCAGCGGGCCGTCCAGCCAGATCGAGGCGATCGCTATGGCCGGGATGGTCAGGCCGATGCTGGCCATCGCCGAGCCGAGCGCGAGGTTCAGGCTGATCTGCACGCGGTCGCGGCGGGCGGCGCGGGCGGCGGCCAGGGTCTCCGGCAGCAGCACGAGAAGGGCGATGATCACGCCGACGAACGCGTGCGGCAGGTTCGCCGCGGCCACACCGGCCTCGATGGTCGGCGAGACGGTCTTGGCGTCGCCGACCACCGCGACCAGCGCCACCAGCAGCAGCCCCAGGCTCATCAGCGCGGCGCGGGTGGTCGGCGGCTTGGCGTGCTCCTCCGCGTCTATTACCTGACCGCGGCTGTCGACCGGTAGGAAGTAGTCGCGGTGCCGGCCGGTCTGCACGAGCACGAACAGCCCGTAGAGCGCCAGCGAGGCGACGGCGGCGAAGGCAAGCTGGGCCGGGCTGAATTCCGGGCCGGGCCGGGCCGTGGTGAAGGTCGGGATGACCAGACTCAGGGTGGCCAGGGTGATCACGGTGGCCAGGGCCCCGCCGGTGCCCTCAGGGTTGAACACCGCGACGCGGCGGCGCAGCGCTCCCAGCAGTAGGGACAGGCCGAGTATCCCGTTACAGGTGATCATGACGGCGGCGAAGACGGTGTCCCGGGCGAGCGACTGGGTCTTCTCCGGGCCGCTGATCATCAGAGTGACGATGAGGGCGACCTCGATCACGGTGACCGCGACGGCGAGCACCAGCGACCCGTACGGCTCCCCCACCCGGTGGGCCACCACCTCCGCGTGGTGCACGGCCGCGAGCACGGCACCGCCCAGCAGCACCGCGACCACCACGATGACCGGGCCGGGCAGGCTCCGTCCCCAGGTGACGATCAATACCAGAACCGCGAGCACGGGTACGGCGAAGGTCCAGTCGGTCAGGCGGGAGCGAAGCAGGGCGGCCATGCCGTAAAGAGTGCCAGGCCAGGTGATCATGTGCCCACCATCGACGCACGGATCTGTGGTGTCGACGGTCCACAACCGGCAAACCCGTAACCTATAGGTTACGCTTTCGGGGTGGATGAGGTGGCCGTCGCGATTGCCGACCCGGTGCGGCGGCACATCCTGACCATGTTGCGCGCCGAACCCCTCTCCGCCGGCGACATCGCCCAGCGGTTCACGATCAGCCGGCCCGCCATCAGTCGCCACCTGCGGGTGCTGCGCGACAGCGGGCTGGTCCGTGACGATCTGGTCGGACGGCGAAGGATCTACCGGCTCGATCCGGGCCCGCTCGCCCCGCTGCTCGACTGGCTCACCGGGCTCACCACAGTCGACCGGTGGGGCCGGCACCTCGACGCGTTGGAGACCGAGGTCTATCGCACCCGCCGAGAGCGCCGCAGCCGCGGCCCGGCGGAGCACCGAAGGGAGCACACGGCATGATCCGCACACCCGCCGGACGCCTGTTTCAGACCGACACCGGCCACGATCTCGTCCTCACCCGAACCTTCCGCGCCCCGGCGGCGGACGTCTGGGCCAGCCTGACCGAACCGGAGCGTACGGCCCGCTGGTTCGGCCCGTGGGAGGGCGACGCCGGGCCCGGACGGACCATCCGGGTCCAGATGGCGTACGAGGAGCAGCAGCCCTGGTGCGAGATGCGCATCGACGCGTGCGAACCGCAGCAGCGCCTCGCCGTGTCGATGGTCGACGACTACGGCAGCTGGCTGCTGGAGCTGTCGCTGACCGAGACCGACGGCACCACCGAGCTGCGGTTCGTGCAGCACCTGAGCAGCGTGGAGGGCATCGCCGAGGTGGGCGCCGGTTGGGAGTACTACCTGGACCTGCTGGTGGCCTCCCGGGACGGCTCGCCCCGCCCGGAGTTCGACGACTACCACCCGGCCATGCAGCCCTACTACCAGGGGCTGGTCGCCTCGGCCGGCTAGGCGTCGAGCTCCCGCCGCAGCTTGGCGAACTCGGCGGTCAACGCCGGCAGGGGGAAGTGCGCGTTCAGGCCGCTGGGGTTCGGCAGCACCCAGACCCGGGCCGGGCCCAGCCGGTCCGGTCGCGGGCCCAGCCCGGCCTTCGGTCGGGCGAAGGCGATCCGGTACGCGGTCACCCCGAGGATGGCCACCCAGCGCGGCCGGTAGCGCTCGGCCTTCACCGCCAACCCAGTGACACCGGCCACCAGCTCCGCCGACGTCAGCTCGGCGGCGCGGGCGGTGGCCCGGTTGCTCAGGCTGGTGATGCCGAGGCCGTGGCGCAGCAGCTCGTCGTGTTCCCACGGGTGCAGCTGGCGGTCGGTGAAGCCGCCCCCGTGCAGGGCCGGCCAGAATCGGCTGCCCTTGCGGGCGAAGGGCAGCCCCACGGCGGCCGAGTAGAGGCCCGGGTTGTAGCCGCAGAACAGCACCCGCAGCCCGGGACCGATGATGTCCGGCAGACCCCGGCCGGCCGCCGCCGCCACCTCCTGCGGGGTCGGCCGCCGCGCCGGCCCCGCACGCTCCGCGTCCACCGCACCGATCCTGCCGTACGCCGGGGTGTCGGACCCGGCGCACGGCGACGATCACGCCTTGACACCCTCAACGGATGCAGTCAACCGACCACCTCGCCGCCAGCCGTTACGCGCGGATGCGCTGGAACACTCCGCTCTCGCCGGAGCACGCCGCGTTGCTGCTGCAACGACTCGACGTGCGCCCCGGCGCGCGTGTGCTCGACCTCGGCTGTGGCTGGGGTGAGCTGCTGCTGCGGGCGGTCGCCGCCGGCGGTGTCTCCGGCCCGGTCGCGACGCGCGGCGTCGGCGTCGACAGCGACGAGGCCGCGCTCGCCCGAGGGCGACGGCTGGCCGCGGGGCGGTCGCTGAACCGGCACGTCGCCTTCGTGATGGGGGAAGCGGCGGCCTGGCAGGAGCCGGCCGACCGGGTTCTCTGCATCGGCTCGGCACACGCCTTCGGCGGCACCGAGGCCGCCCTCGACGCACTCGCCGCAGTGGTCCGGCCCGGTGGGCGGTTGCTGTTCGGCGACGCGTTCTGGGAGCGGTCCCCCACGGCGGAGATCGCCGAGATCTTCGGCCCGGAGGTCCCGACCCTTCCCGGGCTGGTCGAGGCCGCCCGCCAGCGGGGCTGGCGGTTGCTGCACCTGAGCACCGCCGACCAGCGGGAATGGGACGACTTCGAATCCACCTGGCTCGCCGGCCGGCAGGAGTGGCTGCTGGCGTACCCGGAGGATCCCCGCGCGGCCGAGGTCCGCGCGGAGCTCGATGACCGGTTGCGCCAGTACGTCGGCGGCTACCGGGGTGTCCTCGGCCTGGGCTATCTCGTGCTCGGCCGCTGACCGTCCGCCCTTGACGCCGCTGACTACGCTGCGCGTGGTGAGCGCCGGATCCCGTCTCGCCCTGCCCTGGCGGATCCTCGTGGTGGCCACCGCCGCCGTGCTGGTGTGGCTGTTCCTGGGCGCCCTGCTCGGCCGTGACTACGACCGGCCCACCCATGCGGTCGGGGCGGTCCTCACCACAGCTGTCGTCGTACCCCTGGTGGTCGTCGCCCGTCGCGCCCTGGACCGACGGCCCTGGGCCGGCCTCGGGTTGCCGTCGCTGCGCGCCGGCTGGCGGCGTCTGGTGTTCGGCATGGCCTGCTGGCTCGTGCCCGCCGCGGCGGGTTTCGCGCTCTGCCTCGGTGTCGGCTGGGTCGAGATCAGTGTCCGGACGTCCGTCGGGGACGTGCTGCGGGTGGCGGCGCTGCTGGTCGTGCTGGTCTTCCTGAAGGAGGCGCTGCCGGAGGAGCTGATCTTCCGCGGGTACCTGCAACACAACCTCGCCACCCGGCTGCCCGCCGGGCAGGCCGTCCTCGGGCAAGCGGTGCTGTTCACAGTGTTCGGGTTCCTCGTCGGGGCGGCCAGATCCGTCGACCGACTGGCGCTCTTCTTCGTCTTCGCGCTGCTGCTGGGTGCCTTCCGCGCCGCCACCGGCGACATCTGGGCCGGCATCGGCCTGCACGTCGCGTTTCAGACGGTCGCTCAGCTGTTCGGTGACGTCGGGGCGGTCTTCGACGTGGTCGGCGCGGACGTCCTGGGCGTGGTGGCCATGGGGGCCATTCCGTTCTCGGTCAGCTGGTTGGTCCTGCGGCACCACTACCGGGACCACCTGAGCTGGCGCGCTCTCGCACCGGACCCGGTGCGCAGGAGCGGCTGAAGCTGGGCGTTTGGCCCACCGCACCGACCGGGGTGGGGAAGAGTGGCGGGCGAGAGCTGTCGTCGAGAAACGAGCGACGGCACGGCGTCGTGCGGAGGTTTTCGGATGAGCGACACGTCTTCGGCCCAGCCCGCCCGCAACGTGGTCCTGGTCCACGGCGCGTACGCCGACGGCTCGTCCTGGTCCGATGTCATTCCGCTGCTACAGCGGGCCGGGCTGACGGTCACCGCGGTCCAGAACCCGCTGACCTCCCTGGCCGACGACGTCGCAGCCACCAACCGCGCCCTCGACCGCCAGGACGGCCCGACGGTGCTGGTGAGCCACTCCTGGGCCGGCACGATCATCAGCGAGGCCGGTAACCACCCGAGGGTCACCGCCCTGGTGTACGTCGCTGCCCGCGCGCCGGACGCCGGCGAGGACTACGCCGCGCTCGCGGCGAAATACCCCACGCCGCCGGCGAATGCCGGCCTCGTGCACCACGACGGGTACGCGCAGCTCAGCGAGAGTGCCTTCCTGGCCGACTTCGCCGGTGGAATCGAGGAGACCCGCGCCCGCGCCCTGTACGCGGTGCAGGGCCCGATCGCCAAGGACCTCTTCCAGGGCCGCACGACAACGGCCGCCTGGCGGGACCGGCAGTGCTATTACTCGATCTCCACCCAGGACCGCACGACCGCGCCGGAGCTGGAGCGGTTCCTGGCCGATCGGATGAACGCGACGACCATCGAGGTCGAATCATCGCATCTGGCCATGGTCACCCACCCGGAGACGATCGCCGACCTCATTCTGATGGCGACCCGGGGCACCCGCAGCCCTGCGTAGGGCGGCAGAGGCTGGCCGCGCGACGGCCGGCCGACGTGGTGCTCAGGTCAGGCCGCACGCGGATCCGCAGTACGGGCAGAACGCGCGCTTGGCATTCGAGACGACCTCGATGTCGCACCGTGCGCAGTGGCCGTTCTCCCACAGGCCCTGGTTCATCCCGAGGTCCCCGTCGTAGTAGTCGCGGTCGGGCCAGGCGACCAGTTCGACGTTGAGGCCCGGTTCGACCTCGTCCTCGTAGTAGGTGACGCTGGCCAGAGTCAGCGCAGTTCGCATGCCGTACGCCTCCTCGGTGAAGTGCGGCAGGGCACGGCGCAGGACGTCGACCAGCTCGCGGACCGGCAGCGCCACGAGTTGCCCGGCGAGCCGTTCTCGATCTTCGTCGGTGGCCATGCCACCGACCATACGTCGCACCTCCACGCCGACGCCGGCCGTGCGCGGGCGTACTCGGGACCGAGCACGTGGGCTTGACGGGGCCTAGACATCGGAGGTTTACTGCGTCAACGATGCCAGTCGATGAATTCTGACCGTCCACTGTGGGTGTTTGAGTCGTCGACTGGTTTCACCGCCCCACCCCTGCACCCCCACCACCCCGCACCACCTCAGCCGAGCATCGGCGGCCCGGCTTCCGCACCACCGCCATCGCGGCCTCCGGCCTGCCCGTGTGCACAGCCTGAGGTCGACGCTCAGCAGAGGAGCAAGACAATGCGTTCCCGTCCCCGCCTGTTGGCACTCGTCACCGGCCTGGCCGTCATGCTGGCCAGCCTGGTCGCCCTGCCGACCCCCGCCTCAGCGGCACCCCTGACCAAGGTCCTGGTGTTCAGCAAGACCGCCGGCTTCCGGCACTCGTCCATCCCCAACGGCATCGCCGCGATCCAGCAGCTCGGCTCGGCCAACGGATTCACAGTGACCTCGACCGAGGACGCCGCACAGTTCACCACCTCCAACCTGGCCCAGTACCAGGCGGTGGTCTTCATGTCGACCACCGGTGACGTCCTCAACGCCAGCCAGCAGAGCGCGTTCGAGTCGTACATCGCCGCCGGTGGTGGCTACGTCGGCGTGCACGCCGCGGCCGACACCGAGTACAGCTGGCCGTGGTACGGCTCGCTGGTCGGAGCGTGGTTCGACTCGCACCCGGCGATCCAGAACGCCACCGTGAAGATCGAGGACCAGACCAACCCGTCGACCGCCCACCTCGGCACCACCTGGGTCCGCTCCGACGAGTGGTACAACTACCGCACCAACCCCCGGTCCAGCGCACGGGTTCTGGCCAGCCTCGACGAGTCGTCCTACAGCGGCGGCAACATGGGCGGCGACCACCCGATCACCTGGTGCAAGGCGTACGGCGGCGGGCGTGCCTGGTACACGGGCCTCGGGCACACCGAGGCGTCGTACACCGACCCGAACTTCACCCGCATGCTGCTCGGTGGTCTCCAGGTCGCCGCGGGCTCCGTGACCGCCGACTGCTCGCCGCGCACGACGACCCCGCCGCCCACCGCCAGCGGTTCCACCCTGCGGGCCCGCGCCAACAACCAGTATGTGAGCGCGCCCAACGCCACCACCTCGCTGATCGCCAACAAGACCTCCGTCGGCACCACCGAGCGGTTCGACCTGGTCAACCTCGCCAACGGCAACGTGGCGCTGCGCGCCAAGGGCAACGGGCAGTTCGTCGCGGCCGAGAACGCCGGGGCCGCCGCGCTGATCGCCAACCGGGCCACCGCCGGCGCCTGGGAGACGTTCCAGCTGGTCCGCAACTCCGACGGCACTGTGAGCCTGCGGGCCACTGTGAACAACCGTTACGTCGCCGCCGACAACGCGGGCGCGTCCCCGCTGATCGCCAACCGGACCTCCATCGGTCAGTGGGAGAAGTTCGACCTGGTCACCACCAACTGACCTGGTCCCCCCGCACGTTCTCCACCACCCCACCTGGTCGTGGTGCGCCCCCGCGCGCCCGTCCCCCGGTCGTCGAGAAAGGACGATCATGCTCTCGTACCCCCGGCGCTGGCCCCGGGCGCTCTTCGCGGCGGTCCTCACCGTCGCGAGCGCGGCCCTCGCTGTGGCTGCACCGTCCACCGCCCAGGCGGCGGTCATCCCCGCCTCCGACTATCAGCAGGTCAAGCTCGCCACCGGTTCGGGCGAGCTGGGTGAGGCCATGTCCCTGGCCGTCCTGCCCAACCGCTCGGTGCTGCACACCGCCCGCAACGGCGTCCTGCGGGTGACCGACGTGGCCGGCAACACCAAGGTCTCCGGAACCCTGTCCGTCTACACCCACGACGAGGAGGGGTTGCAGGGCGTCGCCGTCGACCCCAACTTCGCCACCAACCGGTGGATCTACCTGTACTACTCCCCCACGCTGAGCACCCCGTCCGGGGACGCCCCGACCACCGGCTCGCAGTCTGACTGGGACCGGTGGAAGGGGCACCTGCGGCTGTCCCGGTTCAGCCTCAACAGCGACGACACGCTCAACCTGGGCAGCGAGAAGATCGTGCTCCAGGTCGCCAACGACCGCGGGCAGTGCTGCCACGTCGGCGGTGACCTGGACTTCGACGCCGCCGGCAACCTGTACCTGACCACCGGCGACGACACCAACCCGTTCGAGTCGTCCGGCTACGCGCCACTCGACGAACGGACCAACCGCAACCCGCAGTTCGACGCCCAGCGCTCGGCGGGCAACACCAACGACCTGCGGGGCAAGGTGCTGCGGATCAAGCCGCAGGCGGACGGCACGTACACGATCCCGTCGGGCAACCTGTTCGCCCCCGGCACGTCGGGCACCCGCCCGGAGATCTACGCCATGGGCCTGCGCAACCCGTTCCGGATGAGCGTCGACAAGGCGACCGGCGTGGTCTACCTCGGTGACTACGGCCCCGATGCAGGCAGCACGAACTCCAGCCGGGGCCCCCAGGGTCAGGTCGAGTTCAACCGCATCGCGGCGCCCGGCAACTACGGCTGGCCGTACTGCACCGGCAGCAACACCAGCACGGAAACATACAATGAATACACCTTCCCGTCCGGGCCGTCGCAGTCCAAGTACAACTGCACGGGCGGGCCGACCAACAACTCGTTCCGCAACACCGGGCTCGGCACGTTGCCCGCGGCGAAGCCGGCCTGGATCAAGTACGCGGGCGACTCCGGTTCTCCGTCGGAGTTCGGCAGCGGCTCGGAGTCACCGATGGGTGGGCCGGTCTACCGGTACGACGCCTCGCTCAACTCCAGCATCAAGTTCCCGGCCTCGCTGAACGGTCAGTTCTTCGCCGGCGAGTACGGCCGCCGCTGGATCAAGGCCATCGCTGTCAACTCCGACGGCTCGCGCGGGGAGATCTCCAACTTCCCGTGGACCGGCACCCAGGTCATGGACATGGCCTTCGGCCCGGACGGCGCTCTGTACGTGCTGGACTACGGCACCGGCTCGAACAACCAGGCGCTCTTCCGGATCGAGTACATCGGTGGCGGCAACCGCAGCCCGATCGCGGTCGCCTCGGCGAACCCCACGTCGGGCGCCAACCCGCTGACTGTCAACTTCTCATCGGCCGGCAGCTCCGACCCCGAGGGCGGCGCGCTCAGCTACCTGTGGACCTTCGGTGACGGCACCACGTCGACGGCGGCCAACCCCACCAAGACGTACACCACCAACGGCTCGTACAGCCCCACCCTGAAGGTCACTGACCCGACCGGCCTGTCCGGCACGGCGAGCCTGATCGTCACGGTGGGCAACACCGCACCGACGGTGTCACTCACCGCGCCCACCGACGGGCAACTGTTCAGCTTCGGTGACACGGTGCCGTACCAGATCTCGGTGAGCGACCCGCAGGACGGCACGATCGACTGCACCAAGGTGAGCCTGACCTACGCGCTGGGCCACGACAGCCACGCCCACCAGATCACCTCGAAGACCGGGTGCAGCGGCACGATCACCGTCCCGACCGACGGCGAGCACGACGCGGCGGCCAACATCTACGGGGTCTTCGACGCCGCGTACACCGACAACGGTGGGCTCACCACGCACAGCATCAAGACGCTGCAACCCAAGCACCGCCAGGGTGAGCACTTCAGCGCCCAGTCCGGTGTCCAGGCCACCGACCACACCAACGCCGAGGGTGGCCGCACGGCCGGGTTCATCGAGAACAACGACTGGATCTCCTACCAGCCGTACAACCTGTCCAATGCGAACCGGTTCACCGCTCGGGTCTCCTCGGCCGGTGCCGGCGGCACCATCGAGGTTCGCGCCGGGTCGGCCACCGGCACCCTGCTGGGCACCGCCACGGTGCCGGTGACCGGTAGCTGGGAGACCTTCGTCGACGTCTCCACCGCCATCAGCAACCCGCCCGCCTCGACGACCACGCTGTACCTGGTGTTCAAGGGCGGCTCGGGCAACCTGTTCGACGTGGACGCGTTCACCTTCGCCACCGGCACCACCACCCCCAGCGGAGGGATCACGCTGCGGGCGCAGGTAAACAACCAGTACGTGTCGGCCGTCGGCACCAACCCGCTGATCGCCAACAAGGCCAGCGTCTCGACGACCGAGCAGTTCGACCGGGTGGACGCCGGCAACGGCAACATCGCCCTGCGGTCCCGCGCCAACGGGCTGTACGTCTGCGCCGACAATGCCGGCGCCAATCCGTTGATCGCGAACCGCACGACGATCGGGCCGTGGGAGACGTTCCAGATCATCAACAACTCCGACGGGACGATCGGTCTGCGGGCTCTGGCGAACAACCAGATCGTGGCCGCCGAGAACGCCGGAGCCGGATCACTGATCGCCAACCGGACGTCGGTCGGGTCCTGGGAGAGGTTCGTCCTGACCACCAGTTGACCAGCACGTCGTAGGGCCCGGCCTGGGCGGTGACCAGGCCGGGCCCTACTGCGTGAAGTAGGCGGCGCTCTGCGGGTCCGCCGGGTAGTAGGACTCCACAGCGATCTCCTCGATGGTGATGTCCATCGGGGTGCCGAACGTGGTGATGGTCGAGAACAGCCGCAGCTCGCGTCCACCGACCCGCAGGATCATCGGGATCACCACGTCGGCGTCGACCCGTTGGTCCGGCGGGTCGTCGGGCAGCGGGTTCAGCAGTTCGTCGTAGAGCGCCGCGAGTTCCGCGTCGGGAGCGGCGGCGAGCTGGCGCGAGATCCGGCTGCGGAACACCGCCCGCACGTCCGCCAGGTTGACGACCAGGGGGGCGAGCCCGCGCGGGTGCAGGCCCAGCCGAACCAGGTTCACCGGCGGCCGCAACAGGTCGGGCGCCGCGTACGCGAAGAACGGGTCGACCGCGCGGTTGGTCAGCACGATGTTCCACCGGCGGTCGAAGACCAGCGCCGGATACGGCTCGTGCGCCTGGAGCACCCTGCGGACCGCGTCGAGGGCACCCGACAGGGCGGCGTCGTCGAGCGGGCGCTGGGTGTACCGGGGCGCGAAGCCGGCGGCGAGCAACAGCTGGTTGCGATCACGCAGCGGCACGTGAAGCTGGTCGGCGAGCCGGAGGATCATGTCGGCGCTCGGCGTGGACTTGCCGGTCTCGACCAGGCTGACGTGCCGAGCCGAGACATCTGCGGCGATCGCCAGGTCGAGTTGGCTGAGCCCCCGGCGTTTGCGCCACTGCCGCAGGAGTTCCCCGACCGCGTACACGATCATGAGCCTACTCATCGTCGCCCGCAACGCCATGAAGTGCGATGTCATCGACAAGCGCACGAGGCCGGGGAAACACTTGCGGCCATGACCACCGAGAACAAGAGCATCGTCGGACGTGCGTTGGCGGGACTGGTCGACACCGGCGACGTCGACACGCTCGCCTCGTACCTGAGCGAGGACTTCACCCATCACCGGTCGGATTCGACGACCTCGACCAGGGCGCAGTGGCTCGCAGCGGTCCGCGCCGCGCTGGGCCCGACCGCCGGCATGCGGGTCAACATCCTGCACCTGCTGGCCGACGGTGCCCACGTCGTGGTGCACTCGCGACGCCGACTCCCCGATGGGGGGCCGGAGATCGTGGTGGTCGACGTCCTGCGGATCGCCGACGGATTGATCGCGGAGGTGTGGGAGGTCATCGAACCGGCAGCCCAGGCGGCCGCCAACGGCGCGTGGTGGGACGCGGGTGCCTAGATCGGGAAGCGGCCGTGGCGCCAGTGCCAGTGACCGCCGGCCCGCAGGTGGTCGATGATCGCGCGCTGGAGCGCGGTGCGTCGCGGCAACTCGTCGAGCGGCGTGGTCAGGGTGCGGAACCCGAAGCGCAGCACCTCGATGTCGGCGTCCGGCCCCGCCGACTCGTCATAGGGCTCCAGCTCGAACCGGCGCTGGAACCGCACGATGTTGGAGTTCTCGGGAAGGTACTCCCGCAGCTGTGGGTCGAGCAGCCACGAGGCGCAGGAGAACGCGGTGTAGCGCTCGTCGGGGAAATGCCGGGGGAAGAACGCGCGGGCCTCGCCGAGGGACGCCTCGACCGCCTCCGTGGTCAACGGCCCCGAATCGGGGACGTGCAGGCCGATGGCGCCGTCGCCACGCTGGTGCTGTAGCCGGCCCAGCTCGTAGACGCTGCCGCGCGAGTGGAGCGTCAGCCAGCTCTGCATGACCGGCCACCCCTCGCCGCGCATCCGTCGGTCGATGGCGAGGTTGCGGCCCAGGTCAGCCACTGTCACCCAGGTCACGGCATCGGGGATGCCGTGGTCGCTGTGGTACCCGCGCACCACGTCGACCAGGGCCAGGTACGCGTACACGTAGAGATGGCGCCAGGCAGGCCCGCGCTCTCGCGGCAGCTCCGGGCCGGGCGACAGCCAGTCGTAGCCCGCGAGGTCGGCGCGGACCAGGGCGATCGAGCGGTCGAGCAGCCAGCGCAGCTCCGGCGTCCACAGCGGAGAGTCGGGGTCAGGCCAGCCCGCGATGATCTCGGCGGCGTCGTCCGGCCGCACGGCGAGCCGGTCGAGGAGCGCGGGCGCGTCGGCCTTGGCTGGCAACGGAGCTGACGGCCCGTCACCGGCGAGCCGGTGCACGCGGTCGACCTCCTCGACGGGCACCCCGAGTCGGGCCGCGATGGTGTCCAGATCCACGCCGACGACAGTACCGGCCGGTGGGCTTCTCAGGAGTCCGCCGGCACCCCGGCGTCGAGTTGCCCGATCATCGGCGCGAGAAGGTCGTTGAGCTCCCGGGCCAGCACCGCCACGGCGCGGCGCGCCGCCACGGCGACCTCGTCGTCCGGACCGTCGGGCGTCGGCGGCAGGTCGTCGAGCGGGACCGGCGCCTCCACCTGAAGCAGCGCGCGCAGATGCGGACGTCGCGTCTGGTCCTGCTCGGTGGGTGTGGTGAACTGGCCGAACAGTTGGGGCCAGTCCTGCCAACCACGGTCGCGCTGCCACTGCTTCGTCCAGGTCAACTCGGCCGGCCAGCGGGAGGCCATAGTCACCGCGCAGACCAGGCTGCCGTCCCACGGGCTGCGCGCGCAGGTCGCCGAGATGATCCGCCGGTGCCAGCGCACGAAGCCCGGCGACAGCTCGGTGGCAAGCCGCCAGGCGGTCACCGCGAACGCCACGGGCGCGAAGTCACCCCAGGTGTCGGCGAACTCGTCGATCCGACGAAACACCTCGGCCTCGTACCGGCCGCGCCCGTCGGTGCCGTGTTCACGGTCGAACTGCTCGTCCAGCCAGAAGGCGCGCGGTTCCGGCATCCTCAACCCCGTTTCACAGCGATGGTGTTGCGTACCTCGAACCTATGCGAATGTCGGGGTCGCGGACGCCATCCTCGCCCGTTGCCAACCTGCGCGCCGCCGAGGTGGCGGCAACCCGCTCAGCCCGCTCAGCCGACGAATACGCAGAAGGGGTGCCCAGCCAGGTCGGCGTACACGCGCAGAGGCTCGTCCGGGTCGTCGATGCGGTCGTACAACAGCCGGCCGCCGAGGCGCAGCACGCGCTCATGCTGGACCAGCAACTCCTCGACGGACTCCACGGTCAGGTCCAGGTGCAGCTGCTGGGGCACGGTGTTCGCCGGCCACGTCGCCTCCGGCAGATGCTCCACCTGCTGAAACGCGATCTGGGGTCCGCCGCCGGGCGACCGCAGCACCAGCCAGTCACGGCCGCGTTCGTCGGCCTCGCCGGCCGCTGGCGGTTCGTCACCGGGCCGGTAGACGAAGCCCAGTAGCTGTCGATAGAACTCCGCCAGCGCCCGCGCGTCGGTGCAGTCGAGCACCACCGAACACAGCTTGGGCACGCTCTCCTGGTCGACCATGGTTGATCACCTCCGGGTGCCATTCTGGTCGAATCGCGGCGCAGCCGCTTGACAAAGGCCTGCCTCCAGAGTGGACGATGCACCGTGCGAATTCTTGTGGTGGGTGGCAGCGGCCTGATCGGCGCTCACGTCGTGGACGTGCTCCGGGAACGTGGCCACGCCGCGACCACTGTGGCGCGTACCGCCCAGCCGGGCGTCGACCATCTGCTCGATGTCGGGTCCGCCTCGATCGAGGAGCTGCGGCCGTTGCTCGCCGGTCACGACGGCGTCGTGTACGCCACCCGCACCGAGGAGCAACGGCCGCTACCCAAGCCGATCTATCCCGAGTTCCGCCGCGACAACGTCGACCCGGTGGTACGCCTGTTCACCGCCGCCGGCCTCGAAAGCCTCACCCGGGGCGTCGTGATGGGCTCCTACTACACCTACTTCGACCGGCTCCACCCACAGTGGCGCCTCGCCGAGCGGCACACGTACATCCGGTGCCGCCTGGAGCAGGCCCGCGAGGGTCGGGCGGCTGCCGGCGAGGGTCTGCCGGTCGCCGTACTCGAACTGCCCTTCGTCTTCGGTCGCGCCGGCGACCGACTGCCCAACTGGGCCGGTCCGCTGGACCGGTGGGCCCGCTCGCGTACGCCGCTGGTCGCCCCGACCGGCGGCAGCGCCGCGGCGTCCGCCCGCAGCGTGGCCGAAGTCGCGGTCGACGCCCTCGAGCAGGCCAGCGGCGCGGACATCCCGGTCGCCGACGAGAACCTCACCTGGCACGACATGATCGGGCGCATCGCCGAGGCGGTGGGCCGACCCCGCCGGGTAAGCCGCCTACCGGCCGGCGCGGCGCGGGCCGCGCTGCGACTCGGCGGCGCGGCGCAGGCCCTCGGCCGCAAGGAGTCGGGGGTGAACCCCAGCTACCTCGCCGACCTCCTGCTCGCCGATCTGTTCATCGAACCGACGAGCGGTCGACCGCTGGACCCGGCCCTACGCGAAACCTTCCCGAGCCGCGCCGCCTGACCCCCCTTGGCGTCGATCGTCAGGTTGTGGAGTCTGCCGGGCGGCGATCTCGACGAACTCGTGCACCAGAGGTGACCGGTTGTCCTCGGCCCAGGCCAGGCACACCTGGTTGTGGCCGAGGTCGGTGACGGGTACGTGGCTGACGTCGGGTCTCGTGTAGAACGTCGCCGTCGACAGCGGCAGGATCACCATCCCGGCGTACGCAGCGACATGCTCCAGCTTCTCCTCCACGGAGTTCAGCTCGGGCCGAGGGCGGAGGCCGGGCTCCGTCCGGCGGTTCGGTAGGTCCCGCCACTCCGGCACCGCGTCCGGGTCCTGCAAGAGCCGTTCCTCGACCAACTCGGCGAGGTCGATCGACTCCTTGCCGGCCAGGCGGTGATCGGTGGGCAGGACGACGACGCGGGGTTCGGTGAACAGCGGGCGCAGGCGCAGCCCACGCTGGTCCACCGGGAGCCGCACGTAGCTGACGTCCGCGCGCCCCTCGCGGACGATCTCGGCCTGGTCGTCCCAGGACGTACGGACCACGTTGACGGCCAGGTCGGGGTGCCGCTGGCCGATGGCACGGGCCTCGGCGGTGACGAGAACGCCGGGCATGAACGCGATGGTGAACGTCGGCCTGCCGTGGGCGGCCCGTTGCACCCGCCGTCGCAGGGCCTCGGCCGAGGCGAGCAGCGGACGGGCGTCGGTCAGCAGCTGGCGGCCGGCGTCGGTGAGCACGGTGGAGCGGCGGTCCCGGACGAAGAGCTCGGCGCGCAGTTCGTGCTCGAAGGCCCGGATCTGGCGCGACAGGACCGGCTGGGCGATGTGCAGCCGCGCGGCGGCCCGGCCGAAGTGCAACTCCTCCGCGACCGCCACGAAGTAGCGGAGCTTGCGCAGATCGACGTCCACCCTGCTCCCATCCGTTTCCGCTCCGGGCGGTTCCACGATACCCGTCAGGTATGACTGGGGTGATGCTCAATGGGCATCACAGGAGGTGAAAGAGGTCTTGGACGCGGGCCTCCAGGGCGGAGCACGGTGGTAACCGTTCCCACCACTCGATCCGGAAGGACACGATCATGACCCTCATCGACCAGCGCGTCGTCGTACTCGGCGGAACCTCGGGGATAGGCCTCGCCACCGCCGCCCGTGCCGCCCGCGAGGGCGCCCAGGTCGTGGTCGCCTCCAGCAGTCAGCGCAGCGTGGACCGCGCCCTGACGACCCTGCCGACCACCACCCAGGGGTACGTCGCCAACCTCACCAACCCCGACGCCGTGTCCCGTCTGTTCCAGGATGTCGGGTCGTTTGACCACCTCGTCTACACCGCCGGCGAACCCCTCGCCCTGATGTCCGTCGACGCCCTCGACCTCGCCGCCGCCCGCACCGCCTTCGACCTGCGGTACTTCGGCTCCCTGTCGGCGGTCAACGCGGCATTGCCGTACCTGCGCCCCGGTGGGTCGATCACCCTCACCACCGGCACCGCCAACCACCGGCCCAGCGCCGGCTGGTCCGTCGCGGCCAGCATCACAGGGGCGATCGACGCGCTGGTCCGCGCGCTCGCCGTCGAACTCGCCCCGATCCGGGTCAACGCCGTCTCGGCCGGCGTGATCCGCTCACCGCTCTGGGACTCACTGCCGACCGAAACCCGAGAGCAGATGTACGCGCAGCTCAGCGAGTCGCTTCCGCTCGGACGGGTGGGCGAGCCCGAGGAGGTCGCCGAGGCGTTCGTCTACCTCCTGCGGGCGACCTACGCCACCGGCACCGTGGTGACCGTGGACGGCGGCACCCTGATCTCCTGAGCCCGTCTGCTCCTGTGCGCTGCGCGCTGGGTCTGCGCACTCCAAGATCCGCGCTACTTCAGGGATGTGGTGGTCTCCGCCGCCCGCGAGGCCCCTATATCCCTGAAGTTGCGGGTGGACCTAACTACGGCGGCCGTCAGCGGAGCTGTTCGGCCAGGCCGACGATGATGCCCTCGGGGCCGCGGACGTAGCAGAGCCGGTAGACGTCCTCGTACCGCTCCACCTCCCCGACGAGCTCGGCGCCGTGGCCGCGCAACCGGGTGATCACGTCCTCGATGTCGTCGACGGCGAACATGATCCGCCGAATGCCCAGCGTGTTCGCCGGCGCGTTCTTCGGTTCCGCGCCGATCGCCGTCGGTCGGTGGAACATCGCCAGCTCGACCTTGCCGTGGCCGTCCGGGGTCCGCAGCATCGCGACCTCCTGCCGGACGTCGTCGATCCCGATGACACGCTCCACCCACCGCCCCTCGACCGGCCCCCGCCCCTCCAACTCCATGCCGAGTTCGACGAAGAACGCGATGACCGCGTCGAGGTCCTCGACAACGATGAGGACGTTGTCCATCCGCTGGATCGCCATGCTGGATCTCCCTGCTCTGGTGCGCTCACAGTGACCGCATCCTCCCCGAGGACGGAGCCACTGGGCCGTTCTCGACATCCAACGCGGGCTGCCCTTTGCGCGTGGCGGGCCGCTGACCGTCGACGAGCGTCCGCACATTGGCGGGTACGGTCACCGCGGCGCGGGCGTTGGTCGTCGCTGGTCGCTGTTAGCTAGCCCTCGACGGCCCGGCGATGGTCAGCGACGTGCAGGGAGGCCGGATGTTCGAGGTAACGGGACCCGTCATGACTGATGCTGGCATGCAGGTGCTCTGGAACCCGGAGGGCTTCGCCTCGGTCGTCGACTACGACTCATGGGAAGGCTCGTTGCTCAAGGACGATGACATCCTCCAGCACGTCCTGGTCGGCGTGCTCGTGCCGATCAACCTCGGGGACTCCGCGTTCCAGTTCGTGGTCCGTGTCGGCGACTCCCAGCAGGCTGCGGACCTGACAACGCGCGAGCGGACGCGCCTCGTCGTCGCATCGGAGCCCTACCTCATCACCTCAGCCGGGTCGCTCTACCTGAGCGGACTGGAGGACGTGTCAGCAATCCCGGACGAGAAAGCCCTACACGTGGTGGCGCCCGCCGGCCGTTACGCGGTGACCGTCAACCTCATCGACTGGGAGAGCGAGCCGGACTCGCGGGCACCGACTGGGGATCCCTCACCATGCGCTTTGCCGGACTTCGTCGTTCTGTTGACCGCGCCCACGTGGCCGGAACCGGCCTTCCGGCAAAGCTTGCAGACGCTTCCTCCACCGCCGTAGCTTCGGCCACACGGCGGCTGGGAGGCTGAGCAGGTGGGGCTGAAGAACGAGTCGGCGGCAGGGCTCGCCGAGGCGCGCCTGGCTGAATGGCGACGCGTCAACTACGACGGCTGGCGCGCGATGCTCGATGACAAGGATGCCCGCCACGCCATCGGCGATGACGGCAAGCGGTACCGCGTGGTCAGCTACGCCCTTGATGACGGCGATGGGCGCATCCGCATGTCGGTCGCCGTGGATGGCGGGACCTGGTCGGCCTTCGTACCGCTGGTGCGAGACGAGATCATGAATGCGGATGGCACGTTCGTCGAGTGACTGCGCTTCGACAGTCATTGAGCTGGCCGCTCGACGGCCAGTCGTGCACGGTGCGACAGAGGAAGGTCAGCTGTCCGGTGTTCCAAGCATCAGGGTGAGCCCTTCCTCAGCCGCCAGCACCGCACCACCGAACTCCACCCGCGCGGCGGACACCGCGGCCGCCCGGTCGTTGCCGGGCCAGAAGTGGGTGAGCATCAGGCGGCGGGCACCCGCGCGGCGAGCCCACAGACCGGCCTCGGTGGACGTCATCAGGTTACGGGTGGGACGGCTGCCCTCGCCCTCGTAGTCCGTCGCCTCGACGATGAACAGGTCGGCGCCACGGCCCAGCTCGGCCAACGCGGCAGTCGGCCCCGTGTCCCCGGAGTAGGCCACGACGATTCCGTCGGCCTGAATCCGGATGCCGGCGTTGGGCACGAAGTGCGGCAGAGACAGCCCGGTGAGGTCGAACGGCCCGACCCGGTAGCTGCCGGGCAGTGGGTGCAGATCGAATACCGAGTGCAGGTCGACATCGGGCTCCAGGCCTTTGAGCCGATCGAGCACGCCGGGCGGGCAGAACAACGGCAGCCGTGGTCCCCCGAGCTGACCGTAGAACCGCATCCTGAACAGACCGTGCAGGTCGATGCAGTGATCCGGGTGCTCATGGGTGATGACGACGGCGTCCAGCGCACCATCAGGCCAGTGCCTGAGCATCCGCGGCAGCGTGGCGTAGCCCAGGTCAAGCACCAAGCGGTAGCCGTCCCAGTCCACGGCGAAGCCGCTACAGGCACGGCCTGGCTCGGGAAAGGCACCAGAACTGCCAAGCACTGTGACCTGTCGCATCCGCACAGCGTGCCAGAGTCGCCAAGTCTCGGTTCAGCATGATGGCTCGCGTCGATCGAGACCCAGACGCACGGACGGCCGCCAGCGCCGGGTTGCGGCAAAATGCGCGCATGCCCAACGGACCCACCATGGATGACCTGTACCCCGAGGTGGTAGCCGCAGGCCGCCTTGCCACCTCCCTCGACGCCGTCGCCGCTGATCATGGTCTCTCACTCGGATCGGCTCGAACGTCGGAATGGTCCTCGCCCCTGACGTGGGCGAGCGTCCCGAGTGGATCTCCGGTTCGTGACGATCTCACGGTTAGTGCTAGCACCGATGAGCGCCGCTTCAGCATCGAAGGATGGGGGCAGGGGATCCAGTTGGTCGCTGGCACCACCGACGACCTGGTCGAGGTCGTCCGAGCGGCGCACAACTGGCGTTCCGGCATGCCATTGCACGGCATCAGGCGCTCGGTGCCATTTGTCATGCTGACTCGTCGAGGCGAGGTCGTCGAGCTGGGCCCGGCGCGAGTGGTGGCGGCGGAATGGCAGTGGCTACGACAGAGGGCCGATGAGACCGATCGGCCGAGCCACCGGGCGCTGATCGAGGCAGCTTACGACGAGCCGAGGCTACGGCAGCTGTACCCGTACATGAGTCACTCCGTCCTGAACTTCTCCACCACCACGGGATATCCGTTCTCACCCAGCCCGGTCAGCCTCGGTGCGCTTGGTTCGCACTCGAACTTCCGGGTCTGGGGACGTAGTGAGGTACTCGGCGAGACCGCCACCGCCGCGGAGGCCGTGGCGGTGGCGGTCTCGCATTTTCCCGCCGACCTCGGCCCGGCTGTCGCTGGCAGAAACGAGGCGTAGCCCCACGCGGCCATGCGACCTCGCCGTTGTCTGCCAACCAGAGTGACGGTCGACCGACGCTCCCCAATTGTGTGAACCGACAGGCGCCCCTCGGCGTTGCATTGGTGCCCCTGCCAGGCATATGCATCCGAACTGGACGAGACACGCCTTGACCTAGACCGGGGTTAGTAATGGTTGGTCATCGGTTACCACTGCCGGCCTACGTTAGACGGCCTACGGACGGCATGATCTTGGTGCTGAATCTGGCCGTTCGGCAGCCGATCCCTGGGTGTGAAGGACCGACCATTGCATGCTTGAGCTGCACCTCGTCATGCCGTGCTGCACGAGAAGTCCACAAACGTCCACGGCCGTCCGTCGTTGTCGCGTCCGGTCGTCACCCAATTAGTCACCCAACCCGCACCCAAGGTGTCTTAGTCGTCGAGCGAGGGGCTGCACATCGCGGACCCAGAGTTGCCAGCCGCTGTCCGTCTTGCGGCGTTAGCTCGCAGACACCATCCGGATGGTCGATCTTTGCGGTTTGGCGGCTTGTTGCCATAGCCTACGCTCTGTGCATGGAAGCTGCACTCATCGCTATCGCTGTAGCGGCGCTCGGCTACGCAGGGACCTACATTACGAATCTCAACCTTTCCCGACGTAATGAAACACTTGCACGCATTACTCGCCAGTTGAGTGAACTCTACGGGCCACTTCTGGCCTACACCGAATCAAACAGCCGACTCTTCGACGCATGGGAGAGCAGCCTTCGCGCCGACAAGTTATCACCTTACGGCCAAAACCGTAATCCATCAGACGAAGAGTTGGCCGAACTGCGGCTTTGGATGCAATCCGCATTTATCCCAAACGTACGCAGGGCCCGCGATGCAGTAATTCAAAAGGCTGACTTGTTAATTGAATCAGAGATGCCTGAGGTTCTGCTCGAATTCTGCGCCCACGTGGGAGCGTATGACATGATCATGAAGCAATGGGAAGCTGGCGATCATTCGAACCATTGGCCGGTTATCC
The DNA here is from genome assembly GCF_003264475.1 of Micromonospora noduli. Lineage (NCBI taxonomy): Bacteria > Bacillati > Actinomycetota > Actinomycetes > Micromonosporales > Micromonosporaceae > Micromonospora > Micromonospora noduli. Next base: position 1,714 of record NZ_PYAC01000041.1, on the reverse strand, counting down.
GCTATCCGCACGAATTGAACAAGTATGCTAGGTCTTCCTTCCGCACTTTAAAAGAGCGACAGGTTGCCCTCCTCGGTTACCAGTCGCGGAGGTTGATCCCAGGCGCATCATTCCGCCGTTCAGCTCGCGTCAAAACGCTGGAGCCAGCGGCAGCAAGCGCTACGACCTTGCAAGCTTCGGCTCCGCCGCGAGTCCCGAACCAAGGCGCGCCGGATAATTGGGGCTGACTCCTTGACCCCCAGGCAACCAACACGATCTCGTGAGCTGGCATGGGACGAGCGCTGAGCAGTGAATACCGTCCGACATCACCCCCGCACGTCCGTGTGTGTCCGTCGCGATCGTCACTCAGTTAGTCAATCAGCCCGCGGTCCCCGATGGGCAAAGCCAGGTCCCGATGTAGCACCATGAACGTCATGGATCAGGAGACTGCGCGCCAGCGGTGGCACCAGGAGCACGTGGGATCCTGGCTCCAGCTCATCGCCACCCTCCAAAGTGAGGGCTGGGAGGCGCATCTGACCTGTGCGGCAGCTCCAGTGCAGGTGGAAGGCTCTCTGCCGAACGGTGAACTCTTCTACTTCCGCGCCCGCCACAGCGAAGTGTCGCTGGGCATCGGAGGCCACGACCCCGCCGACATCCCCGAGTGGGAAGAGACCGAATCGCACACGGAAGCCAGCTGGCTACCAGCAGCCGAGGGCGAGACCACCATCAGACGGCTTGCTTTCCGCTACGCACAGCAGAGCAATCCGACTCAGTGAGCACCGTTAGTTTGGAAGGTGCCTTGATTGTTGCTCAAGGTCACCAGTAGGCGGTCACGAGCGGAATTACAATGACCCTACGTGACGTTTTCGATGTCTTGTGCGAGGCTGGCACCGTTCTTGACCCTTTGCGTCGGGCACGGACCGGGCACGGCCACAAACCGCGCGCTGTTGCCATCCCGTCTGCCGCCGACCCGCCCTCCTGGGGAGCGGGCCGCCGCCCGATCCGCCACGTCAAGGCGGCCTTGACGCACGTTCAGACGCTGGCGGGTCGGGTGGTGCTCTGCTCGGCTTACGCTGGTCGACGGCTGGCGGGATGGCCCTACGCAACCACCCACGGACCGCGACGCGCCGACGGTCCCCCGACCATCTCGGAGTCGTTGCGCCCCCGCCGGAGGCGCGGTAACCGCGACCAGCTCGCCGCCGCGACCCGCCGCGCGGACCCGGCGTGCCCTTCCCTGCGCCGCGCCGATCGGGCGCGGCCCGGCCGGCTGCCGGCCCACGAACCTCAACCACTTTCGCCGCTACCGTCTACGGCGGCCCCCGGGCTCCCCGCTCTCCGCGCCAGCCGCCGGGCGTTCTGCGTGGCCGACGTGAAGCGACAGCGGAGCGTCGGAGGCGCGCCCAGGCGGCGGGTGCGGCCCGTCTCGGGCCGCCTTGAAGACGTACAGAAACTTTGGACGGGGATTCTGTGAGGGTGCTCCCGCCGGCCGGGCCTGACCCGACTTTGAACTGGCTCCGTGCCCTCATGTGGACCCGTCGACCCGGTCGGCGGGGGCACCTCTCTCGGCACCTGCACGGGCCGGCGTGGTGACCTGATTAGGAGCTCGGGTTCGTCCCTCATCCCCGTTCTGTCCAGCGTTCTCCTCGTGCTCGGTGGTCGAGCCATGCCGTCAACGCAGCAGGTAGGAGGCAGCGTGAGCGAGATCGGAAGTGCGTCGGTTAGGGAAAGAGGGTAT
>NZ_PYAC01000040.1:0-92051 GCF_003264475.1 Micromonospora noduli | reverse complement strand
GCCACTACATCCCTGATGTTGCTGTCACCACCCAGCGCCCACGCGCCGCCCTCGCCGATCTTGCGGTTTCTGTCGTTGATTCGTCCCGTTATGCCGGTGATGCGACGACAGGTAGTGCAAGATCGCCGGGCCAGGCCAGGCCGGGCCAGGCCAGGCCGGGCCGGGCCAGGCCGGGCTGGGGTGGCTCGGTCAGCTGCGGCGGAAGGCGTAGCGGCGGGCCTGGCCGGCTTGCTGGCTGCGGCCGCCGCCGGAGCGGTTGCCGCCACCCTGCGGCGGGCCGGCCGTCGGTGCCTTCGGTCGACCGGTCGGCTTCGGCAGATCTCGCATCGTCGGCGCATCGACGACCGCCGGCACGTCGACGACCGTCGGAACATCGACCGCTGTCGGCACGTCGACCGGCGGCGCCACCTCGTCCAGGACCGCCGCTGGCAGCGCCGGCTCGGCGAGCACCGCCAACAGCGCCGGCTCGGCCAGTGCCGTCGGAAGCGCCGGCTCGGCAAGCACCGCCAGCAGCGCCGGCTCGGCCAGCGTTCCCGGTTCCACAAGCACCGCCGGCAGGGCCGGGTCGAGGGCGGGGAAAGCGGTTGGGAGCGGGCCGTGGCCGGCCGCCGGGTCGACGCCGAGCGGCATCGCTCTCGGGATACGGGTCTTCTTCGGGTTACGCCTGGCAGGCATCCGGGCCTCCTTCAATGCCGACCGGCACGGCCGGTCCCGCGCTGCGGCGGTCGGTCGGATCGGCTGGTGACCGTCGTTGCGCGACGGTCGAGTGGGGAAGGGACTGCTCACCGGGGCCAGGCAGGGCCATCGCCGCCGAACGGCGGGGAGGGAATGCGGGACGCCCGGGAGCGCACGGACCGCGACGCGGGACGGCGGGCCGGCTCGGAAGTGGGGCGTCAGTTACGCATGTTCGTACCGTAGCCACCGCCGGACCGACGCGCATCCGTTTTTACTGGCACGATCGGCACATGCTGATCGCGTTCTCGATCACCCCGCTCGGCGGTGACGACTCCGTGGGTGACCTGGTCGCCGAGGCGGTGCGGGTGGTCCGTGCGTCCGGCCTGCCCAACCGGACCGATGCCATGTTCACCACCGTCGAGGGCGAGTGGGACGAGGTGATGGCGGTGGTGAAGCGGGCGGTCGACGTGGTCGCCGCGCGGGCGCCCCGGGTGAGTGTGGTGCTCAAGGCCGACGTCCGGCCCGGGGTCACCGACGCGCTGACCGGGAAGATCGCCCGTATCGAAGCCCGTCTCGCCGAAGGCTGACGCGCGCGGCGCGGGATGACGACAACTTTCCCTGCGCGGGGCATACCGACTACCGAAATGAGGCCGAGCCGCCAGCGGCAACGTCCACATTACGTGCAGTAACGGGACGTCCATCACTGGTCCGCATCGGCTCACATCACGGTAAGTTTCCAAACGCTGATAGTGGTGTGACGAGAGGTGGCGGCACGGATGGCTGATCAGGCGAGGGCACAAATCGGTGTGACCGGGCTGGCGGTGATGGGTCGCAACGTGGCCCGCAACCTGGCCCGCAACGGCTTCACGGTGGCAGTGCACAACCGCTCGCCGGAGCGCACCCGCAGCCTGGTCGCCGAGCACGGCGACGAGGGCACGTTTCTGCCGGGCGAGACGATGGCCGATTTCGTGGCGTCACTGGAACGACCCCGCGCGGTCATCGTCATGGTGAAGGCCGGCGCGCCCACCGACGCGGTGATCGACGAGTTGGTGCCGCTGCTCGACGAGGGCGACATCATCGTCGACTGTGGCAACGCCCACTTCGCCGACACCCGTCGCCGCGAGGAGGCGCTGCGGGCGCAGGGGCTGCACTTCAGCGGCACCGGCGTCTCCGGCGGCGAGGAGGGCGCGCTGCGCGGGCCGAGCATCATGCCGGGCGGCTCCGTCGAGTCGTACGCGAAGCTCGGGCCGATGTTCGAGAAGATCGCCGCCCAGGTGGACGGCGTGCCGTGCTGCATGCACGTCGGGCCGGACGGCGCCGGGCACTTCGTCAAGATGGTGCACAACGGCATCGAGTACGCCGACATGCAGCTCATCGCCGAGGCGTACGACCTGCTCCGGGCCGGCCTGGACGCGACGCCGGCCGAGATCGCGGAGATCTTCCGGGAGTGGAACAACGGCGAGCTGGAGTCGTTCCTCATCGAGATCACCGCCGACGTGCTCGCGCACACCGACGCGGCGACCGGCCGGTCGTTCGTGGACATCGTGCAGGACCGGGCGGAGCAGAAGGGCACCGGCCGGTGGACCGTGCAGAGCGCCCTGGACCTGGGCATCCCGATCACCGGGATCGCCGAGGCGACCTTTGCCCGTTCGCTCTCCGGGCACGTCGACCAGCGCGAGGCGGCCCGCCGGGCGTTCCCCGACGCGGGTGAGAAGTGGCAGGTGACCGACCGGGAGACCTTCGTCGAGGACGTCCGCCGGGCGCTGCTCGCCTCCAAGATCGTCGCGTACGCGCAGGGCTTCGACCACATCCGCGCGGGCAGCCAGGAATACAACTGGGACATCGACCTGGGCGGCACCGCAACGATCTGGCGGGGCGGCTGCATCATCCGGGCCCGCTTCCTCAACCGGATCCGTGAGGCGTACGACGAGCAGCCGGACCTGCCGACGCTGCTGGTGGCGCCGTACTTCGCCGAGGCGGTCAGCGCTGGCGTGCCGAGCTGGCGGCGGGTGGTGGCCGACGCGACCCGGGCGGGTGTGCCGACGCCCGCGTTCTCGTCGTCGCTGGCGTACTTCGACGCGTTGCGCGCGGAGCGGCTGCCCGCCGCGCTGATCCAGGGTCTGCGGGACAACTTCGGCGCGCACACCTACCAGCGGGTGGACCGCGAGGGCTCGTTCCACACCACCTGGGCCGCCGACCGCACCGAGTCGCCGGCGTAGCCGGGGTGGCGCCCTGCGCGCCGCCGTGATCGTGCTCGATCCCTGATGTAGTGGTCTCCCCCGGTGGGGAGGCCACTACATCCATGTTCGGGCGAGATCATGGGGGTAGGCCGCGCGGGTGACGGTCAGGCGACCGTGGCGTGCATCTCCCAGACCAGGATCTCGGCCGGTTCGTCGGTGGTCACCCGCCGGCCACCGGTCATGGTGAGCCGGGCGGCGTCACCACTGCCGAGCGGACCGCTGCCCTCCAGGGTCACAGTGCCGTCGGGCACGTAGAGGTGCACGTAGGGCGCGTCCGGGATGGTGACCTCGTCGCCGGGGGCGAGGCGGGCGGCGTGCAGGGTCGCGTACCGGTTGCGGATCCGGATCGCGGACGCGCCGTCGTAGCGGTCCATCCCGGAGGCGATCGGCACGAGGCCCCCGCGGAGCAGTTCGTCCTCGATCTCGAGTTGCTCGTAGCCGGGGTCGACGCCCTGCTCGTCGGGGAGCACCCACATCTGCACGAAGTGCACCGGGTCGGTGTGCGGCTCCTGGTTGTTGAGCCGCCAGGCGTCGTTCTTCTCCGAGTGCAGGATCCCGGTGCCGGCGCTCATCCGCTGGGCCAGACCCGGGTAGATCACCCCGGAGTGCCCGGTGGAGTCCTGGTGCACCAGGGAGCCGCGCAGCACCCAGGTCACGATCTCCATGTCCTGGTGCGGGTGGGTCTCGAAGCCGGCCCCCGGTCGGACCACGTCGTCGTTGTTGACCAGCAGCAGGCCGTGGTGGGTGTTGGCCGGGTCGTAGTGCCGGGAGAACGAGAAGGAGTGCTTGGAGTCCAGCCAGGAGATCCGGGTGGCGAAGCGGTCATCGGCACGACGGATGTCGACAGCGGGTGCGGGCGCGGTCACCAGGCACGCTGCCCGGCGTCGGGGGTCGACGGCGCCCAGGTCAGGGCCGGCTCGCCGGTGGCCAGTTCGGCGATCTCACCGGTGCGCAGCTGCGGTGTGTGGCCGAATTCGGCGCAGTGCTGCTCGGCGATCTCGGCACAGATCTCGGCCACCTGCTCGCAGATCGGGTCGCCCAGGTCGGCGGCGTTCAACGCCATGATCATCTTAAAGCGGAGATCACGCATCTGCCCCCCAACCACCGTCGTCCCACCACCTCCGGACCCTACCCGCCGCCCTTGCGCAGGACCCCGAAACGAGCACACCACCCCCGCTCGGTGCCCAGCCTGATGGTCGCCGTGGTGCCTGCCCAGGCCCTCGGCACTGCGGGGAATGCGACAACGCCGCCCGCATGGGGGGTGCGGGCGGCGCTGGGACAGCCTGGGGTCGGTCAGAAGAAGCGGCGGCGCTTGGCCTTCTGCGGACGGATCAGGTCCGCACCCTTGGTCAGCAACCGGGTCGCCCCGGAGGGACCACGCCGGGCCTCCAGGGTGTGGCTGAGCCGGCGGGCACCGGCAGCGGCCAGCGGCACCGCGATCGCCATCACCGCCCACTGGGCAACGCGCTTCTGGATCATGTGGGTTCACCTCCGTCAGTGGCTTCTGACGTCTCTGATACCCAGAGTGACGTGCGGGTAAGCGCGTCGGCTCAGATAACCGGGGCGACCGGGTTGGGCAGCGCGCCGCCGAACCGTCGGTCCCGCTGGGCGTACAACTCACACGCGTACCAGAGGTGGCGGCGGTCGAAGTCGGGCCAGAGCGTGTCCAGGAAGACCAACTCGGCGTACGCGGTCTGCCAGAGCAGGAAGTTGGAGATCCGCTCCTCCCCGGAGGGGCGCAGGAACAGGTCCACCTCCGGGATCTCCGGGTGGTAGAGGTACTTCGCCACGGTCTTCTCGGTGACCTTCGCCGGATCCAGCCGGCCGGCCGCCACGTCCCGCGCGATCGCGGCGGCGGCGTCACCGATCTCGGCCTGCCCGCCGTAGTTGACGCAGAACTGCAGGGTCAGCGTCGAGTTGTCGCGGGACATCTCCTCGGCGGTCTGCAACTCGGAGATGACGCTCTTCCACAGCCGACCGGGCCGGCCCGACCACACCACCCGTACGCCCAGGTCGACCAGCTGGTCCCGGCGGCGACGGATCACGTCCCGGTTGAACCCCATCAGGAACCGGACCTCGTCGGGCGAGCGCCGCCAGTTCTCGGTGGAGAACGCGTACGCCGACAGGTACGGGATGCCCATCTCGATGGCGCCCTCGATGGTGTCGAAGAGGCTGTGCTCGCCCGCCTCGTGCCCCTTGGTGCGGGGCAGCCCGCGGTCCTTGGCCCAGCGACCGTTGCCGTCCATCACCACCGCCACGTGCTTCGGCACCGCCTCGGTGGGCAGCGCCGGAGGGCGGGCCCCGGACGGGTGTGGCACCGGCGGCGTCGGCTCGCGCCGGCCGGCCTTCTTCGATCGGATCACGTGGTCACTCCCTGTTCGCGCCGTCCGCCCCGGCCTCGACGTCGCCACGTGGCCGGAGCACCACGGCCCCGGTGCCCTCCGGCGGCGGGGCCGTGCCGGCCGCCGAGGAACCCCGGTCGACCAGCGGCAGCGAGCGTAGCGCGCGCTCCAGGTGCCACTGCAGGTGAGCCGCGACCAGCCCACTGCACTCCCGACGGACGGCGGCGTCGGTGGCGTCGGCGATCACCCAGTCGCCGGAGGTCAGCGCGGACATCAGATCGATGGTGGCCGGGGCGGGATGAGCCGCCCCGGGTGGCCGACAGTCCGGACAGACCGCGCCTCCGGCCGGCACCGAGAACGCCCGGTGCCGGCCGGGCGTGCCGCAGACCGCGCAGGCGACCAGCGCCGGCGCCCAGCCGGCCAGCGACATCCCGCGCAGCAGGTACGCGTCGAGCACCAGGGTGGTGGCGTGCTCGCCCCGGGACAGCGCCTTCAACGCGCCGATGGTGAGCTGGAACAGCCGCAGCGATGGCTCCCGTTCCACCGGGGTCAGCCGCTCGGCGGTCTCGGCGATCGCGCTGGCCGCCGTGTAGCGCGGATAGTCGCCCAGGAACCGTTTGCCGTACAGGTCGATGCCCTCGACCTGGCTGACGGTGTGCAGAGAGCTGCCGTGATTGCCCTTCGGGTCACCGGCGAGCTGGAGGTCGACGTGGCCGAACGGCTCCAGCCGGGCACCAAACTTGCTGGTGGTGCGGCGGATCCCTCGAGCCACCGCGCGCAGCCGGCCGTGCCGGCGGGTGAGCAGGGTGATGATCCGGTCGGATTCGCCGAGCTTCTGCACACGCAGCACCACCGCGTCGTCGCGGTAGAGCTGTCGGCGATACCCGGCCATCGGGCCATTCTCCCTCGGGGTGTGAAATCAGGGTTGGTTCGGGGTGCAAGCGCGGATGAACCCCGATGCGGCCGCCTCGTGCCCGGCCGTAGCGTGCTGGTCATGGCACTGCACCTGACCACCACCCCCCGCCGTCGTCGCGTCGCCGCTCCCGTCGCGCTAGGGCTCGCCACCACCCTCATCGTGCTCGCCGGGTGCGACAACCTGTCGTTCCGTCGACTCGACTACGACAACACCGAGGCGGTCCGGATCACCACGGTCCGGGTCTCCGGGGGCTCGGGCGACGTGGTGGTCCGCGGCACCGGCCCGGCGTCCGAGGTGCGGATCAAGCGAGTGGTTCGCTACCAGGGCGGTGAACCGGACAACACCCGCTACGAGATCAAGGGCAGCGAGCTGGTGCTGGACACCGACTGTGGCTCGCGGTGCAGCATCTCCTACGAGGTGACGGTGCCGGAGGGTGTGGCGGTGCAGGGCGAGACCAGCTCTGGCAACGTCGAGCTGAGCCGGGTCGGCACCGTGGACCTACAGGTGAGCTCCGGCGACGTGCGGATCTCCGGTGCGTCGGGTGCGGTCGGGGTGGAGGCCCGTTCCGGCAACATCGAGGTGAGTGAGGCCGCCGCGGCGGTACGGCTGCGCGCCTCGTCCGGAGACATCAGCGCACGTCGGCTGGGCGGCACTGTCGACGCCGAGGCCAGCTCGGGCAATGTCAACGTGGAGCTGGACAAGCCCGCCTCGGCCCGGGTCCACGCCTCCAGCGGTGACGTCACGCTTGTGGTGCCGCAGGGCAGCTACCGGGTCCGGTCCAGCGCCGACTCCGGCGACAAGACCGTCACCGTCTCCGACAACCCGGCGGCGTCCCTGGTGCTCGACGGTTCGGCCGACAGCGGCAACCTCACGATCAGCGAGCGTTGATCTCGACGTTGGCCCCGGCCGTCCGCTGCGCCGGCACCACCGCTCGTCCGACGGTCGCCCCGGCACCGCCCGCCGCTTCGGTACCCGGCCGGGCCGCACCCTCGGCACCCGGCCGGGCCGCACCCTCGGCATCCGGCCGGATCGCCGCGTCGGCGGACTGCGCCGGGCCGCCGGGAATCAGCTCCGGGCGGCGGCGGGCGGCGACGTCCTCGACCCAACCGACGGCCAGGGTGACCAGGCCGACCAGGGCGAAGACCAGCAGCACCCGGACGGCCAGGCCCACCGGGTCCTGGTGGGACCAGCCCACCACGTCGACCAGCGGAGTGAGCGCCACCACGAACGGCATGTGCCAGAGGTAGACGGTGAGCGCCCGCCGGTTGAGCACTGTCACCGCCCGGTCGGCCAGTCGGCTCCGACTCAGCCAGGCCACCGCGGCCGGTGCCCGGCCCAGCACGATCAGGACGAACGCGGCCGACCAGAGGGCGTTGCCCAGGGGGTTGTCGTTGAGGTCGTACCCGCGCGGCCCGGGATGCGCGACGATCCAGGCGCCGCCGCCAACGGCGAGGGCGAGCGCCACCGGGTACAGCACCCGGCCGGAGAGTCGGCGCAGCATCCCGGCGTGATGGGCGAAGCCGAGCAGCCACGCGCCGAAGTAGAGCCCGAACTCGCGCAGCACCGGCGGCGCCGGGTAGATCCCCACCTCGATCGTCACCAGCAGGAGGTACGGGGCGAGCAGGGTCATCAGCGGGGCACGCCGGAACAGCCAGAACGCGACCGGCGAGGCGAGCACGAACCAGAGATAGTCGCGCAGGTACCAGATGACGCTCAGCGCCAGCGCGCCCCAGTGATTGGCCGGCGGGTCGGCGACCGGGAACAGCCACAGCAGCACCCCGGGGCTCACCGACAACCCGCTGAACAGCATGGCCGGCACGAAGACCACCGCGAGCACCCACAGCGACGGCAGCAGTCGACGCAGCCGATGCCCGACCGCCGCCGGTCCGACCCGGGTCAGCGACGCGGCCATCAGCGAGCCCGCCAGCGCGAACATCACCGACATGGCGGGGAAGACGAGGGTGAGGGTCGCCCATCCGGTGACGTGGTAAACCACCACTCGAACGATGGCCAGGGCACGGAGGAGGTCGAGGTACCTGTTGCGCATCAGCCTGCACTCGGTCGGGGACGCGGGGCACAACTTTCCTACCCTGCGTGGCGCCCGCACCAAACGACAGCTACCTCAACCGAGCGTGAACATCCCCGGCTGCCCGACCGAAGGCGATCGTGCCGCCGGTCGGGCACCGCCGACGAGGTGGGTCAGAAGCCCAGCTTGCGCAGTTGCCTCGGGTCGCGCTGCCAATCCTTCGCGACCCGCACGTGCAGGTCGAGGTAGACCCGACCGCCGAGCAGCTCCTCGATCTGCTTGCGGGCGTTGGTGCCGACCTCCTTGAGCCGACTCGCCTTGTGCCCGAGCACGATGGCCTTCTGGCTGGGCCGCTCCACGTACAGGTCGGCGTAGATCTTCATGACCTGACCCTCGGGGATCATCTCCTCCACCACCACGGCGATGGAGTGCGGCAGCTCGTCGCGGACCCCCTCCAGGGCGGCCTCGCGGATCAGTTCGGCGACCAGCACCTGCTCGGGGTCGTCGGTGAGCATGTCGTCCGGGTAGAGCTGCGGCGACGGCGGCAGGTACTTGGTCATCACGTCGACGAGGGTGTCCACCTGGTGCCCGGACACCGCACTCACCGGCACGATCTCGGCGAACTCCCCCATCTTGCTGACCGCCAGCAGCTGCTCCGCCAGGCGACGCTTGTCCACCAGGTCGGTCTTGGTGACCACCGCCAGCACTGTCGCCTTCAACTCGGCCAACTCGCCGGTGATGAACCGGTCACCGCGCCCGACCGGCTCGTCCGCCGGGATGCACAGGCCGATCACGTCGACCTCGGTCCAGGTGGACCGGACCAGGTCGTTGAGACGCTCGCCGAGCAGCGTACGAGGGCGGTGCAGGCCCGGCGTGTCGACGAGGACCAGCTGCGACTCCGGTCGGTGCAGCACCGCCCGGATGACGTGCCGGGTGGTCTGCGGCTTGTTCGAGGTGATGGCGATCTTGGTGCCGACGATGGCGTTGGTCAGCGTCGACTTGCCGGCGTTGGGGCGACCGACGAAGCAGCCGAACCCGGCCCGGTACGGACGCGCCTCCGGATCCTGCACCGGGCTCACTGGGTCACCGTGCCGAGGACAGTGCCGTCCGGAGCGGCCACGTGGACCGGTGCGTCCGCCGCGAGGTCCCGTACCGCCGCGTGCCCGGCACCATCCAGCGTCGACGCCTCGGTCACCACCACCGCCGCCTCCAGCCGACTCGCCCCGGCCGCCACTGCCGAAGCCACCGCCAACTGCAACGCGGTGAGCGTCAGCGACGGCAGCGCGACACTGGCCGCCGCGTACGTCCGGCCGTCCTGGTCGCGGACCGCGGCGCCCTCCACGGCGCCGACCCTCGCGCGGGCTCCCCGGGCCAGGACGACGAGCTTGCCGTCCTCGGCGCTCAGCGCGCCCGACGCTGTGGGGGTGGGCCGGGCGACAGGCGCGGCGGGTGTGTCAGGCATCGGCGGGTTGCCTCTCATCGTCTCGATAGTTGTCAGTGTCGTCCCCGGGGCCGGCGTGCTCGCCGCGCCCCGCGGTGTCGTGCTCATCGCCCGGCTCCACCCGGCTGACCAGGACGGTGTCGATCCGGTTGCGCCGGCCGGTGGTGCCCTCGGCGACCAGGCGGAGACCGGCGACCTCGGCCTCGGCACCCGGGATCGGCACCCGCCCCAGCGACTGGGCGAGCAGACCGCCGACCGTCTCCACCTCGTCGGTGGGCAGGTCGGTGTCGAACATCTCGCCGAGATTCTCCACCGGCAGGCGAGCGGTCACCCGCACCGAGGAGTCCGCCAGACGTTCGACGGGCGGGCGCTCGACATCGTACTCGTCGGTGATCTCACCGACGATCTCCTCGAGGATGTCCTCGATGGTGACCAGACCGCCGGTGCCGCCGTACTCGTCGACCACGATGACCAGGTGGTTGCGGGCCGCCTGCATCTCGGACAGCAGGTCGTCGACCGGCTTGGACTCCGGCACGAAGGTCGCCGGGCGCATCAGCTCGGCCACCGGCAACTGCTCGGCCCTCGGGTCCCCGCCGCGGGAGCGCCGGATCAGGTCCTTGAGGTAGAGCACCCCCAGCACGTCGTCGACGCTCTCGCCGATCACCGGGATGCGGGAGAAACCGGAGCGCAGGAAGAGCGCCAGCGCCTGCGCGAGCGTCTTGCCCTCCTCGATCCACACCATCTCGGTACGCGGCACCATCACCTCACGCGCGATGGTGTCGCCGAGCGCGAAGACGGAGTGGATCATCTGGCGTTCGCCGTGCTCGACAACGCCGCGCTGCTCGGCCAGGTCGACCAGCTCCCGCAGCTCCACCTGGGTGGCGAACGGACCTTCCCGGAAGCCGCGCCCCGGGGTGACCGCGTTGCCGATCAGGATCAGCAGCGACGCGAGCGGGTTGAGCGCCCGGCCCAGCCAGCGGACCAGCGGCGCCACCGCACGACCCACGGCGTAGGCGTGCTGCCGGCCGATGGTGCGCGGGGCCACGCCCACCACCACGAAGCTGACCACTGTCATCGCGCCGGCGGTCACCAGCGCGGCCCGCCAGCCGGCGCCGAAGCTGTCCACCGCCACGAGCGCCACCAGTGTGGTGGCGGTCAGCTCGGCGAGCAGCCGCAACAGCAGGAGCAGGTTGAGGTGTCGGACGACGTCGCCGGCCACGACCTGGAGGGTGCGGGCGCCGCGCACGCCGTCGCGGGCCAGTTCGGCAGCTCGGGCCGGTGAGACAGCGGCGAGGGCCGCCTCGGTCATCGCGATCAGGCCGGCCAGCACCACCAGACCGGCCGCGAAGACGATCAGCTGAAAGTCGGGAAGGCCGGCGGTGGCGCCGGCCGCGAGTAACGGAGGAGTGGACATCACTGGGTGCGGGTCGACCGCCAGCTCGCCAGCAGCCGAGCCTGGAGTGCGAACATCTCCCGCTCCTCCTCCGGCTCGGCGTGGTCGTAGCCGAGCAGGTGCAGCACCCCGTGCACGGTGAGCAGGTGCAGCTCGTCGGCCGGCGCGTGCCCGGCGGTAGCGGCCTGCTTGGCCGCCACCTCCGGGCAGAGCACGATGTCGCCGAGCAGGGCGGGCTCGCCGCCGGCCGGTGCGGACTCACCCGGGCCGTGGTCGACGCTGCCCTCGTCCATGGGGAAGGCGAGCACGTCGGTCGGGCCGTCGCCACCCATCCAGCGGTGGTTCAGCTCGGTCATGTAGTCGATGTCGACCAGCAGCACGGACAGCTCGGCGAGGGGGTTGACCCCCATCTCGTCGAGGGCGTGCCGGGCGACGGCGAGCACGGCGTCGGTGTCGACGTCGACACCGGACTCGTTGGCGATCTCGATGGACAACTGCTTTCCTCTGCTTTAGCGGCGGCGGGCGGCCCGGCCGCCCTGGGCGGGTCGCCCAGGCACGGCGTGAACGCCCTGCGCCTGCTGGTTCTCCCGCTCGGCGTCCCAGCGGGCGTACGCGTCGACGATCTCCCCGACCAGCTGGTGGCGGACCACGTCAGAGCTGGACAACTGGGAGAAGTGCACGTCATCGACGTTTTCCAGGATCTCCCGAACCACCCGCAGGCCGCTGCTCGTCCCGCCGGGAAGGTCCACCTGGGTGATGTCACCGGTCACGACGATCTTGGAGTTGAAGCCGAGTCGGGTGAGGAACATCTTCATCTGCTCGGGCGTCGTGTTCTGCGCCTCGTCCAGGATGATGAACGCGTCGTTGAGCGTCCGACCCCGCATGTAGGCGAGGGGGGCGACCTCGATCGTGCCGGCGGCCATCAGCTTCGGGATGGTCTCCGGGTCGAGCATGTCGTGCAGCGCGTCGTAGAGCGGGCGCAGATACGGGTCGATCTTCTCGTTGAGCGTGCCGGGCAGGAAGCCCAGTCGCTCGCCCGCCTCGACCGCCGGCCGGGTGAGGATGATCCGGTTGACCTGCTTGGCCTGCAACGCCTGGACGGCCTTCGCCATCGCCAGGTAGGTCTTTCCGGTGCCCGCCGGGCCGATGCCGAAGACGATGGTGTGGGTGTCGATAGCGTCGACGTACTTCTTCTGCCCGAGCGTCTTGGGACGGATGGTGCGCCCGCGCCGGGAGAGGATGTTGAGTGTCAGGACCTCGGCGGGCCGCTCGGCGCTGCCCTGCTCGAGCATGCCGACGGTACGCCGGACGGCGTCAGTGGTCAGGGTCTCGCCTTTCTCGATGAGTTCGAGGAGCTCGCTGAAGACCCGCTCGGCGAGGGCGTTGTCCGCGGGGTCACCGGTGATGGTGATCTCGTTGCCGCGAACGTGCACGTCACTGGTGACCGAGCGTTCGACGAGTCTGAGGATCTCGTCGCCTGCGCCGAGCAGATTGACCATGATCTTCGGGTCGGGCACGGTGATCCTGGTCTGCACCCGGGGCGGGCCGGGAGGTGGGGTGCCGGTCATAGGTTGGGCCGAAGGGCCCTGCGCACCTGCTCTCGATCTCGGCGCCGGCCTGCTGGCCTGGCGTGCGGACGTTACACCCATCGTATCGGTTCAACGCGGGGCGCATCGCGCCCATTTCCGCTGGCCGCGATCAACTCCCGGCCCGGAAGTCGTACCGGTCGAAGGTCTCCTGGTGGCGGGTGAACCGGTACGTCGCCCAGTGCATCCGGACCACCGCGCCGGCCTCGTCCCGGGTCAGCCGCAGCAGCTCACCGACCTCCCGACCGGAGACCACCCGGAACACGTCCGGCTGGTCCGGCAGCGGGGTGAAGATCGCCGGCAGACGTCCGGCCGGGTCACCGACCCCGCGCGCCCGCAGGGTCCCGTCGTGCCAGGAGAAGACGTACTCGGAGCCCTCGCCCCACCAGCGGCCGAGCGCACCCCGCAGGGCCGCCGGCGCGGGTGCGCCGGGTCGCCAGGGCTCGATCTCAGCCGGATCGTGCTCGACCGCCGCGGCGAGCAGCCGGTGCGACAGGTCGAACAGTTCGCTTGCCGTGCCGGACGAGCCGAGCACCGCCGCGCCCATCGCCTTGGGCGTGCCGTCACCGCCGCGACGGCCGTACGCCCCGGCGAGGAACCCGGGCATCGCCCCGTCGTGCCCCACGTGCATCACCCGCTCCCCCTGCGGGATCAGGATCAGCCCGAGCCCGAAGCCCGCGCCCCACAGCGTCTCGTCGGTGGTGGTCACCGGCCAGCGCATCTCGTCCAGGGTGGCCGGGGCGAGGACCGCGCCGGCCGGGTCCAGCGCCGCCGGGTCGGCCAGGAACGCCGCCCAGCGGGCCATGTCGGTCGCGGTGCTCCAGAGCTGGGCGGCCGGGCCGACCGCGCCGAAGTCGGTCGGCGGCTCCGGGTGCGCCTCGTCGGAGTACGCGTCGACCAGGAACCCGGTGGCCGCCGTCGGCCGTGGGGTCACCGTGGTGTCGGTCAGCCCCAGCGGCGTCAGGATCTGCTCGGTGAGCGCCTGCGCCCAGCTGCCGCCGCGGAGCCGGGCGACGAGTTGGCCGAGTACGGCCACGCCCAGGTTGGAGTAGTGGAACCGCCGGCCGGTCGGCAGCACCCGCTCGGCCCGGTCGAGCTCGGCGACCAGTTGGTCGTCGTCCGGTGCGCGCAGGCTGTCCCACACATCGCCGAACGGCTCGCGTTGCAGGCCACCGGTGTGCGACAGCAACCGGCGTACGGTCAGCTCGCCGTGCGCCGGGAGGTCCAGGTGCCGGCCCACCGGGTCGTCCAGGTCCAGCAGCCCGTCGTCGCGGCACCGCAGGACCAGCACCGCGGTGAACGTCTTGGTGATCGAGCCGATCCGGAACTGGGTGCCCGCGTCCAGGGGGCTGTCGGTGCCGGTCTCGCCGACGGTGCAGCTCCAGAGCGGTCGGTCGGCCCGGTGCAGCGCCGCCGACACCGCCGGCACCCGGGCTTCGGCCTGTACCCGCCGGACCAACCGGTCCAGGTGCTCAGTACCGCGACCGTCGGGACCGCGCTCGCTCACGCCGTCGCTCCGCTTCGCTGCGCGCCGGCGCGAGGCGCCACGCTACTGAGCCTGCTGGTTCGCTCGCTGCGCTCGCTCACGCCAGGTCCCGGGCGAGCATCGGGCCGAGCGGTGCACCGCCGAGCAGGTGCGCGTGCACGTGGAAGACCTCCTGCCCGCCGTACGCGCCGGTGTTGAACATCAGCCGGAAACCGTCGCCGAGCAGCCCCTCGTCCTCGGCCACGGCGGCGGACGTCGCCAGCACGTCGGCGGCCAGCGCCGGGTCACCCTGGGCGAGCGTGGCGACGTCGGCGTAGTGCTCCTTCGGAATGACCAGGACGTGCACCGGCGCCTTCGGGTCGATGTCGCGGAAGGCGAGCGTGGTGTCGGTCTCCCGGACCACGGTGGCCGGGATCTCCCCGGCGACGATGCGGCAGAACAGGCAGTCGGATCCCATCGGGGCAGTGTAAGGACTAACGGGCCGGGGGCGCTCCAGCGCAGCAGGCGCCGCCGGCCTTCGCAGGCACGGCACGGCTGAGGCAGGATGGCCGGCATGACGGATCGGGCGGTACTCGTGACCGGGGCCTCGCGCGGGATCGGCCGCGCGGTGGCGAAGGCGTTCGCGGCCGGCGGCGACCGGGTGGCCATCCACCACCGCGACTCCGCCGACGCGGCCGAGGAACTACGCGCGCAACTGCCGGGCACCGGGCACGTGGTGGTCCGCGCCGACCTCACCGATCCGGACGCGGTCCGGGTCATGGTCGACCGGGCCGCCGAACTGCTCGGTGGGCTGGACGTGCTGGTCAACAACGCCGGGACGTACGGCGACCGCGACGACCCGCACCCGATCTTCGGCGCCTCCTACGAGGAGTGGCAGCAGCGCTGGCGGCAGGTGCTGGAGACCAACCTGACCGGCGCCGGCAACGTCACCTGGTGCGCCGCCCAGCACATGCGCGAACGCGGCGGGCGGATCGTCAACGTCTCGTCCCGTGGCGCGTTCCGTGGCGAGCCGGAGCAGCCGGCGTACGGCGCCAGCAAGGCGGGGCTGAACGCGCTGGGCCAGTCCCTCGCCGTGGCGCTCGCGCCGTACGGCATCACTGTCGCCACCGTCGCGCCGGGCTTCGTGGCGACCGACATGACCACCGAGCACCTGCGCGGCGAGCGGGGCGCGGCCATCCGGGCGCAGAGCCCGTTCGACCGGGTGGGCCGACCGGAGGAGATCGCCGCCGCCGTGCACTGGCTGGCCTCGCCGCACGCCGAGTGGGCCTCCGGCACGATCGTCGACCTCAACGGCGCCTCCTACCTGCGCAGCTGAGGTCGACGCCGCAGGCAGGTCACCCGGCCGGGGAGGTGGTTGGCGGTTCGCGGGAGGGTAAGTCCCACCGACATGGCCGACTCCGCGCTGCTGGACCTCACCGCCGACTACCGGGTGGCCGATGGCCACGACGACGACCCTGTCCTGCTCCGCCCCGACGGCACCCCCGTCGACACCTGGCGCGAGGACTACCCGTACGAGGAGCGACTGGATCGCGAGGAGTACGACCGCGACAAGCGGCTGCTCCAGATCGAGCTGCTGAAACTCCAGGACTGGATCAAGGAGTCCGGTGAGCGTCTGGTGATCCTCTTCGAGGGCCGGGACGCGGCCGGCAAGGGCGGAACCATCAAACGCTTCATGGAGCACCTCAACCCGCGTGGCGCGTCGGTGGTGGCGCTCGCCAAGCCGGACGAGCGGGAAGCCGCCCAGTGGTACTTCCAGCGCTGGCTGGCACACCTGCCGGCGGCCGGCGAGATCGTGCTGTTCGACCGTTCCTGGTACAACCGGGCCGGCGTGGAGCGGGTGATGGGCTTCTGTAGCCGCAAGGAGTACCTGGAGTTCCTGCGGCAGGCCCCGGAACTGGAACGGATGCTGGTGCGCTCAGGCATCCGGCTGGTCAAGTTCTGGTTCTCCGTCTCCCAGAACGAGCAGCGCACCCGGTTCGCGATCCGCCAGGTCGACCCGGTCCGGCAGTGGAAGCTGTCCCCGATGGACATCGCCTCACTCGACCGGTGGGACGAGTACACCGAGGCCAAGGAGGCGATGTTCTTCTGGACCGACACGGCCGACGCGCCGTGGACGGTGGTGAAGAGCAACGACAAGAAGCGGGCCCGGCTCGAGGCGATGCGGCACGTGCTGCACCGCTTCGACTACACCGGCAAGGACGCCGACGTGGTCGGCACACCGGACCCGCAGATCATCGGGCCGGCCGGGCTGGACCTGGGGCCGGAGGAAGAGGTGGTGCCGGTGTTTCCCCGGCCCTGAAACGAGCCGGCCGCCGACGGGTCACCAGCGGCCGAGGCGGGCGGCGAGCACGCTGAGGGCCGCCACGCCGGCGGTGGAGGTGCGCAGCACGGCCGGCCCGAGGCGTACGGGTCGCCCGCCGGCCTCGGCGAAGGCGGTCAACTCGCCCGGAGCGATGCCACCCTCCGGGCCGATCACCAGCACGATCTCGCCGGTGGAGGGCAGCTCGGCGGTGGTGAGCCGCTCTTCGGCCTCCTCGTGCAGCACGAACCCGGCGGCGGCACCGGCGATCCGACGGGCCACCGTGGCGGTGGACTCGTCCGGCGCACCGGCCACCACCGGCAGCCACGGCCGGCGGGCCTGCTTGGCCGCCTCCCGGGCGGTGGCCACCCACTTCTCCCGGGCGCGTACGCCCCGGTCACCGCGCCACTGGGTCACCGAACGCGAGGCCGCCCAGGGCACGATCTCGTCCACCCCGACCTCGGTCATCGCCTGTACGGCCAGCTCACCCCGGTCGCCCTTGGCGATGCCCTGCACTGTCACCAGCCGGGGTACGGGCGCGTCCGCGTACCCCCGGGAGGTGATGGTGACCTCCAGGCTGCCCCGGCCGACGGCAGTGACCACGGCGGCGGCCGTGCCACCCCGGCCGTCGGCGAGCAGCAGTTCCTCGCCGACGCGCAACCGCTGCACGGTGGCGGCGTGATGCCCCTCCGGGCCGTCCAGGGTCAGCGCGTCGCCGGTGGGCAGCGCCTCGACCAGGAACAGCGGTGCGGACACCTCAGGCGTGCCCGTTGAACGCGTCGCGCATCCGGGAGAAGAAGCCGCCCTGCTTGGACAGCTCGGCGACCTCCTCACCACGGGTCTTGGCGAAGTCGCGCAGCATCTTCTCCTGGTCCGGGTCGAGCTTGGTGGGCGTCCGCACGTCGAGGTGGACGTAGAGGTCGCCTCGGCCGGTGCCGCGCAGGTGCGGCACGCCCCGGGCGCGTAGTCGCAGCGTGCTGGCCGGCTGGGTGCCGGCCTTGACGTCGACGGTCTCCTCGCTGTCCAGCGTCTTGATGGTCAGCCGGGTGCCCAGCGCCGCCGCCGTCATCGGCACTGTGACCCGGCAGTGCAGGTCGTCGCCCTTGCGGGAGTACACGTCGTGGGGGCGCTCGTGGATCTCCACGTAGAGGTCACCGGCGGTGCCGCCGCCGGGGCCCACCTCGCCCTGCTGGGCCAGCCGGATCCGCATGCCGTCCTCGACGCCGGCCGGGATCTTGACGGTCAGCGAACGGCGGGTCCGCACCCGGCCGTCGCCGGCGCAGGTGGGGCAGGGGTGCGGGATGGTGGTGCCGTAGCCCTGGCACACGGTGCACGGCCGGGCGGAGACCACCTGGCCGAGGAAGGTGCGCTGCACCGACTGCACCTCGCCCCGACCGCCGCACGCCTCGCAGGTCGCCAGGTGGGTGCCGGCGGCCGTGCCGGCGCCGGAGCAGGTGGTGCAGAGCACCGCCGTGTCGACGGTGATCGGGGCCTCCACGCCGAAGGCCGTCTCGTGCAGGTCGAGTTCGAGCCGCAGGATCGCGTCGGCGCCCGGGCGGGTACGCGGCCGTGGGCCACGGGCCCCACCTCCGGCACCGCCGAAGAACGCGTCCATGATGTCCTGGAAACCGACGAACGGGCCGGCGCCTCCGGGGCCACCCGGGCCGCCGGCACCGCCGCCACCCGGGGCGAGCGGGTCGCCACCCAGGTCGACGATCTGCCGCTTCCGGTCGTCCGAGAGGACCTCGTACGCGGCGTTGATGTCCTTGAACTTCTCCTGAGCCTCCGGGTCCGGATTGACGTCCGGGTGGAACTGGCGTGCCAGCTTGCGGTAGGCGCGCTTGATCTCGTCATCGGAGGCTTCCCGGCTCACACCGAGAATGCCGTAGTAGTCCCTGGCCACTGCGTTCCGTGTCCTCATGTTCGTCTCGCGTTGCGCCGGTCGGCGGCCGCAGCCGGCCGCATCGGCCCTGACCAATCAGTTCTGGGCCAGCAACTCGCCCACGTAGCGTGCCACGGCGCGCACCGTGGCGATGTTGCCGGGGTAGTCCATCCGGGTGGGCCCCAGCACCCCCAGGCCGCCCACGATGGTGGCACCCGGGCCGTACCCGGTGCTGACCACCGAGGCGGCGCGCAGGTTGTCGAACTCGTTCTCGTCGCCGATCAGCACCCGGGTCGTGCTCGGCTCGGTCTCACCGATGAGCTTGAGCAGCACGACCTCCTCCTCCAGAGCTTCGAGGATCGGCCGCAGGGAGCCCTGGAAGTCGAGCAGGCCACCCCGGGTGAGGTTCGCGGTGCCGGCGAGCGCGATCCGCTCCTCGTGCCGCTCGACAAGCGTCTCCAGCAGGACGGTGGCGAGCGTGGTCATGGTCGGACGCAGCCCGGTCGGCGCTTCCTCGACCAGCGCCTGCACCAGCGGCGGCGTCTCGGACAGCCGGGCGTTGGCGAGCTTCTCGTTGATCAGTCGGCGCAGGTCGGTGACATCGTCGGCGGGCACCGGCCCGGGCAGCTCCACGAGTCGCTGCTCCACCCGCCCGGTGTCGGCGATCATGACGAGCATCAGCCGGGTGGTGGAGATCGGCACCAGCTCCAGGTGACGCACCGAGGAGCGGGCCAGGCTCGGGTACTGCACGACGGCGACCTGCCGGGTCAGCTGCGCGAGCAACCGCACCGTGCGGTGCACCACGTCGTCGAGGTCGACCGCGCCGACCAGGAAGCGCTCGATGGCCCGGCGCTCGGCCGGGCTGAGCGGCTTGACCCGGGACAACCGGTCGACGAAGAGGCGGTAGCCGCGGTCGGTGGGCACCCGGCCGGCACTGGTGTGCGGCTGCCGGATGTAGCCCTCCTCCTCCAGCACGGCCATGTCGTTTCGGACCGTGGCCGGGGAGACCCCGAGCTGGTGCCGCTCGACCAGCGCCTTGCTGCCGACCGGCTCCTGGGTGGAGACGTAGTCTTCGACGATGGCGCGGAGCACGGCTAGTTTCCGGTCGTCGAGACCCATCCTCCGCACCTCCTGTCGCACGTCGGCCGCCGGCGCTCTGGGCCGGCCGGGCCGTCCTGGCACTCGACTGTAACGAGTGCCAGTCTACGTCGGCGGGCCCGCCGACGCGATGATCAACGGCCACCCGTCGGTGCGGCCCACGCCACCGGCGTTGGGCCGATCGGCCCGCACTGCCAGGCGGTGTCGCTCTGGTGCGGCGTTGCCACGGGCCCCTACCGTGACATCCATGACTGAACCTCCTCGCCCTCCCGGGTCGGGCGACCCCGGCAACTACCCGCCGGAGCCCACCTCCCCAGGCCCGTCCCCGTCGGCCGAGCCGCCCACCGCACCACTGTCCGGGGCGCCCGGCCCGGCCGGCTATCCCCCGCCCGGTGGCTATCCGCCGCCCACCGGTGACCAACCGCCGTCAGGCGGCTACCCTCCGGCAGGCGGTTACCCCCCGCCCGGGGGCTATCCCCCGCCCGGCGGTTACCCGGCCGGTGGGGCCTACGGCGGCCCCGGCGGCGGCTACGCCAACAACGAGGACAAGACCTGGGCGCTGGTCGCGCATTTCGGCGGCGCTCTCGGCGCGCTGGTCAGCTTCGGTCCGCTGGGCTTCGTCGCCCCGCTCATCGCCTACCTGGCCCGCGGCCAGCAGTCGCCGACCGTCCGGGCACACGCCCTGGCCGCCCTGAACTTCCAGATCCTCTGGTCGATCATCGCGTTCGTGCTGCTCTTCGTGAGCTGGTGCCTGCTCTTCCTGCCCAGCATCGCCGTCGTGGTGATCCAGATCCTGTTCGGGATCATCGCCGGCATCAAGGCCAACGAGGGCACCCCGTACCGCTACCCGATGACTGCCAACTTCATCAAGTGAACCGGGCCGGCCGCTCCCCCGGCCGGTCCGGAGCACCGCAGTCCCGGTCCGGGGGTGGGCCACTCAGGGCAGCAGGTCGCGGACGACCGCGTCGGCGAGCAGCCGCCCGCGCACTGTGAGCACGGCCCGGCCGGCGGCGTACTCGTCGGCGGCCAGCAGGCCGCCGGCCAGCGCCCGCTCGGCGCCGGCCCGGCCGGTGGCGTCGAGCACCGCCAGCGGGAGGCCGCTGGCCAGCCGCAGCCGGAGCATCACGTCCTCCATGTGCGCCTCGTCGACAGTGAGCACCTCCCGGGCCAGACCGGGAGACGCGCCAGCGGCCAACCGCTGGGCGTACGCCGAGGGGTGTTTCACGTTCCACCAGCGCACCCCACCGACGTGGCTGTGCGCCCCCGGCCCCAGCCCCCACCAGTCCGCGCCGGTCCAGTAGAGCAGGTTGTGCCGGCAGCGGGCTTCCTCGGTGCGGGCCCAGTTGGAGACCTCGTACCAGGAGAGCCCGGCCGCGTCGAGCGCGGCCTCCGCGGCCAGGTAGCGGTCCGCGGCCACGTCGTCACTGGGGTACGCCAGCTCGCCGCGCCGCATCCGGGCGGCGAGCCGGGTGCCGTCCTCGACGATCAGGGCGTACGCGCTGACGTGGTCCACTCCGGCGGCGACGACCTGTTCCAGCGAGGCGGCGAAGTCCTCGGCCCGCTCCCCCGGCGTGCCGTAGATCAGGTCCAGGTTGACGTGCTCGAACCCGGCGTCGCGCGCCTCCAGGGCGGCGGCGGTGGCCCGGCCGGCGCTGTGTTTGCGGTCCAGGATCGCCAGCACCCCCGGGGAGGCGGACTGCATGCCCAACGAGATCCGGGTGTAGCCGGCGGCCCGCAGCAGTTTCAACGATTCCGGGGTGACCGACTCGGGGTTGGCCTCGGTGGTCACCTCGGCGTCGGCGGCCAGCCCCCAGGTGCGGTCGATGCCGTCGAGGATGCGGGCCAGGTCGTCGGCGGGGAGCAGGGTGGGCGTGCCGCCGCCGACGAAGACGGTGTCGACCCGGGGCGGCGGGGTGTCGCCGAGCACCCGGGCGGCGAGCTTCAGCTCGGCCAGCACAGTGTCCGCGTACCCCTCGCGGCTGGCGCCGCCGCCCAGTTCGGCGGCGGTGTAGGTGTTGAAGTCGCAGTATCCGCAGCGGCTGGCGCAGAACGGCACGTGCACGTACACGCCGAAGCCGCGCGCGCCGACCGCTGCGGTGGCGGTGGCGGGCAACGATCCGTCGACGGGGACGGTCTCACCATCTGGAAGGACGCCGGGCATGGCCACTAGTGTGCCCGGCATGACCTCTCCCGACGTCCTCGTGCGGGTCGCCACGGCCCGTGGGGTGACCACCCTCACCCTGGACAGCCCGCACAACCGCAACGCGCTCTCCACCGGCCTGATGACCCAACTGCTGGCCGGGCTGGCGGACGCGGTCGCCGACGAGGCGGTCCGAGTGATCGTGCTCGACCACACCGGCCCGGTCTTCTGCTCCGGGGCGGACCTGAAGGAGACCGCCGCGGCGTACGCCAGCGGGACGGTGCCGGCCGGGATGCTGGGTGACGTGCTCGCGGCACTCTGGGAGTGCCCGAAGCCGGTCCTGGCCCGGGTCGGCGGGCCGGCGCGGGCCGGTGGGCTGGGCCTGATCGCCGCCGCCGACCTTGCGGTTTGCGCCGACGAGGCGACGTTCGCGTTCACCGAGGTACGCATCGGGGTGATCCCGGCGGTGATCTCGGCGACCGTGCTGCCCCGGCTGCACCCCCGCGCCGCCGCCGAGCTGTACCTGACCGGCGACACCTTCGACGGTCGCCGGGCCGCCGAGATCGGCCTGGTGACGGCCTCGGTCCCGGCGGACGGGTTGGACGACGCGGTACGGGGCTACTGCGACTCGCTGGTGCGCGGCGCGCCCGGGGCGTTGGCCGGCGCGAAGGAGTTGCTGCGCCGACCGGGTACCGCCGAGTTGCGCGCCGACCTGGCCCGACTCTCCGCCGTCTCGACCGGCTACTTCCTCTCCGACGAGGGGCGCGAGGGGGTCACCGCGTTCCGCGAAAAACGACCGGCGCGCTGGGTGCCCGCTCTCGACGCCTGACGGTCGGGGCGCCACCGGGAGCGGCGGCGCCCCACTGTCGGGTCACCAGGCGGTCGCGCCGCCGTCGACCGGGTAGTTCGCCCCGGTGATGTACGACGCCCGGTCGGATGCGAGGAAGACCACCAGTTCCACGACCTCCTCGGGGCGCGCGAAGCGCTTGAGGAGCGTCTTGGCGGTGATGGCGTCCCGGGCCTCCTGGTTGTCACCGAGGTCGCGTTCGCTGGCCGGGGTGAGGGTGGGTCCGGGGCTGACCGCCACCGCGCGGATGCCGTGGGGCGCGCCTTCGAGGGCGAGCTGTCGCGTCATGCCGATGATGCCGGCGTTCGCGGCGGTGTGACCGACCATCGGCGGGACGTGGCCGCCGATCATTCCGGCCATGGAGGCGGCGCTGATGATGACACCGCCGCCGCGTTGGACCAGGTGCGGCCAGGCGAACTTCGACACGAAGTACGGAATGTCGAGTTCTCCGGTGATGGTGTAGCGCCAGTCCTGCACGGAGAAGTCGGGCATCGGGCCGAAGCGGAGCGCGGCCGCGTTGTTGTAGACCACGTCGAGCCCGCCGTAGGTGGCCGCGGCGTCGTCGACGAGCTTGCGTACCTGCTCGGGGTCGGTGAGGTCGACCGGCGCGATGCCGGTCATCTCGCCGCCGGCGCGACGGACGAGTTCGACAGTCTCGTCGTTACCGGCGACCTGGAGGTCGGCCCCGACGACCTTCGCGCCCTCGCGGGCGAAGGTCAGCGCCGCGACGCGGCCCAGACCACCGCCGGTGCCGGTGATCAGCACGACTTTGCCATCGAGCGTTCCCATGGAACTCCCCCTCGATCGACGACCAACACGCCCGGGTATGGGAGGGTAGGTCGGATTGATATGTCAACTGGCTCAAGTCCTTGACCGATCAATCGCTTCCCGTTGTCGGTTACCCGGTGACGCTCATGACAGCCCTGCACCGGGACGAGCGACAGAACGACGTGGCAGGTGAGATCGCCACCGGAGCGGGAACGTCGCCAACCGGCACGCGACAGCGGAGCCGCCCCCGAACCGGTCGGAGTCGGCCAGGCCGGGCCCGAACCACTCGGACGACCCGCGGAGGGCCAGCGGGGACGTACGCTTGTCAGACTGTCGATCTGGGGGTGTGGGTGCGAACTCGGGCAACCGTGGCGGGTGGAGTGGCGCTCATCCTCATCGCCGTGATCGCGATCTGGCTCGTCGTACGGCAGGTCGGCGACAATCTCACGTTGCCACTGATGGCACGGAAGTGCACGGTGCAGGCCGACGGACGGGTCGCGCTGGACGCCGACCAGATGGCCAACGCGGCGACCATCGCGGCGATCGGCGCGAAGCGCGGAATGCCCGAGCGGGCCGTCGTGGTAGCGCTCGCCACCGCGTACCAGGAGTCCGGGCTGCGCAACCTCGCCGACGGCGACCGCGACTCGGTCGGCCTGTTCCAGCAGCGACCGAGCCAGGGCTGGGGCACCCCGGCGCAGATCCGCGACCCGCGTTACGCGGCCAACCGGTTCTACGCGGCCCTCAAGAAGGTGCGCGGCTGGGAGGAGATGCGCGTCACCGACGCCGCCCAGCGGGTGCAGCGCTCGGCGTTCCCCGAGGCGTACCAGAAGTGGGCCGACGACTCCGAGGTGCTCAGCCGGGCCCTGCTCGGTGACGCCAGCGGCGCTGTCGCCTGCACGGTCGGGCGCACCCCGGCGATGCACGGCGCGGCGGCGGCCGCGCAACTGACCCGCAACCTGGTGCTGGACTGGGGGCTCAAGGGCACCGACCCGACCGACCCGACCGGGTTGGCGGTGACTCCGGGCGACCAGCGCGACGGCTGGCGGTACGCGCACTGGCTGGTCTCACACGCCCAGGACCACGGGGTGAAGCGGGTCCGCTTCGGCGACCTGGAGTGGACCGCCCGCGACGGCTCGTGGGGCCGTGTGGACGCCCGGCAGAACCCCGCCGGCCAGGTGATCGCCGAAGTGTTCAACGAGGGTTGACCGACCTGGATCTCTTAACCGGCAGTCACCGCACAATCGGGCAATACGCATCGAATCGCACTATTGATCACCCGGATCTCACTCTGTGCGTTTCTCTCGCTGCGTGGGGTCCCGCCTTGGCCCAATCCCGCGCCACACCCTCCCCGCTGCCTGGGCCGCCGCGTTACGATCGGCGGCCTGTGCCAGAAAAGGTTTCACCTCATGGGGAGGGGTACGACGCGGTGTTCGATTACGGCGACCGGACCGGTTACGAACCGATCAGCGACATTGACCGCAAGGAGTTCCACGAGCAGGGCTTCCTCCTGCTGCGCAACGTCCTGACGGAGGACCACCGGGCGGCGCTGGAGGCGGCGGTCGACCGCGTCTACGCGGAGGAGCAGGCCAAGGGCACCACCAAGAAGGACGGCACCCTGCACCTGCTGGGCTTCCTGGAGCGCGACGAGCTCTTCGGTGAGCTGCTGACCCACCCGATCGCCTTCCCGTACATGTGGGGGCTGGCCGGCTGGAACATCTACACCCACCACAACCACCTGGACGTCACCCCGCCGGCCGCCGAGCCGGAGAAGCCGTACTGGGGTTGGCACCAGGACGGGTACCGGCAGAACTCCGACCCGGAGACGATGGACCCGAACCTGCCTCGGCCGATGTTCTCCCTGAAGGTCGCGTACGTGCTGTCGGACCTCTCCGAGACCGGCCGCGGCGCCACCAAGGTCATCCCGGGCAGCCACCTGAAGAACTCGCTGCCCCGGCCGGCGGACCTCACCGTGCAGAACCCCGACCCGGAGGGCACGGTGGAGATCACCGCCAACCCGGGCGACGCCTTCATCTTCGACCGCCGGCAGTGGCACTCGCGGTCGACGAACCTGTCGACCATCACCCGCAAGATGCTCTTCGTCGGCTACACCTACCGGTGGATCCGTCCGCTGGACGAGCTGCACCCCGACGTGAACGGCGAGTGGTACCGCAACCGCACCCCCGTGCAGCGCCAGCTGATCGGTGAGGGCACCCACACCGCCAACTACTGGGGCATCAACTGGGACGGGTACGTCGACGACGAGATCCCGCTGCGCAAGGAGCTCAAGGAGCGCGGTCTGCTCGACCGCAACATTCCCTGGCTCCGCTGACCCACTGCTCGTAGGACGGCCCCCTGCCGACGCTCAGCGTTGGCAGGGGGCCGTTCCGCGTCTGCGGACCCGACCGCTCCGGCCCAGCCCGTTCCCGACCACCGGAGACCGCACTGTCGGTAGCGTGGCGGGTGCGCAGGTCGGGGCGCGGCGCCAGGGCGTGGGGTGGCACAGGAGGCAGCGCAGTGACATCCGCTCCGCTCCCCCGGATCCTCCGCCGCCGCGGCGAGCCGGAATACCCGACCTTCCTGGAACTCTTCTTCGATCTCGTCTACATCTTCATGTTCTCCCGGCTCGCTGCCAGCCTGGCTGAGAACCTCACCGTCCGGGGCGCGGCGCAGACCGCCGTCCTGCTGCTGGCCGCCTGGTGGGTCTGGGTGCTGACCGCGTGGCTCACCGACCTGTTCAACCCCCGACTGCCGATCATCCAGGCGACCACCCTGCTGGTCATGCTCGGCACCCTGCTGATGGCGATCGCGACCCCGTACGCCTTCGGTCGGTACGGGTGGCTCTTCGTCGCGGCCTACTTCGCCATTCACCTGGTCCGCGACGCCGTCCTGATCCCCGGCACCCGGGTGAACCGGCCGATCCAGGCAAGAAGCATCCGGGTGTTCTTCTGGTTCGGCATCACAGTGATGCCCTGGGTGGCCGGGGTGTTCGTGGAGGAGACCGCCCGACTGGTGCTCTGGTCTCTCGCGGTGGTGGTCGACCTCGGCTCGGCCCGGGTCGGCTGGCCGACGCCGAGGCTGGGGCGTACCGAGCTGGCCAGTCAGATCTTCACCGGGGTGCACCTCTCCGAGCGGCACCGTGCGATCTTCATCGTCGCGCTCGGCGAGTTGATCCTGAGCACCGGCACGGGGCTGGCCGGCAGCGGATTCACGGCCGGCGCGGTGGCCACCAGCGCCGTCGCGTTCCTCAGCGCGGTACTGCTGTTCCAGCTCTACTTCCAGCGGGTCCAGCGGATCCTGGCACCACCGAGCGTCGCAACTGTGGAACGGGTCCGCTCCGGCACCTCCACCTCGTACAGCCATCTGGTCATGGTGGCCGGGGTGGTCCTGGTCTCGACCAGCACCTCGCTGGTCATCGACCGGCCGTTCGGCCGCGCCCCGGTCGAGCTGATGGTCGCCACCCTCGGCGGACCGGTCCTGTTCCTGCTCGGCAGCGTCCTGTTCGATGCCGTGGTGACCGGCCGGACCCTCTGGTCCCGGGTGCTGGCGATCGCGGTGTTGTGTGCCCTGGTGGCACCCGCCACCCTCCTGTTCCCGCCCCTGGCCGCCCTGATGCTGGCGAACCTGGTCCTGCTGGGCACCCTGGTCGGGGAAGGGCTGGTCGCGCGCAGACGCCTGGTCGAGGCCGCCGCGCCATCGTGATGAAGGGCCGTCGTAGAGAGTCACCGCAGCATCGGTGGTGCCGGCGTACGCGTGTTTCGCCGGGTGCTCACCAGGTTCGCCACGGCGATGAGGAGCAGCACCGCCATGGCGAGCAGGGCGAGCAGCACCGGCGGCAGCAGGGGCGTGGCCGGTGCCACGCCCGCCAGCAGCACCAGCCCGGCCAACCGGGACCGCGAAATCCGCCCGAACACGGTGAAGTCGAGGACGCCCCGGCCGACCAGGTACAACGCGGGTCCGCCGAGGATCACGGCGGCCCACGAGGGCGGGGTCTCGCCCAACGGGCGGCTCACCACGAGACGGCTGGTGACCGCCGCGCCGATGATTCCGGCCACCATGATCAGATGGGTGACCGCGGCGGACTGGGTGAGCAGCGCCGGGTTGGACGATCGGGCGATCGCGTCGGTCAGCAACTCACCGGCGCGGTAGATGTAGATCCGCCACATCAACACGATGGTGGTGAACACCACTAGTAGAGCCGAGGCTCGCTCCAGCGTGTACTCGCTCATGCTGAAGGTCGTTCCGGTCACGAAGATCGAGACACCAAGCGCGACGATGACGAACTGCCGGTAACGCTCGGCTACCCGGGCGCCGACCAGCCGCCAGTCGCGCGGTCGTGAGCGGCCGATCCCGGGTACCGGCCAGCCCAACGCCGCCGAGCCGTACTCGACGACGGAGGCGAGCACCCAGATCGCCAACTGCCCCGAACCGCCCAGGAGCGCCCCACCGATCCAGCCGACGCCCGCGACCGCCTCCCAGATCAGGATCCGGATGCTGCGCCGCGGCGGCCTCCTGCGCGAGATGACCAGGATGTAGTAGGCCGCGGTACTGAGGTGGATGACCACGTACGTGGTCGCGAAGAGCAGCCGGCGATCGCCGTACGCGTCGGCCGCGACCGCGGCCAACAGCAGGCTGGCCGCCGCCACCCAGATGAACTGCCCCTGCCCGGCCGGGCGGGTCAGGTCGACGCTGTCCGCCGTCCACACGGTCAGCGCCCAGATCATCGTGAACCCGAGCAGCAGCACCAGCGTCCCGACGACGCCCGTCCAGGTCAGGTTGTCGGCCAGTACCGTCGCCAGGGTGACAAGCGCGAAGACGTAGACGAGGTCGAAGAAGAGCTCCAGGAACGCCGGACGCTCCAGGCCCGGGTCGGAGGGTGACGCCGCCCCGGCACCGCCGTCCGTCGTCATCGACATCGCGCTCCACCCGGTCCCCGCCGCACGCCCTCCGTGGGGACAATACGGGCAAGTCCGTCGCTGGGCCCGTCATCGGGGTTCTTCCGGGCCGGATCCGCCGAGCCCGCCGGTGCTCGTCGCGGCGTCGCGGCGGATGCCGTCGCGGGCGGTCAGCCCCGGGCGGCGAGGCGTCGACGGGCCTTCTCCCGGATCGGCTCCGGCAGGTCCTCGGCGTCGAGCAGCCGCGGCAACAACTCCGGCTCCAGGCTGTTCGCCCGGAACACCTCGCCGATGGTGACACCGTGCGCCGGCCGGTCCACCACCTCGACCGGGTCGCCCGCGCCGACCTCCCCCTCGCGCAGCACCCGCAGGTAGGCCCCGGGCGACGCGCGGACGGTGAACCGCTTGATCAGATCCGGTACGCCCCAGAACCCGGCGAAGGTGGTGCAGGGGGTGCGCGGCTTGGTGACCTGGAGCAGGGCGGAGCCGACCTGCCACTGCTCGCCAATCACGGCACCCGTCACGTCGACCGCGTAGGTGGTCAGGTTCTCGCCGAAGCCGCCGGGCGGTATGGCGCGGCCCAGGTCGGCCACCCACCAGGCGGCGTCCTCCTCCGCGTAGGCGTAGACCGCCTGGTCCGGGCCACCGTGATGGGCCGGCTCGCCAATGAAGTCACCCGCCAGGCCGCCGGTGAGCACCGAAACCGGGCCGTCGACCGGCCGCTTGTCGATGCCGCTGCGACCGCTCGCGTCGCCGGCCCACCCCGCCTCGGTCACGATGCCGAGGTTCACCGCTGCCACCCTGCCCGTCATGACCGCCAGCCTAGTTGGCGGTCCAACGCCGGCCAGCCCTCCCGGCCGCGGGTCAGGACCGCCGTCGGCCCTCGCGGCGCGGGGTCAGCCCTTGACGGCGCCGGCCACCAGGCCGGAGACCATCCGACGCTGCACCAGCAGGAAGAAGATGATGACCGGCAGGGTGAACAGGGTGGACGCGGCCATCACCGGCCCCCAGTTGGTGTCGTCCCGACCGAAGAAGAAGGTCATCGCCACCGGCAGCGTGTAGCTGCCCTGGTCGTTGATGAACGTCAACGCGAAGATCAGCTCGTTCCACGCCGTGATGAAGGAGAAGATGCTGGTGGCCACCAGGCCGGGCGCGACCAGCGGGAAAAGCACCCGGCGGAAGATCTGGGCCCGGCTGGCCCCGTCGATCGCCGCCGCCTCCTCCAACTCCTTCGGCACCGCGGCGACGAAGCCGCGCAGCATCCAGACCGCGAACGGCAGCGAGAAACCGAGGTACGTGAGGATCAGGCTGGGCAGGGTGTTGTAGAGCCCGAGCCGCTGGATCATCAGGAACAGCGGGATGACCAACGCCTCCAGCGGGATCATCTGCACCACCAGCAGCATGATCAGGAAGCTGGTCCGCAGCTTGAAGCGGAACCGGGCCACCGCGGTCGCGGCGAGCAACGCCACCAGACCGCTGAGCACCACAGTGGAGACGGCTACCAGCGCGCTGTTGAGGAAGAAGTCGAGGAAGCTGACGCCGGGGATCAGATTGCCGGTCAGGATCTCCCGGTAGTGCGCCAACGTCGGATGCGTCGGCACCGGCTGCGGGGTGGCCGAGAAGATCTCGCTGCTCGGCTTCAGCGAGGTGGAGATCATCCAGTAGACCGGGAACGCCGCGAAGAGCGCGACCAGCAGCCCGGCGCCGTTGAGGGCGATCTTCTTCACGATTCGTCCTCCTGCCTGAGCACCATCCGTACGTAGAAGCCGGTGACCACGAGCAGGATCAGCGTGAGGATCACCGCGATGGCCGCGCCGAGCCCGTACTTGGGCGGCGGGGAGAAGGCTTCGGCGTACGAGTAGATGGCGAGCATGAACGTCGGCCGGTCCTGGGTGCCGCCGGCCAGTACGAACTGCTGAGTGAAGACCTTGAAGTCCCAGATCGTGGAGAGCACGATCAGGATCCCGAAGACCGGGCGCAGCAACGGGAAGGTGATCTTCCAGAAGACCCGCCACGGGCTGGCGCCGTCCACCCGGGCCGCCTCGTGCAGCTCACTCGGCACGCTCTTGAGACCGGCCAGCACGCTCACCGCGATGAACGGGAACGAGTGCCAGACCACCACCAGGGTGAGGATGGCGAAGAAGAGCAGCGGCGAGTTGAACCAGCCGTAGCCGGTCCAGTCGCTGCGCCCGAACAGGCTGTTCGAGAGCCCGTCCGGCAACGCGTTGAACAGCCAGGTGACCAGGCCACTCGTGTCGTCGAAGATCCACTTCCAGACGATGGTGCCGGTCAGCGCCGGCGTGGCCCAGGCGAGCATCACGCAGCTGGCCACGAATGTCGCCATCTTGCGACCGAGCCGGTTGAGCAGCAGCCCCACGAGCGTGCCGAGCACCATGGTGAGCAGCACGTTGGCCGCGGCGAACAGAACCGTGTTGCGCAGCACGGTCAGGAAGAACGGGTCGGAGAGGATGTCGACGTAGTTGCCGAACCCCACCCACGGCCACTCCCGATCGCCGCGCAGCTGCCGGACGCTGTTCAGCCGGTAGAAGGACATCACCACCACCTGGCCGAGCGGCCAGAGCAGCAGCACCCCGATGATCAGCAGGGCGGGCAGGAGCAGCAGGTAGGGCAGGCGGTCCACCCGGCGACGCCGCCGCGCGGGGTTCTCCCGCGCGGCGGCCGTCTCCGGGCTTTTTGTCTGGGAGCTCACTTGCTGTTCAAAATGCCTTCCATCTCACCGGCCGCATCGGCGGTAGCCTTCTCGACCGTCTTCTGACCCTTCATGACCGAGCTGTTCATCGCCTGGGTCACCGTCTTCGTCCGGCTGACCTCCACCCACTTCGGGGTGAGCGGCGTGAGCTTGGTGTTCTGCATGGTGGTGGCGAACGCCGCCATCACCTTGTCGTTCGCGTACGCGTCACCGGAGACCAGGTCCTTGTAGACCGGGAAGAAGCCGAGGCTGCTCGCGAAGCTCTGCGCGTTCTTCTTGTTGAGCAGCACGGTCAGGTAGTCCCAGGCCAGGTCCTGCCGCTCGCTGTCCTTCCAGATCGCCACGTCCGAGCCGCCCGCGAAACCAGGCGCCGCCTTGCCGTCCGGGCCGGGGATCGGGAACGTACCCCAGACCTTCTCGATCTCGGGGTTGTCCTTCTTGATGGCGCCCTGCTGCCAGCTACCGGCGAAGGCCATCGCGGCCTTGCCGGTGGCGAACTGGGTGCGCGCGTCGATCTCGTTCCAGCCCGCCGCCGCCGGCGGGGCAACCTTGTGCACGGTCACCAGATCGGTCCAGAACTTGACGGCCCGCTGCGCCTCGGGCGTGGTGTAGCCGGACTTCCAGGTGCCGCCCTGGTTGCTGGCGATCTCGCCGCCGGCACCCCAGAGGAAGGAGTAGAAGGGCAGCTCGGAGTTGCCGGGCAGGGCGATGCCGTAGGTGCCCTTCTTCTTCGCCTGCACGGCCTTGGCCACCGTGACCAGGTCGTCCCAGGTCTTCGGGGGCTGCACGCCGGCCTCGGCGAACCAGTCGGTGCGGTAGTAGATCGCTCGCACACCGGCGTACCAGGGCACGCCGTACTGCTTGCCGTCGAGCTGCGCGTTGCGCACCAGGTCGGGCAGCAGATCCTTGCCGTCGGCCCAGCCGCCCATCCGACCACTCACGTCGGCGAGCGCCTCCTGGGCGGCCCAACCCTGAGTCTCGGTGTTGCCCAGCTCGGTGATGTCCGGCCCTTCCCCGCCGGCGAGCGCCGCCTGGAACTTCTTGGGCGCCTCCAGCCAGGGGATGTACTGCACGACCACGTCGGTGTCGGGGTGCTTCTGGCGGAACTCGGCCTCGACCCCGTCGAGGAAGGAGTTCTGCGCGTCCCCGCCCTCGCCCATCATCCAGACCGTGAGCTTGCTGTCGTCAGCCGCATCGTCGGAGCCTCCACAGCCGGTCAGCACCATCGCGGCCGAGGCCACCATGGCGGTGACCGGGGCCAGCCGCTTCCACCTGTTCACGCCACTTCTCCCCTCGCGCCGCCTGGAACTAACCTTCTCCGCCGCACCCTAGTACGGAGAATTCCTTTACGACAGTGGGCAGGACTGGCCGAAGCGTGGCGACCGTACCGCAGCGGCCCGACGACCGGCACTCCAACATCCGGCCAAAGTTGGGCCTTCCAACACGAAAGAGCGCCCGGCTCTCGGCCGGGCGCTCTTTCCAGTCGTGCTGTCCTACCAGTGGTGCTGTGTCGCCAGATGATGCCGGGTCGTTATCGGGTGACGCTGCGGCGGCGACCCACACCGGCCACCAGCGCGACAGCGATCGCGGCCACCACGACCTGCACCAGCAGCTCGGCCCAGTCGATACCGCTCGTCTCGGTCGCGATGCCGATGGCCCGCGCCAGGACGGTGCCCAGCAGCGCGGCACCGACACCGATCAGCAGGTGCAGCCAGATCGGCATGTTCTGCCGGCCCGGGACGACCAGGCGGCCGAGCGCGCCGACGATGAGACCAACAACGATCGCAGTGATGATGCCCCACACGGTGAGCTCCACGGCCACCCTCCTTCAAGAATGTCTGACACACGGTGCGTGTGCTTCCTGTCGTGACCGTTAATTGCCCTACCCACCGAAAATCCAAACCGACTTCAATCACCAAACGATCACGACTTGGTCGACAGGAACAGGTTCCACAGCGGTCCCACCAGCCCCTCAGGCCACCCCGGCCACCCCGGCCGCCGGGCCGCCACCGGGCCACCGGGCCACCGGGCCACCGGGCCACCGGGCCACCGGGCCACCGGGCCACCGGGCATGATCAACACGAGATCATTGAATCCGCGGTATTGGACCCACCGGGACACCGCGACATCACCAAAACCGAGTCGATCACCGCGATCCAGCCCCGCCGGAGACGTCGAGCAGGAGGCGGCGAGCAGGAGGCGGCGAGCAGGAGGCGGCGAGCAGGAGGCGGCGACGTCCGTTGCGGCAGGCAGAACGCCGATGGGCGCCCGGCCTGCCGGCCGGGCGCCCATCGGAGGTGTCGCGGTGGTACGAGTTGATGCTGTGGTGGTGTTACCGGGTCACGCGGCGGCGGCCACCCACACCGGCCACCAGCGCGACAGCGATCGCGGCCACCACGACCTGCACCAGCAGCTCGCCCCAGTCGATACCGCTCGTCTCGGTCGCGATGCCGATGGCCCGCGCCAGGACGGTGCCCAGCAGGGCCGCGCCGATACCGATCAGCATGTGCAGCCAGATCGGCATGTTCTGCCGGCCCGGGACGACCAGCCGGCCGAGCGCGCCGACGATGAGACCGACAACGATCGCAGTGATGATGCCCCACACGGTGAACTCCACGGTCGCCCTCCTTCAAAGAATGTCTGACACACGAGTTGTGTGCTTCCTGTCGTGACGGCTAAGTGCCCGACCCACCGAAAGCCCAAACCGACTCACCTCAATCGACAACGCCAGCCGTCAATGTTCCGGCGGTGCGTCGGTTGACACGTGAGTACGTCCACACAGGTAGGAGCCCACTTCGTCGATCCATCGGCCCCACAACAGCGACAAAAAATTTTCGGCACCCGGTGGTCACAATCCCCGCAACGGGGCACTCGAGGCGTCCGGAAACGCGACGCGCCCGGGTGCGGATGGCACCCGGGCGCGTACGGCGGCGCGAACTACTTCTTGCCGGCGGCCTTGCCGTCGCCGGAGTCGGAGGAGAGGGCGGCGATGAAGGCCTCCTGCGGCACCTCGACCCGGCCGACCATCTTCATCCGCTTCTTGCCTTCCTTCTGCTTCTCCAGCAGCTTGCGCTTACGGCTGATGTCGCCGCCGTAGCACTTGGCGAGCACGTCCTTGCGGATCGCCCGGATGGTCTCCCGGGCGATGACCCGGCTGCCGATGGCCGCCTGGATCGGTACCTCGAACTGCTGGCGCGGGATCAGGGTGCGCAGCTTGGCGGCGATGGTGACGCCGTAGTTGTACGCCTTGTCCTTGTGCACGATGGCGCTGAACGCGTCCACCGGCTCGCCGTGCAGCAGGATGTCGACCTTCACCAGGTCGGACGCCTGCTCGCCGGAGGGCTCGTAGTCGAGTGAGGCGTAGCCCTTGGTACGGCTCTTCAACTGGTCGAAGAAGTCGTAGATGATCTCCGCCAGGGGCAGCGTGTAGCGCAGCTCCACCCGGTCGGCGGAGAGGTAGTCCATGCCGAGCAGGGTGCCGCGCCGACCCTGGCAGAGCTCCATGACGGCGCCCACGTAGTCGTTGGGCGTCAGTACTGTGGCCCGGACCACCGGCTCGTACACCTCGGCGATCTTGCCGGTGGGGTACTCGCTCGGGTTGGTGACGACGATCTCCTCGCCGTCGTCCGTGATCGCCCGGTAGACGACGTTGGGCGCGGTGGAGATCAGGTCGAGGTTGTACTCGCGCTCCAGCCGCTCCCGGATGATCTCCAGGTGGAGCAGGCCGAGGAAGCCGCAGCGGAAGCCGAACCCGAGCGCGCCGGAGGTCTCCGGCTCGTAGTCCAGGGCGGCGTCGTTGAGCTTGAGCTTGTCCAGTGCCTCGCGCAGGTTGGGGTAGTCGGATCCGTCGATCGGGTAGAGGCCGGAATAGACCATCGGCTTCGGGTCCTTGTAGCCACCCAACGCCTCGGCCGCCGGCCGGCTGTTGATGGTGACCGTGTCACCGACCCGGGACTGCCGGACGTCCTTCACACCGGTGATCAGGTAGCCGACCTCGCCGACGCCGAGCGCCTCGGCCTTGACCATCTCGGGTGAGATGACACCGATCTCCAGCAGCTCGTGCACCGCGCCGGTGGACATCATCTTGATCCGGTCGCGGGCGCTGATCCGGCCGTCGATGACCCGGACGTACGTGACGACACCGCGGTAGACGTCGTACACCGAATCGAAGATCATCGCCCGGGCGGGCGCCACGGCGTCACCGACCGGCGGGATGAACTGCCGGACGATCTCGTCGAGCAGGTACGGAACGCCCTCGCCGGTCTTGCCGGAGACCCGGATGCAGTCGGCGGGGTCACCGCCGATCAGGTGGGCCAGCTCCTCGGCGTACTTCTCCGGCTGCGCGGCCGGCAGGTCGATCTTGTTGAGCACCGGGATGATGCGCAGGTCGTTCTCGAGAGCCAGGTAGAGGTTGGCCAGGGTCTGCGCCTCGATGCCCTGCGCGGCGTCGACCAGCAGCACGGCACCCTCGCAGGCGGCCAGCGACCGGGACACCTCGTAGGTGAAGTCCACGTGCCCCGGGGTGTCGATCATGTTGAGCACCGCGTGCTCGCCAGCCCGCTCACCCTCACGGATGGTCCACGGCATGCGAACGGCCTGGCTCTTGATCGTGATGCCACGCTCGCGCTCGATGTCCATCCGGTCCAGGTACTGGGCGCGCATCTGCCGGGGGTCGACCACACCGGTGAGCTGCAACATCCGGTCGGCCAGGGTCGACTTCCCGTGGTCGATGTGGGCGATGATGCCGAAGTTCCGGATGCGACCGGGGTCGGTGGAACCAGGGGCGTTCGCGCCGGGATCGAGCTTCGGTGGCACAGCGGTCCGTTCTGGTCGGCTGACGTGAACAGGCCGGCGCGCCGCCGACCCCCTCTATGTTCCCACGCCGCCGGGGTGCGCCCACTGCGCGGGCGATGGAACGGCCCGAGGACCTCTCACTCCATCGGCGGCTCGACGAAGAGCGCGGCCAGTCGGGGCAGCCGGCGACGCGCCTCGTCCTCGTCGTCGAAGTCCCAGAAGTCGTTGAGATCCGGCGTCCGCACCGGGTCGCGGTCCGCCGGCAGTTCGGTCGCGGTGGCCTTGCGGTACGCGTCCCAGGGCACCGAGAGCATCTGCTCGGCGGAGAACTCCTCGCCGCTGAGCGAGGCCGCCCGCACCTGGGGCAGTTCGGCCAGCGAGTCCGGTTCGGCGACCGCGCGGGCGAAGACGGCCCGACCCTGGGTCATCAGCCAGCCCCGGAAGTGTTCGAAGCCGTCGGCCGAGGCGCCACCGTTGATCAGGTACGCCGCACCCCACAGATCCGCCTTGTGCGAGGCGGCCAGCACCCGCGTCTGGTGCCGCGCGTACCCGATGATGTCCTCCGGGTCGCGCTCGGCGAGCAACGCCACGGCCCGTGCGGCGACCGGGCCGGGCTCACCCCCGCCGCCGGCCCGCGCCTCGTCGATCAGCTGCCAGAAGTCCTCGGTCCTCATGGCTTGGCAGTCTGGCAGTGTCGTCGTGCGTCGCGCACGTACCCCGGGGCAGCATGGTGGGATGTCCCCTCCCCTGCTGCCGCCGGTGCCGTACCACGCGAGCGCCCTACGCCCGTCGTGGCCGGCGTTACCGGCGGCGCTGCGGACCGCGGTCGCCGAACGGCTCGGCGCGCCGGTGGTCACCGCCCGGATCGCGGGCGCGGGCTTCACCCGCGGCTTCGCCGCCGTGCTCGACACCGCCGACGGAGGTCGGGCCTTCGTCAAGGCCGCACCCGCCGCCGAGCAACCGCATCTGGTCGACTGGTACGCCCGAGAGGCCGCGATCCTCGACCGGCTGCCGGCCGACCTGCCGGCGCCCCGCCCCCGGTGGACCCTCTCCGCGGCCGGCTGGTTCGTGCTCTGCACCGACGCCGTCGACGGGCACACCCCACGCCTGCCCTGGGTGCCCGCCGAGCTGGACGCCACCCTCGCCGGGTACGCGCAGATCGCCGCGGCCCTGGCCGACCCGCCGGCCGAGCTGACCGCGCTCGGTCTGCCGCACCTGGCCGACCTTGCCCGGTCGGACATCCTCTGGTGGGAGGAGGTCGCCGCCGGTCGGGAGCCGACCCCACCACTGCCCGCGCCACTGCTGGGCCGGCTGCCCGAGCTGGTGGAGTTGGAATCCCTCCTACCCCGGTACGCCGCCAGCGCGACCGGCCTGATCCACGGCGACCTGCGGGTCGACAACGTGCTGATCGACTCGGACGGCCGAGCCTGGTTCTGCGACTGGACCTGGGTCTGCTCCGGGCCCGCCTGGTTCGACCTGGCCGGCCTGCTGCTCACCGCGTACGCCAGCGGGCTGGACGCGGACCGGCTCTTCGCCGCGCACCCCGCCACCGCCGGCGCGCCCCCGGACGCGCTGGACGCGACCCTGGCCGCGTTGGCCGGCTACTACCTCACCGGCGCTGCGGCGGCACCGCCGACGGCCTCGCCGCACCTGCCCGCCCACCAGCGGTGGAGCGGCGAGCAGTCGCTCGACTGGCTGGCCCACCGCCAGGGCTGGCGGTGACGCGGGCCGGTCTGGGGCGCGCTGGCGGTAACGCGGGCTGACCTGGGGCGGGCTGGCGGTGACGCGGGCCGGGCTGGCGGTGCGGCGGACCGGCCTGCCGTCGCGCTGGCGGTGAGCCGCCGCCGTGTTCGAGGGCGTAACCTGGTCCCCGACGGGCCGGGTCCGTCCGCGCGAAGGCCGAGCCGTTTTGGCTCGGCCCCGGCGACCTGGTAACCTGGCTCTTCGCGCAGCGATGACGCACGTTCGTCATCACGCGCAATAAGCTGACCAACCCGAGCTATCAAGACGAGGCTGTCGCGTGGCGAACATCAAGTCCCAGATCAAGCGCAACCGGCAGAACGAGAAGGCCCGGCTGCGCAACAAGTCGGTCAAGTCGTCGCTGAAGACCGCCGTCCGGAAGTTCCACGAGGCTGCCGAGGCCGGTGACGTCGAGAAGGCGACCGCGCTCATGCTGGACGCCTCGCGCAAGCTGGACAAGGCCGTCAGCAAGGGCGTGATCCACTCCAACCAGGCCGCGAACCGCAAGTCCGCGATCGCGAAGCGCGTGGTGTCGCTCTCCGCCTGACGACTTCACCGTCAGACTGATTCGGAAAACCCCGGGCCCCAGGCCCGGGGTT
The DNA here is from genome assembly GCF_003264475.1 of Micromonospora noduli. Lineage (NCBI taxonomy): Bacteria > Bacillati > Actinomycetota > Actinomycetes > Micromonosporales > Micromonosporaceae > Micromonospora > Micromonospora noduli. The sequence goes on along the minus strand of NZ_PYAC01000040.1, from coordinate 54,177 downwards.
TCCGTGTGTCCAGAGGCCGGCCGTGTTCATCCGGACCGGCTGTTCGGTGCGTGGGCCCCCACGGGGTCGGCGCTCAGTCCGACGGGTTGGCCCGCCGGGGCGGTGGCACCTGGTCGGCGGTGATCACCACGCCGGTAACGCTGTGCGAGACCCACTCCACCCGGGCTCGGCCGACCACCGGTTCCATCTGCCGGCGAAACCGGTCCCGTTCCTGCTCGGGCACGAGCGCGGCGGAGCGGACCACGATCGCGGCCACCATGTCGTTGAGCTTCACCATGGCGGCCACCACGACCGGCAGCACCAGCACCGCCCACCAGCTGACCAACTCGGCGAGGGCGAGCAGCACCGCCAGGGCGATGGCACCCTCGAAGAAGAGAAAGCACAGCACGCCGCCGGGGTTGACGAACCGCAGGCCGAGGAGCCGGGCGTAGAGCGGCCGGTAACGCTCCTCGTCCACGGGAATGATGGCCCACGCCGGGCGGTTCGCCCCCGTCACCTGGTGCTGCCCTGCCGGGCCGCCGCGACCGAGAAGACCGCACGCTCCAGGGCGTACGCCCGGTCGTCGGAGCCGCCCTTGACGGCCGCGTTGCACTCGGCAGCGACCTGCATGGCCCGGACCAGGCCCTCCGGCGTCCAGCCCCGCCCCTGCCGCTGCGCCCGCTCGATCTTCCAGGCGGGCATTCCGAGGCTGCTGGCGAGCTGGTACGGACTACCTCGCCCGGCCGACGCCACCCGGGCCACAGTGCGCACCCCGTCGGCCAGGGCGTCGGCGATGGGCACCGGGTCGACCCCGACGTGCAGGGCCCAGCGCAGCGCCTCAAGCGCCCCCGGCACGTCGCCGACCATGGTGGCGTCCGCCACCGTGAAGCCGGTCACCTCGACCCGGCCCCGGTAGTAACGGGAGACCGTCTCGGCGCTGATCCGCCCATCGGTGTCGGCGACCAGTTGGGAGCAGGCGGCGGCCAGCTCACGCATGTCGTTGCCGACCGCGGCGATGAGCGCCTCGGCGGCGTCGTCGGTGCACTTTCCGCCGGCTCGGCGGATCTCGTCGCGAACGAAGGCCACGCGGTCGCGGTGCCCCTTGAGCTTGGCGGCCGGGACCACCGTCGCGCCGGCCGCCCGCAGACCGTCGGCGAACGCCTTGCCCTTGGCACCGCCCAGGTGCAGCACCAGCAGCTGGACCTCCGGGTCGGGATTCTTCGCGTACGCCAACAGCGCGGTGACCAGGTCCTTGCGGGCGTCCTGGCCGGAACGCAGGATCAGCAGCCGCCGACCGCCGAACAGCGAGGGGCTGAGCATCTCGGCGATCTCGCCGACGGTGAGCGCACTGGCCTGGTACTCGCGGACGTCCACCTCGGGGTCGACACTGCGAACCTTCGCGACAGCTTCGGTGACCGCGCGCGTGGCGAGCAGTTCCTCGTCACCGAGGACGAGCAGAATGGGGGCGAGGCTGGCGGGGGTCACGCCGCCCATATTCGCACGGCCTGCGGCGGGATCGTGCCTGCTCATTCGCTGCTTGATCGGCGCAGCCCGCACACAGCGCAAATCCAGACATCCAAGTCAATTCCCCGTTTAATCCGCAAGGCGGACGATTAATCGGAGACAAATTCAAGGCCGTCGGCCCGCGGGCACACCTCGCCGGGCTACCGCCAGACCGTCGCCCGTTCGGACCGCCGCCACGTCGCCGTCCGTGTCGGTGCGCAGCACCCGCACGCCGCTCCTGCCCAGGTGGGCGAGCAGCCCCGGACTCGGGTGCCCGTAGGTGTTACCGGTGCCCACCGGCACGAGCGCCACCGTCGGCCGCACCGCGTCGAGGAAGCCCTGGTCCTGGTACGCCGACCCGTGGTGCGCGACCTTCAACACGTCCGCCCGTAACTGGCCGGGGGCCGCCCGCGCCACCATCGCGTGCTGCTCCTCGGTCTCCGCGTCGCCGGCCAACAGGATTCGTACCCCGGCCACAGTGGCGCGCAGCACCAGCGAGTTGTTGTTCGGGTCGGACCTGGTTCCGGCCAGCGGGTACGGCGGGCCGAGCACCAGCAGGTCGACCCCGCCCACGGGGTGGCGAGCGCCGGCCACGGTGGTCCGCAGCGCGGCCCGTCCGCCGATGGCCGCCGCCCGAACCAGGTCCCGACCGTTCTCCGGGTCGGTGGACGACGGCGTCAGCACGGCACCCACCCGCCGCCCCCGGAACACCCCGGCCACCCCGCCCACGTGGTCCGCGTGGAAGTGACTGATCACCAGCAGGGGCACCTCCCGTACGCCGAGCCGACGCAGGCAACCGTCCACCGCGCCCGGTTCCGGCCCGGCGTCCACCACCACGGCCCGGCCGGGGTCGACCGGGAGCACCAGGGCGTCGCCCTGCCCCACCGCGCAGGCCACCACCACCCAACCGGCGGGCGGCCAGCCAGCGGCCAGCAGCCGAACCGGCAGAGCACCCAGCACGGCGGCGACCCCAACGACCGCCACCAGCCGGCGTACGAGTGGCCGGCGCACCGCGGTCAGCAGCGCGACGGTCAGCCCGGTCAGCAGCAGGGCACCGGGCACCCCGCCCGGCCACGGCACTGTGCCACCTGGCAGTCGAGCACCCTGGCGGGCGATGAGCACCAGCCACCAGGCCGGCCAACTCGCCAGCCACGCGACGAACTCGGCGCCGGCCGGCCAGATCGGCGACACCATGGCCGCCAGCACGCCCAGCACTGTCGCCGGCGCGATGGCCGGCACCGCCAGCAGGTTTGCCGGTACCGCCACCAGGCTCACCGTCCCGGAGATCCCGGCGACGACCGGGCCGCAGGCAAGTTGGGCAGCAGCCGGCACGGCCAGCGCCTCGGCCAGCCCAGGCGGGACGCCTCGCCGACGCAATCCGTCCCGCCAACGCGGCGCGAGCAGCAGCAACCCGCCGGTGGCCAGCACGGAGAGGGCGAACCCGGGATCCCCGGCCAACTCGGGGTCGACGAGCACCAGCACTGTCACGGCGGCGGCCAGCGCGGGCAGCGCCGCCCGAGGTCGACCGGCAGCGAGCGCGGCGAGCCCGATCGCTCCCATCGTGGCGGCCCGTACGACGCTCGGCGACGGGCGGACCAGAATGACGAACCCCACCAGCGCCACCCCACACAGCGCGGCGGCGAGCCACGGGCCGGCGCGCGACCACCGGGCCAGCAACAGCACAGCACCCACAACGATCGCCACGTTGGAGCCGGAGACCGCGTTGAGATGGGTCATTCCGGTGGCCTGGAAGTCCGCCTCGACGGCGGGTGGCAGTCGGCTGGTGTCGCCCACCACCAGACCGGGCAGCAGCCCACCGGGGTCGTCGGGCAGCGGCGCGCAGGCCCGTTGCAGGCCGGTACGCAGCGTCCCGGCGGCGCGCTGCGCCCAGGACGGCGCGCCGTGCCGCTCCGGCGGATCGTTGGTGCTGAGTACCGCCGCGGTGAGGTCGCCGCCGCGCGGAACGCCGAGCCGGCCGTCGACGGTGAGGCGCTGCCCGGGCAGCAGGCCCCGCCACGCCGGGTCGGTCGCCAGGACGAGCAGCCGCACCGACGCGTGGATCCGTCGACCGTCCGGGCCGGTGAGCCGGACCAGCTCGGACGACACCAGCAGCATCCCCGGCCGCCCGGCGCTCCGGATCGGGCGCGGGTCGTCCCGGACGACCAGGTCGGCGGTGATCGGAGCGCGTTGCTCCGCGAGGGCACCGATCGCCGGCGCGTCGCGAACGGCGAGCCGGGCGGCGGTGGCCGCACCACCGCAGACCACACCGAGGCCGACCGCCACGGCCACCCACCCGTAGCGCCGCACCATGGCTCGGGGACGGCCGAGGCGGCCGAGCAGATGCGCAGCACCAATTGCCGTCAGACCGGCCCCCGTGCCGGCGACCAGCAGCGTGGCGCGGCTGCCAAGGTGCAGGCCGGCGAGCGCCGTGAGCCAGGCCGCCACGGCGAGCCCAGCCAGTCGCAGATCCGGCGGCTCCGACCGGGCCCCGCCAACCGGTGGCGCGGCCTGCGCCGACCCAGCCGGCGGCCCGGGCTGAGCCCCGCCGGCCGGTGGGTCAGCGGTCACGGAAAACCCGCTCACACCGTCACCAGATCCTTGAGCTGCTCATACCGTGCGTCGCCGATCCCGTCGACCTGGCGCAGGTCGCCAACGGACTTGAACCCGCCGTGCTGATCGCGATGGGCGAGGATCCGTTGGGCGAGCACCGGCCCGACCCCGGGCAGCGCGTCGAGCTGCGCCAGTGTCGCGGTGTTGAGGTTCAGCGGCCCGGCGGCGGGTGCCGCACCGCCCGCCGCAGGCCGGGCCGCACCGCCCGGCACCGGCGGTGGCGTCACCCCGACCACGATCAGCTCGCCGTCGGTGACCTTGCGGGCGGGGTTGAGCAGCGCCACGTCGACCCCCGGGAGCGCGCCGCCGGCCGCCTGCACCGCGTCGGCGAGACGGGACCCGGCCGGCAGGCGTACCAAACCGGGTTTTCGGACCTTGCCGGCGACCGCCACCACCAGCTCGGCGGAGCTGGACACGCTCGGATCACCCACCGGTGCGGCCGACGCGGCGTCGCTGGCCAGCGGGGCGACCGGCTCCGACTGCGGCCGGGCCTGCCAGGCCCAACCTGCCGCACCCGCGACCACCACCACGGCGACCACCGCCAACGCCCGCACGCCCCGCCGCCCAGGGTCGAACGCCGACGGGCCGGGCAACCGCGACTCGGGCGGGACCGCAGGGCCGTCCGAGGACGGTTCCGCGAGCGGCACTGCGGGCCGGAAGGACGGTACGTCCGCGGGCTGCGCGTGGACCAGGGACGACGGGGGCACGCCCGCGAGCGGCACCTCCGGCCGGGGCAGCGGTGCGACAGCCGCCTCCGTCAGCCGGCGCAGGCGCTGGCGTACCTCTGTCTCCTCGTCGTGCGACACAGCGCGACGCTATGGCGGCAGCCGTGATGGTGGAGGTAGACGGCGTCGTCCTGTGGACAAGCAACGCCACTGTGGACAACGCCCTGATCATGCCTCGATCTGCTATGGGCGCAGACGGCAGCTACGCCGAGCGCCGCGACGTCAAGGCCGCAACGCCGGGCGCGCTCGGCCGGCCCGCCATGTCGAACTGCCAAGGAGCGGTATACCTCAGAGGCATAAATATGCCTCTGAGGTATACCGCTTATGCCGGATCCGCCCCGACGAAGGTGACCGACGGTGATCGGCCTTGCCGCACTCCGTCCACAGGTCGGTGTGTGCCGCGATCAGCCCCTACAGGTACGGCCGGGTGATGATCTCGATCGCGTGGCCGGCAGGGTCGAAGAAGTAGAAGCCCCGGCCACCGTGCTCGGTGTTGGTCTCCCCCTCCCGCTTCAGCTGCGGGTCGGCCCAGTACGTGATGCCGCGTCCCTCGACGAACGCCAGGCACCGCACGAACAACTCGTCGTCGACGAGGAACGCGTAGTGCTGCATCTGGATGTCCACCGGCGGCTCGGCGAACTGGAGCAGCACACCCTCGTCCAGTTGGACGTTGGCGAACGGCCCCCACGATGGCGCCTCCGGCAGCTCGAACAACTCCCGGTAGAACGCGGCCGAGGCGCTCTTGTCCTTGCTGGCGATGATGGTGTGGTTGAACGTGACTGTCATCCGTACCGTCTTCTTCCCGGTCGATCCGAAGACCCGACCGGAGGCCCACAGCGTTCACCCAGCCAACAGATGACGAAGCCCCGAGGGCACCGACGCCCCGGATCCCGCACGAGAGACGCGTACATCGCGTCGATCTCGGCGTGGTGGCTGAAGTAGCCAGAACCTCCGGGGGGTAGGCCCATCTGGGGCGCGCACGGAGGCTAACACCAGCGGCGCGGAGCAGCTACGCGGCGGTCAGCGGGCCTCCGGGTCGAGGCCGAGTACGGCCCGTCCGCCGTCCACCGGCAGCGTCACCCCGTTGACGAAGCTCGCCGCGGGCGACAGCAGGTACGCGACCGCCTCGGCCACCTCCTCGGCCCGCCCGATGCGGCCCACCGGGTGCAGCCGGGTCAGCTCGGCGTCGATCCACTGGGCCTGGGTGGGCTCCTGGGTGGCGAGGAATTCGGCATGCCGCTCGGTGGCGATCGAGCCGAGCGCTACCGCGTTGGCCCGGATGCCGTGCCGGCCGTACTCGACGGCCAGCGCCCGGGTCAGCCCTTCCACTGCGGCCTTCGCCGTCGCGTACGGCAGGGCACCGGACACCGGTCGGCGGGCCTGGTGCGACGAGACGTTGACGATCGCGCCGCCGGCGGCGCGGGCCAGGAAGCGGCGGACGGCGACCGCGGCGCCCACCACGGCCGGGCGCAGGTTCAACCCGATCAGGTCCAGCACCGTGTCGGCGGACGCGGTGTGCAGCGTGGCGTCGCGGAACACCGCTGCGTTGTTCACCCAGCCGGTCAGCGGCGCGGCGCGGTCGGCCAGCTCGGCGGCGCGCTCGGCCACCTGCTCGTCGGCGGCGTCGCCGACCACCGCGACGAGCCGATCGGCGGCCGGATGGTCGGCCAACCAGTCGACCGCGTCGGCGTCGCGTTCGAGTACGACGATGGTGGCGCCGGTCGCCAGCAACCGTTCCACCACGGCCCGGCCGACACCGCGACCACCTCCGGTCACCACGCACGACGTGGGCACGGCTCAGCCCTCCGGTCGGCGGTGGACGACCACGCAGGCCAGGCCCGGCCCGGCGTGCGCGGCGACGACGGCACCCGCCTCGGAGACGTACGTGTCGTGCAGCCGGCCGCCGAACCGCTCGGTCAACGCGGCGCGCAACGCCTCGGCCCGTTGCGGCGCGGCCAGGTGGTGCACCCCGAGATCCACGTCGTCGCCGTCGGCCGCCTCGACGGCCAGGTCCACGAGACGGGCCACTCCCCGGCTGGCGGTGCGGACCTTCTCCCGCAGCACGATCGCCCCGTCCGGCATGTGCATGATCGGCTTGACGGACAGCGCGGTGCCGACCAACGCTTCGGCCGCGTTGATCCGGCCGCCCCGGCGCAGGAACTCCAGCGTGTCGACGTAGAACCAGACGGTGGTGCGGGCGATGGCGGCGAGCGCCGCGTCGCGTACAGCGGCAAGGTCGGCGCCGGCCTCGGCGGCGGTGGCGGCGGCGATGGCCGGGAAGCCCAGCCCCATGCCCGCCGAGCGGCTGTCCACGACCTCGACCCGGCCGTCCAGGTCGGCGGCGGCGAGCCGGGCGGCCTCCACCGTGCCGGACAGCGCGGCGGAGATGTGCACCGAGACGATCCCGTCGGCGCCGGCGTCGAGCAGTTGGCGGTACGTCCGGGCGAACTGCTCGGGTGCCGGGCGGGAGGTGGTCGCGGTGACCCGGCGGGCGCTCAGCGCCAGTGTGGCGTCGGCCGGCTGGGTCTCCACCCCCTCCAGCCCTTCCGCGCCGTTGAGCACGACGGTCAACGGCACGACGGTCAGCCGGTGCGCCTGCACCAGCTCGGACGGAAGGTAGGCGGTGGAGTCGATGACAACCGCGACGGGCATGCCCGGCACGCTAGCCGATCGAGGCCGGGAACGCCGAGGCGCGAGTGCTCAGACCGCGTCGACGGCGACCGGGGCGGTGATCAGGCCGACGTTGTGCGCCCGCAACTGCCAGCCGCGGACGTCGTCGTGGCGCAGCTCGGTCCAGTGGCAGTTGGCCAGCGAACCGATGGTGCGCAGCACGGCAGTGTCCCAACCGAGCAGGTGACCGATGCCCTGCCGGGAGCCGCCACCGTGAGTGGCGATCACCACGGTGCCGCCCGGGGCCGCGTCGGCTGCCTCCTGTAGCGCGGCACCGACCCGCTCACCGAGGTCGTGCAGGGGCTCCAGATCCGCGCCCGGGTCGGGGTCGCCGGCCCGCCAGCGCGCGTACTCCTCGGGGAAACGCTCGGCGACCTCGGTGAGGTGCAGACCCTGCCACTGGCCGAAGTGCCGCTCGCGCAGCCGGGCGTCGGTGCGTACCGGTAGACCCGTCAGCGCGGCGAGCGCGGCGGCGGTGTCGGCGGCGCGGCTCAGGTCGCTGGCCACGATGGCGTCGGGCCGCAGCCCCGCGAGCAGCGGGGCGGCGGCGCGGGCCTGGTCGCGGCCAAGCTCGTTGAGGGGTACGTCGGTCTGCCCCTGGACGCGGTTGGCGGCGTTCCAGTCGGTGTTGCCGTGCCGCCAGACGATCAGTCGGGTCATTCGGCGGTGGCGGACCCGCTGGCGTCGGCCTCGACCAGGTCGCGATCGACGAACGGGATGGTGGGGCAGTCCTTCCAGAGGCGGTCGAGCCCGTAGAACTCGCGCTCCTCGGTGTGCTGGACGTGCACCACGATGTCGACGTAGTCGAGCAGCACCCAGCGGCCACCACGCTCGCCCTCGCGCCGCACCGGCTTCGCCTTCTCCGGCAGCTCCAGCAGGCTCTCCTCGATGGCGTCGACGATGGCCAGCACCTGGCGCTCGTTGGGGGCAGCGGCGAGCACGAACGCGTCGGTGATGGCGAGCTGGTCGCCGACGTCGATGATCGTGATGTCCTGCGCCTTCTTGTCGGCGGCGGCCTGGGCGGCCGCGATAGCCAGCTCGTGAGCGCGTTCGGAAATCGTCACCGTTCTCCTTTGATCAAGCGTGCGATCCTCCAAGCGTCTCATACCCGGCGGCACCCCGATCGTCCAGTTCTGGTCGGTTAGTGCCACGAACCTGGGCATAACGGGTGCGCTCAGTGCTGATAGAGGCTTCGCTTGGCGATGTACTGCACCACACCGTCGGGCACCAGATACCAGACCGGCTCGCCTCTGGCGACCCGAGCACGACAATCGGTCGACGAGATGGACATCGCGGGCACCTGGATCAGGCTGACAGTATCCGCCGGAAGGTGCTTGTCGCTCAGCGGGAAACCGGGTCGGGTCACGCCGATGAAATGGGCCAGCTCGAAGATCTCGTCCAGGTCCTTCCAGGACAGGATGCGTTGCAGGGCGTCCGCGCCGGTGATGAAGAACAACTGCACCTTCGGGCCGTACTCGGCGTGCAGGTCGCGCAGGGTGTCGACGGTGTAGGTCGGCCCGCTGCGGTCGATGTCGACCCGGCTGACCTGGAAGCGAGGGTTGGAGGCGGTGGCGATCACGGTCATCAGGTACCGGTCCTCGGCCGGGCTGACCGGCTCGTCGGCCTTCTGCCAGGGCTGCCCGGTGGGCACGAAGACCACCTCGTCCAGGCCGAACCGGTCCGCTACCTCGCTGGCCGCGACGAGGTGCCCGTGGTGGATCGGGTCGAAGGTGCCACCCATGATCCCGATCCGCCGGATATCTTCCTCCACCCAATGATCGTAGGCCGGGCGTCATGGCCGACCGTTCCGGCCCAGCGCAATGATCAACTCAACTGCCGGGCCATGCCCCGCCCGCAGAGCGCCGCACGTAGGGGTCGCAGCATTCCGCCCGTCGGCGTATATTCGTCGACGAGTAACCGTCGACGAGCGAGGGGGTCATCGTGCCGAAGCGGCGCAAGGTCGGCAATCTGCTGGCGCTGGCCGTGCTGTCCGCGCTGGTCCAACGGCCGATGCACCCGTACGAGATCGCCACCGCACTGCGTGCCTGGGGCAAGGACCAGGACATGGAGTTCAAGTGGGGGTCCTTCTACACGGTGATCGGCAACCTGGACAAACACCACCTGATCGAGGCGGTGGAGAGCGTGCGCGAGGGCCGACGCCCGGAACGCACCGTCTACCGGATCACCGACGCGGGGCGGGCGGAGCTGGTCGACTGGGCCCGCGAGCTGGTCTCCACCCCGATGGCGGAGCATCCCCGTTTCCGGGCCGGGTTGTCCGTGCTCGCCGCGCTGCACCCGGACGAGGCCACCGCCCTGCTGCGGCAACGGCTCGATCTGCTGGAGGCCGCGATCCGCCAGGACCGCGAAGCGCTCGACGCGCACCTGCGGGAGATCCCGCGACTGTTCCTGGTCGAGTCGGAGTACGACCTCGCCATGCGCGACGCGGAGGCGGCCTGGCTGCGGGCGCTGCTCGCCGAGCTGACCTCGGGCAGCTACCCGGGGTTGGACACCTGGCGGACCTTCCACGAGACCGGCGAGATGCCGGCCGAGCTGACCGAGTTGGCCGAGAAAAGCAGCACCCCGAAGGCCAACCCCGAGACCCCAACCACCCACACCCCGGAGGCAAGCCCCGACAGCTCCGAACGCCCCGACAGCGGCAGCCGGAGAGCCGACGCCACCGGCTGAAGAGCGGCCCCGGCGAGGTGCGCCAACACCTCACCGGGGCCCTGACCCCGAACCGACACCTGGGAAGGCACCCGGCCCGAAGCGGCAACCACGAGGATAACCGGGCTCCCTCCCAGGTCCGCGCGCACGCGCACCGACCACACCAGGTCCGCGCGCCCGCGCACCGACCACACCCAGGGAGAGAGCATGACCACGGTACGAACCGCGATCGTCATCGGCGGTGGCATCGCCGGGCCGGTGACAGCGCTCGCGCTGCGCCGCGCCGGCATCACCGCAACCGTCTACGAGGCGTACCCGACCACGGCCAGCGGCATCGGCGGCACCCTCGCCCTCGCGCCCAACGGCGTGGCGGCTCTGCGTACGGTCGGCGCGCACGAGGCGGTGACGGCGATCGCCACACCGATCGACCGCAGCGCTCTGGCCGTCGGCCGCCGCCGCATCGACATGCCCACGCTGACCGGGGTGCCACCGCTGCACGTGGTGCACCGGGCCGAGCTGTACCAGGTGCTGCACGACCAGGCATTCGCCGAGGGCGTGCCGTTCGCGTACGGCAAGCGGCTGGTCGATGCCGAGCAGACCGGCGACGGCGTGACCGCACGTTTCGAGGACGGCAGCACGGCGACCGCGGACATCCTGGTCGGCGCGGACGGGATCCGCTCCACGGTCCGGGGTCTCATCGACCCGGGCGCGCCCGGTCCCCGGTTCACCGGGCTGCTCGGCGTCGAGGCGGTCGCCCGCCACGAGGTGGACGCCGAGCCGGGCACGATGACGTTCGCGTTCGGTCGGCGCGGCTACTACCTGTACTGGCCGGAGCCCGGCGGCGGCACCCGCTGGGGGGCCAACTTGCCGCAGCAGCGGCCGATGAGCCTCGTCGAGGCCCGGGCTGTGCCGGCGGAGCAGTGGTTGGACACGCTGCGCGCCACCTACGGCGACGACGACCCGGGCCGGGAGCTGGTAGCGACCAGCAACGCCGATGATCTCCAGGTGGTCGGGTCATTGCAGATCATGCCGCCCGTGCCGCACTGGTATCGGGGCCGGATGGTGCTGGTCGGCGACGCGGCGCACGCACCGTCGAACAGTTCGGGGCAGGGTGCGTCGTTGGCCATCGAGAGCGCTGTGCAACTCGCCCGCTGCCTGCGCGACCTGCCGGACGTCGAGGCGGCGTTCGCCGCGTACGTGCGGCTGCGTCGTACCCGGGTGGAGAAGGTCGCGGCCCGCGCGGCCCGGATCAACCACGCGAAGGCCCCCGGTGCGGTCGCGCGGACGCTGATGCCGTTGCTGATGCCGCTGATGGTGCGCACGGTGCTGGACCCGGAGAAGACCGTCGCCGACGAGCAGCGCTACGTCATCGACTGGGACGCGCCGGTCACGGCGGAGCCCACCCTGCGCTGAGCTGTGGCTGCGGGGTGGCCGGCCAGCCACCCCGCAGCGGCCCGCCCGCGCCGGGTCAGCCCGCGCCGGCCACCCCACGGCGTCAGCCCGCGCTGCTCAGCGGTCAGGCCGAGGCGGCGGCCACCGCCGTCCGGGCGACCAGCGCGCGACGCAGGTCGTCGTCGGCGTCGGTCACCGCCCGGCGCAGGCCGGGGGTCAGGTCGTCGCGGGACAGCAGGGCTGCGGCCGCCTCCCGGGTGGGCTGCGCCACGGCGTAGCGGGGGAACGCCAGGGCGGCAACCCGGTCGGCCGTCCAGGGGGTACGGCGGTGCGCGGCGGCCGGCATCTCCGCGAAGTACCGATCGACGTACGCGGCGGTCAGGTCGGCCTGTTCGGGTTGCCAGAACCCCTCGGTGATCGCCTCCAGCAGCCGACCGGACAGCTCGGTGTCCCCCACGATGATCTCCCAGGTCGCCTGCTTCGTCACCGGGTCGGGCAGGGCCGCCCGGCAGTGGGCCGCTCGTTCCGCGCCAGTGGAGCTGTTGTCGGCGGCGGCCTCGATGGCGATCTCCGCCTCGCCGGCGGCGCCCAGCACCACCAGGCGACGCAGCACCGCCCAGCGCAGCTCCGCGTCGACCTTCAGACCGGCCGGCACGTCCCGGCCGGCGAGCCAACCGACGAGCAGATCGGCGTCGGTGGTCGCGGCGATCCAGCCGCGTGCGGCGGCGAGCTGCAGCGACTCACCGGCCGGCGCGCCGTCGAGCAGCCGCTGGCACGTCCCCGCGACCCTGGCCAGCGCCGTGGAGCGGGCCAGCGGGTCGAGGTAGCGGTCGACCAGGGACCGGCTGAGTGTCAGCACGTCCTCCGCGATGATCACCTCGGTCTCGGTGGGCAGCGCGGCGGCCATCAGGTCGATCAGGCCGTTGACCGGCCGTTCGCCGTCGGTCACCGCGTCCAGTGCCTCGCGCCAGAGCACAGCTCGTGCCAGCGGGTCGGCCAGACCGGGCAGCACCTGCGGGACGGCGTCCGCCGACGCCGGGTCGAGGCGTACCTTCGCGAAGGTGAGGTCACCGTCGTTGAGCAGCAACAACCGGGCCGCCGGCTCGCCGGTCAACGCACCGAGCAGGGTGCGGCCCCCGTCGGCGTCCGGGTCGATGTCCACCTCGTCGCGTCGCCCGGTGCCGTCCAACGAGTAGCGGCCCACGCCGATCCGGTGTGGGCGCAGCACCGGGTACGACTCGGGCGCGGTCTGCACCACTGCCACCTCGGTGTAGCGGCCCTCGGCGTCGACGGCGACCTCGGCACGCAGCGTGTTGACCTGCGGGCGGCGCAACCACAGCTCGGCCCAGTCGGACAGGTCCCGCCCGCTGCTGGCGGAGAGGCTGGCCAGCAGATCGGCAAGGGTGGCGTTGCCGAAGCGGTGTCCGGCGAAGTGCGCGTTCAGGCCGGCGAGGAATGCCTCGTCGCCGAGCCACGCGACCAGCTGCCGCAGCACGCTGGCGCCCTTGGCGTACGAGATGCCGTCGAAGTTGAGCAGGCCCGCCTCGGCGTCGACGACCTCCTGTGGAGCGATCGGGTGGGTGGAGGGCCGCTGGTCGGCGGCGTAACCCCAGGCCTTGCGCCGCATGGCGAAGGTGGTCCAGGCCTGATCGAAGCGGGTCGCCTCGGCGGTGACCCGGGTGCCGAGGTACTCGGCGAAGGACTCGTTCAACCACAGGTCGTCCCACCAGCGCATGGTGACCAGGTCACCGAACCACATGTGGGCCATCTCGTGGGCGATGGTGCCGGCCCGCTGCTCGCGCTGGGTGTCGGTGACCGCCGAACGGAACACGTAGTCGTCGCGGAAGGTGACCAGGCCCGGGTTCTCCATCGCGCCGGCGTTGAACTCGGGCACGAACGCCTGGTCGTACTTGCCGAACGGGTAGCGTTCGGTGAAGAGCTGGTGGAACCGGTCCAGGCACTGCCGGGTGATGGTGAAGATCTCCTCGGCGTCGGCGTCCAGGTGCTCGGCGAGCGACCGACGGCAGTAGATGCCCAGCGGTACGCCGTCGTGCTCGGCCCGCCGGACGTGGTACGGCCCGGCGATCAGCGAGAAGAAGTACGTGGCCAGGGGCTCGCTCGGGGCGAACTCCCAGCGCCCGGGTGCCGGGTTGGCGGCCAGCTCGGCGTTGCCTGCGACGATCCACTGCGGCGGCGCGGTGACCGAGAGCGTGAACGGGGCCTTGAGGTCGGGCTGGTCGAAGGCGGCGAAGATGCGCGGCGCGTTGTCGAGGAAGGACTGGGCGTAGAGGTAGGTCTCGCCGTCGGCCGGGTCGACGAAGCGGTGCATCCCCTCCCCCGTTCTGGAGTACGCCATCTCGGCCTCGACGACGAGCGTGTTCTCCTCGGCCAGGTCGTCGAGCGGCAGCCGGTTGTCGCTGAGCAGGCCGGGGTCCAGGTCGCTGTCGTTGAGGCGTACACCGCGCAGTTTGGCGGGCTTGACCTCGACGAAGGTCGCGGCGCCGGCGGTGGCTCGGAACCGGATCTGGACGCGGGAGCGGAACAGGTCGCCGTCACCGGTCAGGTCCAGGTCCACCTGATAGGACTCGACGGTAATCGCCGCGCCACGCGCGGTCGCCTCTACACGGGTCAGGCTCGGCATCCGCTTATCCTGCCCGATGGGGATCGGCACCCGGTCACCACACGACCCTCGGCACTGGAGGAAAGAACCATGGCGCAGCACCCCAAGGGCGACTTCGACCTCTCTCGGGCGGTCTGGCAGCGGGCCGAGGGGGACACCTCCGACAGCGCCGTCGAGGTCGCCTTCGTCGACGATCTGATCGGGATGCGCAACTCGGCCGAGCCGGACGGGCCCGTGCTGGTCTTCACCCAGGCCGAGTGGGACGCCTTCGTGGCCGGCGCGCAGGACGGCGAGTTCGACCTGGACTGACAGTGCCCGACGACCCGTCGGTGGTGGATCGCCGTGCCGGTGCCCGTGGTCGGGACACCGGCACGGCCACGCTGGCCGGTCGGCCGGCGCACCCCCGGATCGGCCACCCGGGGCTGGTGGTCAACCATGGCCGTCGCCGTCGCCCCAGCCGAGGCCACCTGGGCCCGGGGCGTGGTGGAAGCCCGGATGGTCGGCCACGTCGACGCAGCGTTCGCCGTCCGGACCGACCGCGCCGCAGAACAGCCGCTCGGCCCGCTGCCAGGCATCCGCCGGTGACACTGCCGCCGCACCGAGTGCCACCTCCGAGCGGAGCAGGCTCAGCGCCTCCGCGTACGCCACGGCCAGCTCGCGGGCCTCGGCCGGGCCGGGCGCGGTGAAGCCCAGGTGCACTGTGAAGAACCGGTGCGGACGGGTGGGCCGCCGCGGCGGCCCGATCAGTGACCGCCCGTCGCGGCCTCCGCCGAGTGCCCCGGCCGCTCGCCTCTGCCGCCAGTGCGGTGATGTGTTGTCGCGCATTCCGCCCTCCCCGTGCTCGTCCCCACCAGCAGCAAACCAGGTTCCGCCGCCCCTGGGAGGGGCCAGCCGGGCGGGGTTCAGCGGCGTGGACGGGGGTAAGCGCACCGGCAAACGGCGACCAGCCGCACCTGCGCGTGAGGAGACCCGATGGCGACCATGCCGGCCGACCGCAGCCCGGACAGCACCCTCGCGCTGCTCCGCGCCGGTTACCGGTTCATCGGCGAGCGCTGCGAGCGGTACGGCAGCGACGTCTTCAAGACCCGGATCCTGCTCGCCCCGACCATCTGCCTGCGCGGCCGGCCGGCGGCGGAGCTGTTCTACGACAATGACCGCTTCCAACGCGCCACAGCGATGCCGCTGCGGGTGCAGCGAACCCTGACCGGGCGGGGCGGGGTGCAGGGGCTGGACGGGCCGGAGCACTCCGACCGCAAGGCCATGTTCATGTCGATCATGACGCCGGCGGCGATCCAGCGGCTCGGCCAGCTCTTCGACGACGAGTGGCGGGCCCGGGTCGCGGCCTGGGAGGGCGCCGGACCGGTGTCGCTCTACGACGAGCTGGGCCGAATGCTGACCCGGGTGGTCTGTGCCTGGGCCGGGGTGCCGCTGCCCGCGTCACAGGTCGAGCGCCGCTCCGTCGAGCTGCACGCCATGATCGAGGCTCCGGCCGTGCTGGGACCCCGGCACTGGAGGGGACGGCTGGCCCGGTACCGCGCCGAGCACTGGCTCGCCGACCTCATCGAACGGACCCGGGTCGGTTTCGCCCCGGCGCCGGCCGGCACCGCCCTCGCCGTGATCGCCGAACACCGGGACGTGCGCGGCAACCTCCTCCCCCGGCGGATCGCGGCGGTGGAGCTGCTCAACGTGCTGCGCCCGGTGGTCGCCGTCGACCAGTACATGACCTTCGCCGCGCTCGCCCTGCACGACCATCCGGCCTGGCGGGAACGCGTCCGCGACGACGACGAGGCCACCGAGCACTTCGTCCAGGAAGTACGCCGCTACTACCCGTTCTTTCCGATCGCGGCGGCCCGGGTCCGGCGGTCCTTCGACTGGCAGGGCCACCACTTTCCGCGCGGCCGGCGGGTGCTGCTCGACCTCTACGGCACCAACCACCACCCGACGCTCTGGCCGCAACCGGAGCTGTTTCGCCCGGAGCGGTTCGCCGGCCGCCGGGTGGACCCGTTCGAACTGATCCCGCAGGGGGGCGGCGACCACTGGGCCGGGCACCGCTGCGCCGGCGAGTGGATCACCATCGACCTGATGAAGCGGGCAGTCACCAACCTCGTCACCACCATGCGCTACGACGTCCCCGTTCAGAACCTGGCCCTGGATCTGCACCGGATGCCCGCGCTGCCGCCCCTCGGGCTGACAATCATCAACGTCCGCCGCGCCGGCTGACCCGCCCCGCCCGATCGCAACCGGCGAGGCGGGTACGCCCAGCCGTCAGGGATGCAGAACGCTGCGCAGACAGCCGTCCTCCTTCTTCTCGAACAGCTCGTACCCCTGGGCGCCCTGCTCCAGGGAGAGCGGGTGGGTGGCCAGATAACCAGGGTCGATCTCGCCGGCGGCGAGCCGGTCAAGCAACATCGGGATGTAGCGCTGCGCGTGCATCTGCCCCATCCGCAGCACCAGGGCCTTGTTCATGGCCGCGCCAAGCGGAAACTTGTCGACCAGGCCGGCGTACACACCGACGATGCTCACCGTGCCGCCCTTGCGGCACGCCATGATCGCCTGGCGGACCGAGGTCGGGCGGTCGGTCTGCAACCGCGCCGCCTGCTTCACCCGGTCGTACGCGTAGGTCGGTCCGACGTCGTGCGACTCCATTCCGACGGCCTCGATGCAGGCGTCCGGCCCGCGCCCGGCGGTCAGCTCACGCAGCGCCTCCAGCACGTCGGTCTCCGCGTAGTTGATCGTCTCGACCCCGATCCGTTCGGTGGCGGTCCTGAGCCGATCCGGGAATCGGTCGATCATGATGACCCGCTCGGCGCCCAGGAGTTGCGCCGAACGGGCCGCCATCTGACCAACGCCCCCAGCACCCCAGACGGCCACCACCTCGCCACCGGTGAGCCCGCAGAAGTCCGCCGCCATCCACCCGGTGGGCATCGCGTCGGAGGCGAACACCACCGAGTCGTCCGGCACCCCGTCGGGTACGGCGAAGGCGCCGATGTCGCCGAACGGCACCCTGATGTACTCGGCGTGTGATCCCGAGTAGCCGCCGGCGGCGTGCGAGTAGCCCAGGATGCCGGCCGGCGAGTGCCCCCACAGCTTCTCGGTGAACACCGGTTGCGGATTGGAGTTGTCGCAGAGCGAGTACTGCTCGGTCCGGCAGTACCAACAGCCACCGCAGGCGACCACCGACCCCACCACCACCCGGTCGCCGACCCGGTGCCGCCGTACGCCGGGCCCGGTCTCCACCACCTCGCCCATGAACTCGTGGCCGAGGATGTCCCCCTCCCGCATCGCCGGCAGGTACCCGTTGATCAGGTGCAGGTCGGAGCCGCAGACGCTGCTGGCCCGGACCCGGACGATGATGTCCCCCTCGGCGCGGATCTGGGGCTCCGGCACGTCCCGGACGGCCAGCTTGCCGACGCCTTCCCAGCAGAGCGCCCTCACGCCCGTCCTCCCGTCATCAGCTTCTCCCGCACCTTGTCGGTCGCCTTCTCCTGGGCGGGGCTCCGGCCGGACGGGTCTTCCCGGGTGTCCACCACCTGGCCACACTCGATCAGCGCCTTCACCCGCCGCAGCGCGTCCCGCAGCGCCAGGTCCGGCTCGTCGCCGCTGACCAGGCCAGCCAACCGACGCACCGGACCGGAGCGGTAGCGCAGCTCGGCCCGGATCTCCGTGCCGTGGCCCTGGGGTGCTTCGGTCAGCTCGATCCGTCCCAGCTGCGGCGTCGGCCCGTCCTCGACCCGCCACATCAGGGTGCCCGTCCCCTCGACGGTGATTTCGGCCTGCCACTGCGTCTCACCGCCGGCCCGGTCGCGGGCCACGCACCGCCAACGCCGCTCGTCGAGCTGCTGCAACGTGGCCCACCCGGCCAGCGCGCGGTCCAGCCGTTCGCGGTCGGTCCAGAAGCCGATCACCTCGTCCCGGGACCGGTCCACTGTCACCCCGCGACGCACCACGTACCAACCGTCCTGTCGCTCCGGCTGATGCCGATGCCGGCGGCGGGCCGCCGCCCGCCCCACGCCGACCGCCGTCGCCGCGGTGACGCCGAGAAGCGCCCACCTGGTTCCGTTGTTGGTCATCACGTCTATCTCCTCCACCCGGACAACCGGGCATGGACAGCTCTTAGGGCAGCGCTACCCGGGGTCCGGCAGTCGAAACGACCCGCTGTTTGATCGACGGAAATGCGGGCAGATGCTGCTCAACACCGACCGCGACCCTGTCCGCCACGGAGTTGCCATGTCCTCGTTCAGCCCTACTGAAGACGCCACCCGCCGGTGGGAGGTCGCGCCCGAGGGCGCCGGCACGTCGCCGGTCCGGCTACCGATGACGTACGTGCTGCCGCTGCGCTGGCACACCGACAGCGGCCTGGCCGAGCTGACCGACTACCTGCGCTGGCTCGGTCACCGGGCGGAGGTGCTCGTGGTCGACGGCTCACCTCCGGACATCTTCGCCCGGCACGCCGAGGCGTGGCGGGGGCTGGTCCGGCACCTCCCACCGGATCCGAGTGAGCGTGGGCTCAACGGCAAGGTGCTGGGCGTACACACCGGCGTCCGCGCCGCCGGCCACGAGCACGTGGTGATCGCCGACGACGACGTCCGGTACGACGAGTCCGCGCTGAGCGCGGTACACCGGCTGCTGGGCCGGGCCGACGTGGTACGACCGCAGAACTACTTCGACCCTCTGCCCTGGCACGCCTGGTGGGACACCGGCCGCACGCTGCTCAACCGGGCGCTCGGGGCGGACTACCCGGGCACCCTTGCCGTGCGGCGCAGCACCTTCCTCGCCATGGGCGGGTACGACCCGGACGTGCTCTTCGAGAACCTGGAGCTGATCCGCACGGTGCGCGGGTACGGCGGCACCGAGGCCGCCCCGGCCTGGCTGTACGTCCGCCGGCTGCCTCCGGAAGCCGCGCATTTCCGTGGTCAACGGGTCCGACAGGCGTACGACGATCTGGCTCAGCCGGCTCGCCTGCTGATCGCGCTCGCGGTACTGCCGGCGCTGGCGGCGGCGGTCGCGTCGCGCCGCCCCAGGCTGCTGCTCGGCGCGGCGGCCGGGGTCGTCGCCCTGGCCGAGACGGGTCGCCGCCGCGCCGGCGGCACCCGGGTGTTTCCGCCGGCCACGGCACTGGCGGCCCCACTCTGGCTGCTGGAACGCGGTGTGTGCGGCTGGCTGGCGGTCACCCAACGCCTCCTGCTGGGCGGTGTCCGCTACGGCGACACCCGAATCCGCCGAGCCGCCAACCCCGCCCCGCGCAACCCACGGCTCCCCGCGATCTTGCACTTCCGGTTGGGACGAAACCGCCGGTAGGCCCACAGAACTCCAGCCGAGTACCGCAAGATCGCGCTGACCCCAACGCGACAGCTCGCGGGCACCAGAGGGTGACCGCGAGCTGTCGCGCTGGTTGGGGGTGGGGTCAGGGAGTGGCGTGGTCCTTTACCTGGTGGGCGGCGGACTTCGTGTCGTCCTTGACCGCGTGCACTGCGTCCTGAGCGGTGGACTTCACCGACTCGGCGGCCTGCTGGGCCGGCTCGCGCAGCTCGCCGGCCACCTCGCCCAGCTTCTCCTTCACGGCCCCGCTGTGCTCGCTGACCTTGGCCTTCACCTGGGTGGCGGCCTGCTGCTCGCGGCGGGAGGCCGGGATCAGCGACGAGGCCAGCCAGCCGACCCCGAACGCGATCAGGCCGGCGGCGAGAGGGTTGCCCTGGGACTTCTGCCGGATCACCCGCGGCGCGCTCTGCGCGGCATCGCTGACAGTGGTCGCCGCCGAGTGCGCGGCGTCGCTGACGCTGGAGGCCGCCGACGAGGCGCGGTCACCCACCGAGTGGGCGGCCTGGCCGGTGCCGTGGCCGAGGTCAGACGCGGTTCCCATGACCTTGTCCCTCACATTCTGCAGAGCGGAACGGGCCCGCTGCTTACGGTCGTCGACGATGCGGCTCGGGCTGACCTTGTACGCCAGCGCATCCACATCGGAGCTGAGACTGTTACGGGTGGCTTCGATCTCCCGGCGGATCTGATCGGGATCGGTGCTCATCGGGTGACTCCCTCCGGGTGCGGCTTGAGCGCGTCGGGGATCCGCTGCACGCTGTCGTTGGTCTGCTTGAGCCCGCGTACGTGCTGGGCGTTCTTCTTGGCCTTCGAGTAGAGGACCGCGGCGACCACGGCCCAGATCACGGCCACGATCAGCGCGGCCAGGCCGGAGTCCATGACGTTGTCCAGGAACTGCCAGATGGCGATGGACACGAAGAGGGCCACCATGTAGCCGCCGAAGCCGGCACCGCCGAAGAGGCCCGCGGCCTTACCGGCCTTCTTGCCCTCCTGGCGGATCTCGGCCTTGGCCAGCTCAACCTCCTGACGCATCAGCGTCGACAGATCCGTGGTGACCTGACGCATCAGGTCACCCAGCGAGCTGCCCTTCACCTCCGACGCGGTGTGCGGGGCACCCGCGTCGGGGTGGTAACCGGAGTCCAGTCCGGACCCCTGCGTCGGCATGCTCATGCCGTCGCCTCCCTTCGGATGACTCGGCGGCTCACGGGCGAGGGCTGCCGCTGGACGGCACGCCCGGCAGCGGGTCGGTCTGGGTCACCGGCGGCAGAGGCTGGCCGGTGCCGGAGTGCTCCGGGTAGTCGCCCTGGCCCGGCTCGACGGAGCCGCCGGGCGCCGGGTCGGCGTAGGTACCAGGCGTCTGGTCGGTGTAGCCACCGGACGTCGGCGGGGTGTGCGTACCGGGGGTCGGGTCGAGGTAGCCACCCGGCGGAACGGCGTCCGGCACCGCGCGGGCCGCCGGCGGCTGCGTCGGGATCACTGCGGTCTGCTCCGGGTCGTACGCCCCGGAACCCCGGAAGGTCGAGGAACCGTTGCCCGACTCGTCGCCGGCGGCCGAGATGCCACGGGTCAACCGGCCGGCCAGCACACCGAGCACCGCCGCGCCGACCAGGAAGGTGCCCGGGTTACGCCGCGCGTAGTCGCGTACCTCGGTGATCAGGTCGCCGGGCTCGCGCTGCTCAAGCCAACCGGCGACGCCCTGCACCCGGTCGGCGGCCTGGCGGGCCAGCTCGGTCACCGGGCCGGCCTGGCCACCCTGCTCGGCCATCGAGCGCATCTCGTCGGCCAGCGAACGCAGCCCACCGGCGGCCCGACGCTGCTGCTCACCGGTCTGGCTGGCGAGCTGGCTGCGGGCCTCGCCGTACAGGTTGCGGGCCTGCCGGGCCGCCTCACGGCCGACCTCGGTGCCCTGCTCCTTGGCGGTCTGGGCGACCGCACCACCAGCCTGCGCGGCCTCCGACCCGACCTGGCGCGCCTGGTCGCGGACGCCACCGCCGTTGGTCGACTGCTGCCCGTACGTGGAAGACGTGGGTGAAAGATCGTAAGTCATGATTTCCCTTCCGCTCAGAAAGTCGTAGCGGTTGTGCTGGGGGGATGCGACGCGTTGCCGCCGCCGCTGACCATTCACCTACCCTGCGTTCTGGCTTCCATACCTCTTCGTGCATTTATCTGCGCGGCCCACCGGTTGGTCTTCAAAATGGAGGATCGTCGGGCTGCGTCACGTCGCCGCTGCGGACAGTGAGGTTCGCGAGGCCGGTAGATCCACGGAGGGGGCAGCGATGGCACGAGACGCACGAGGCGGCCGAGCGGCCGGCCCACGACCCCGGGTCCAGCTGGCCGCACTGGTAGTGGCCGGGGTCTTCCTGTTGATCGGCGTCCTCGGCTTCATCCCCGGCATCACCACCGAGTACGGCGAGCTGCGGTTCGCCGGGCACCACTCGGACGCCAACCTGCTCGGGCTGTTCCAGGTGTCGATCCTGCACAACGCGGTGCACCTGCTCTTCGGGTTGGCCGGCCTGGTGCTGGCCCGCAGCGTCGCCGGTGCCCGCGTCTTCCTGGCCGCCGGTGGCGCGACCTACCTTGCTCTCTGGCTGTACGGCCTGGCGATCGAGGCGGTCAACCCGGAGGCCGGGGCGAACATCCTGCCGGTCAACGACGCCGACAACTGGCTGCACCTCGCGCTCGGCTTCGGGATGCTCGCGCTCGGGCTGCTGCTGTCGAACCAGGCCGGCACCGGCGGACGCCTGGACAGCCCCGCCGACCGGCAGTGAACTGGACTTTTGTGGTTTCGCGGTCACGCCCGCAGGGGTAAATCGACCGGCGAAGGAGGTACGACCATGCCTCGTTGGCTACGTGACAACGCCCTGGCCGTCGCCATGCTGGGGGCGTTCCTGGTCTTTCTGGTGTTGCAGAGCGTCTTCGGGTGGCAGACCCACAATGAGGAGCTGACCGAGTTCGGGGCCGCGCCGCTGAGCTGGCCGGCGTACCTGACCAGTGGGCACTTCGCCGAGTCGGTCTTCGAGAACTGGGAGTCCGAGTTCCTCCAGATGGGCGGGTACGTGCTGCTCACCGCGTACCTGGTCCAGCGGGGCTCGGCCGAGTCGAAGCCGATGGACCAGACCGACCGACCGGAGGACGACGAGCGCCGGGCGACCCCGCAGTCACCCTGGCCGGTGCGCGTCGGCGGCCTGCCTCTGGTGATCTACCGGAACAGCCTCTCCCTCGCGCTGCTGCTGATCTTCGCCGGTTCGTTCGTCGGTCACCTGCTCGGTGGCACCGCCGCGTACAACCAGGAGCAGGCGCTCCAGAGCGGGGCGCCGCCGATCGGGGTGTGGGAGTTCCTCGGCACCAGCGAATTCTGGTTCCAGTCCATGCAGAACTGGCAGAGCGAGTTTCTCGCGGTCGGCGCGCTGATCCTGCTGAGCATCGTGCTGCGCCAGCACGCCTCGCCGGAGTCGAAGCCGGTGACCGTCGAGCACGCCAGCACCGGCGCCTGAAACGGGGACGCGGCAGCGGCGACGCGGCCGTCAGGCCGCGACCGGCAACCGCTTGGCGAAACAGACGCTGTACGGGTTGCCCACGTACTCGCCGTAGACCGGGATCCGCTGGTAGCCACACGCGGTGTACAGGGCGACAGCGGCCGGCAGGTAGGTGCCCGTCTCCAGGCAGACGACCGAGTGCCCCTGCCGGAACGCGCACTCCTCCAGCGCGGCGAGCAACTGGCGACCGATCCCCCGCCCCCGGTACGCGGGCCGGACGTACATCCGCTTGACCTCGCCGGTCTCGGCATCGAGCGCCTGGAGTCCGCCGCAGGCGACCGCCCGACCGTTCACCACCACCGCCAGGTAGCGGACGTCGTCGTGGGGGACGAAGACCTGCCCGTCCAACCCCCCATCGGCCTCGCGCAGCTCACGCTGCTGCGCGATGACCAGGGCGGCGATCTCCGGATCGGTGGCAGGCCGGGACTCGATCAGCATCACCCCACGCTAGGACGCGTGGATTTCGGGGAGGTTTCCGGAAATCAACCCCACCACGGACCGCAACGGACTACTCGGCGTCGTCCTCGTCGTCGATGTCGTCGTCGGACGCGTCCGCGCCCAAATCGTCGGCCGAGCGCACCCGGCGAGCCTTCCGGGCGGCGAGCCGATCCGCGGCGGAGGCCCGGTTCGACTTCTCCTCCAGGCGGACGTCGGTGCCCCGGTTGCCGGGTACGAAGTCCACACCGGCGAAGAGCGTCGGCTGCCAGTCGAACTCGCGCGCGCCGATCCGGACCAGGTCACCGGGCTGGGCGCCGGCCTTGGCCAGCTTGTCCTCCACCCCGAGCCGGGCCAGCCGGTCAGCCAGGTAGCCGACCGCCTCGTCGTTGTCGAAGTTGGTCTGCTTGACCCAGCGTTCCGGCCGCACACCGCGCACCGTGAACGAGCCGTCCGCCTCGGCCGTGATGGTGAAACCGTCGTCGTCCACGGCGATCGGGCGGATCACGATCCGGGTCGGCTCGGCGGGCGGAGCGGCCTTACGCTCTGCGTCGACCAGCTCGGCCATCGCGTAGGTCAGCTCCTTGAGCCCTTCCCGGGTGGCCGCGGAGACCTCGAACACCTGGTAACCGCGCTCCTCCAGGTCGGGGCGCACGATCTCGGCGAGGTCGCGGCCGTCCGGCACGTCGATCTTGTTGATGGCGACCAGCCGCGGGCGGTCGGTCAGGCCGCCGTACTGGCTCAGCTCGGCCTCGATGGCGTCGATGTCGGCCACCGGGTCACGGCCGGGCTCCAGGGTCGCCGAGTCGATGACGTGCACCAGCACGGCGCAGCGCTCGATGTGCCGCAGGAACTCCAGGCCCAGGCCCTTACCGGTGGCCGCGCCGGGGATCAGGCCCGGCACGTCCGCGACGGTGAAGGTGTGGTTGTCCATCCGGACCACGCCGAGGTTGGGCACCAGGGTGGTGAACGGGTAGTCGGCGATCTTCGGCTTCGCGGCGGAGATCACCGAGATCAGCGACGACTTGCCGGCGGACGGGAAGCCCACCAGGCCCACATCGGCGACGCTCTTCAGCTCCAGCACGATGTCCAGTTGGTCGCCGGGCTCCCCCAGCTCGGCGAAGCCGGGCGCCTTGCGCTTGGCGTTGGCCAGCGAGGCGTTGCCCCGCCCGCCGCGCCCGCCGCGGGCGACCTCGAAGGTCGTGCCGGCGCCGACCATGTCGGCCAGCACGGTGCCGTCGGAGGTCTGCACCACTGTGCCGTTGGGCACCTTGAGCACCAGGTTGTGGCCGTTGGCCCCGTCCCGGTTCGAGCCGGCGCCACCCTTGCCGTTGTCGGCCTTGACGTGCGGGTGGAAGTGGAAGTCGAGCAGCGTGGTCACCTGCGGGTCGACCACCAGGGACACGCTGCCCCCGTGCCCACCGTTGCCGCCGTCGGGCCCGCCGAAGGGCTTGAACTTCTCGCGGTGGATCGAGGCACAACCGTGCCCGCCATCGCCGGCCTGCAGATGCAGAACGACCCGGTCAACGAACGTTGCCACGGCGTCAATCCTTCCAGCGAGGCTCGACCTCGCACTTCGCGCGAAAAAGGCTAAGCGGGCCGGGACCCGGAGGTCCGCGGCCCGCTTAGCCCGAGAACTACTGCTGCGGAACGATGCTGACGGTCTTGCGACCGCGCTTGGTGCCGAACAGGACCGAGCCGGCGGACAGCGCGAACAGCGTGTCGTCGCCGCCACGGCCGACCAGGTCACCGGGGTGGAACTTGGTGCCACGCTGCCGGATGATGATCTCACCGGCGCTGACGACCTGACCACCGAAGCGCTTCACGCCGAGTCGCTGGGCCGCGGAGTCACGACCGTTACGCGAGCTGGACGCACCCTTTTTGTGAGCCATTGGAGGACGACCTACTTCCCGCTGGAGATGCCGGTCACCTTGACCTGGGTCAACGGCTGGCGGTGACCCTGGCGCTTGTGGTAGCCAGTCTTGTTCTTGAACTTGTGGATCCGGATCTTCGGGCCCTTGGTGTGCGCGGCGATTTCGCCGGACACCGCGACCTCGGCAAGCTTCGCCGCGTCGGTCACCAGGTCGTCACCGTCGACGAGGAGCACCGCGGTGAGCTTCACCGCGTCACCGGGGGCACCGGTGAGCTTCTCGACCTCGATCACGTCGCCCTCGGCGACCTTGTACTGCTTGCCGCCGGTCTTGACGATCGCGTACATCGGAGGCGGACTCCCTGTCGTTGAGGCTGCTGGCGGTCGTTCCCGCAGCGGCTCGCCGGGTAGCAGTGCACGGCGGCGCGGGCACACGGGAACTCGGCACACCAAAGGTGGGCCGCAGGCAAGAGTACGCCATCGCTGGCCCGGACCCCAAACCGGCCCGCCCTGGTCAGCGCGCGCAGAGCTGGTCGAGGCGCTGCTGAAGGCGGTCGAGTTCGGTCTCGTCGATCGACCCGACGTCGGCACCGAGCGCGGAAACCTCGGCGCCGAGGTCGGTGAGCAGCGTCTTGAGCTGCGGATCGTCGGTCCGCTCGGACTGCTCCCGCAGCACGGTCCGCCAGTTCGCCAGCGCCGCCTCGGCCCGTCCCCGGGCGGCCTCGGCCGTGCGGCTGTCCCCGGCGCCCACCGCCGCGAGCATCTGGCCCAGCTCAGCCACGTACGTCCGGACGGCAGTGGTGCTTGCCTCCTGCGCCGCGGCGCAGACCTGGGTGGCGTTGCCGCCCGCCACACCACCGCTGGCCGGCATGCCGGTCGGGCCGGGAGGGGTGCCAGCGGCCGCCGAGCCAGCGCCCTCGGCCGTCCCACCGGTGGAGCAGCCGGTCGCGCCGGAGAGCATGGTGAGCAGCACGGTGACGGCGAGCAGACGGCGCATCTTCTTCTCCTGACCTGGGACGGCCGATCGAGGGCCGGGTGGCCGCAACGGCGAGGTCCCTCCCCCGTCACTTTGCCGGGAGAGGGACCTCGTCAAACACGTGGCCGGTCAGGCGCTCAGGGGCGGGTCCGTCGACGGGCGCCACCGCGACGCGACCGGCGACGGCCGCCACCACCCTCGGTGGTCTCCTCGTCGCCCTCACCGTCAGCGAGCGCGTCCGGGTCGTCCGCCGCGGCCAGCCGCGCCGACTCGCCCTGCTGAGCGTCGGAGATCGCCGGTGCGGCGGCGGTGTCCGACTCGTAGCGGGACAGGTCGTAGCCCATGGTGTCCTGGTAGTCGGCGTCCGGCTCGGCCGTGGTGTCGGTGTCGACGACCTCGACCGCGGTCCGCTCGGCCACGGCCGGGGCGTTCTTGCGCGCCCGGCGACGGGGCGAGGTGGCAGCCTGCTCGGCCGCCGGAGCGGGAGCCACCGCCGAGGCGACCGCCTTGACCTTCTCCCCCGCACCGGCGGGACGCGGCTTCTCCGGCACCGGCTCGGTGTGGATGATGACGCCCCGGCCCTTGCAGCACTCGCAGGTCTCGCTGAACGCCTCCAACAGGCCCGCGCCGATGCGCTTACGGGTCATCTGCACCAGGCCGAGCGACGTGATCTCGGTGACCTGGTGCTTGGTGCGGTCCCGGCCCAGGCACTCGGTGAGGCGGCGCAGCACCAGCTCACGGTTCGACTCCAGCACCATGTCGATGAAGTCGATCACCACGATGCCGCCGATGTCCCGCAGCCGGAGCTGACGGACGATCTCCTCCGCCGCCTCCAGGTTGTTGCGGGTGACGGTCTCCTCCAGGTTGCCCCCGGAGCCGGTGTACTTGCCGGTGTTGACGTCGACGACCGTCATCGCCTCGGTGCGGTCGATCACCAGCGAGCCGCCGGAGGGCAGGAAGACCTTGCGGTCCAGGCCCTTGATGATCTGCTCGTCGATCCGGTACTCGGCGAAGACGTCGCTCGTGCCGACGTGCCGGCGCACCCGGTCGACCAGGTCCGGGGAGACGTGCGACAGGTACGACTCGACCATGTCGTACGACTGCTCACCCTCGATCACCAGCTCGCGGAAGTCCTCGTTGAACAGGTCCCGGACCACCCGGATGACCAGGTCGGGCTCCCCGTAGAGCAGCACCGGAGCGCCACCCTCGGCGGCCTTGGCCTGGATGTCCTCCCACTGCGCCTGGAGCCGCTTGACGTCGCGGGCCAGCTCGTCCTCGGTGGCGCCCTCGGCGGCCGTCCGGACGATCACGCCGGCACCGTCCGGGACGAGCTTCTTGAGCACGTCCCGCAGCCGCTTGCGCTCGTTGTCCGGCAGCTTGCGGCTGATCCCGGAGGCGTTGCCGTTGGGTACGTAGACCAGGTGCCGGCCCGAGAGCGCGATGTGGCTGGTCAGCCGTGCGCCCTTGTGCCCGATCGGGTCCTTGGTGACCTGGACCAGCACCGAGTCGCCGGAGCGCAGCGCCTGCTCGATCGAGCGGGCCCGCCCCTCCAGCCCGGAGGTGTCCCAGTTGACCTCACCGGCGTACAGCACCGCGTTGCGGCCCCGACCGACGTCGACGAACGCGGCCTCCATGCTCGGCAGCACGTTCTGCACCTTGCCGAGGTACACGTTGCCGGCCATTGTTCCCGAGGAGTTGCGGGTGACGTAGTGCTCGACCAGCACGCCGTCCTCCAGGACGGCGATCTGGGTGCGGTCACCGCGCTGGCGGACCGCCATCACCCGGTCGACGGCCTCCCGGCGCGCCAGGAACTCCGACTCGCTGAGGATCGGCGGGCGGGTACGGCGCTGCTCCCGACCGTCCCGGCGGCGCTGGCGCTTGGCCTCCAGCCGGGTCGAGCCGGACACACCCTGCACCTCGTCGACGGTCCGGCGCGGCTCGCGGATCTTCACCACGGTCGGCACGCCGTCGTCCGCCGCACCCTCGGTGTCACCGGCGCCGCGACGGCGACGGCGGCGACGACGACGGGTCAGACCGTCCCCGCCCTCGGACTCCTCGTCCTCGTCGGCCTCGGCCTCTGCCTCGGCGGTCTCTTCCTCGTCGGCCTGCGCCGCTTCCTCGGACTCCTCGTCCTCGGCGTCGTCGGCCCCGCCCTTGCCCCGGCCCCGGCCGCGGCGACCACGCCGGCGGCGGCGGCGCGCGGCGGCGCTGTCCTCGTCGTCCTCATCCGCCTCGGCGGCCTCGTCGGCCTCCTCGGTCGGCTCCTCTTCGGCCTCGATCGCCTCGATCGGCTCCACCGGCTCGACCTCGCGGCGACCACGCCGACGGCGGCGGGACGGCTCGGCGGCCTCCTCGACGGCCGGCTCCTCGGTCGCCGCGGCGGGCTCCACCGGTCGGGTCACCGGAACGGCGTCCGGCTGGGGTGCCATGAACAGCACGGTGGGCGCGGAGAGCGCGGCACGTCGACGACGGGTACGCGGCTGCTCCGGCTCGATCTCTGCCGGCTCAGCTGTCACACCGGAGACGGCCACACCCGGTGGCACCTCGCCGGAGCGGTCCTGCGCGCCACTGCTCCAGGCCAGATCGGCGGCGGACGTGCCCGGCAGAGCCGGGGAGTCGCTCAACTCGGCCTCGGCCTCGCGCAGGTCGGACTCCGCCGGCTCCTCGGTGAGGTCCGGCTCCTCGACGACCGGCTCCTCGACCGCGGGCGACTCGTCGACGGCGGCCGGCTGCTCGGTGGCGGGCGGCTCCTCGACGGCCGCCGGTGTGGCCTTCTTGCGCCGGGTACGGGTCACCTTGACCGGTGGCACCACCTCGGCCGAGGCCTCCTCCGCGGAGGCGGCGACCAGCGGCTCCTCAGCGGTCTTCTCGACGGGGGTGGCCTTGCGGCGACGCCGGGGGGTCTTCGGTGCGACGTCCAGGTCGCCGGAGACCGGGGCAAAGACCTCCGCCTGCGGCGACTCGACGTGGCCGGCGCCACCGGTGGGCGCCTCGATCGGGGCGTCGGTCTGTTCCGGCTGGTTGAGCGGAGCGGCCCGACGACGGGTCGTCCGGGTACGCCGCACCGGCGCGGCCGGTTCGGCTGCCTCAGCGGGAGCGCTCTCCGCGCCGGCCGGTTCCACCGAGGCCGAACCGACGGCCGTGGTGGAGGTCTCGACGGCGGCGCCGTCGGCCGTGGTGCTCTGGTCGGCGGTATCACCGGCCGGCTGTGAACCGGTCCGTTCGCCGCCCTCGGGCTCGTTCTCGAGCATGGACGTTCTCCAGTTCTGGCTAGCCCGGGCGCGGGTGAGCGCTGCCACGCAGGGTCGCCGCAAAAGTGTTTCCGCCGGGCGCGCGTGGTGCGCGACCGCCGAAGTCTGCCTGCCAGAACACCGACCGTCGGTCAGTGCCCAACGATGGCTGCCCCGTCGCGGTCCGCATCCAACGGATCCACGATCGCACCCTGCGCGGTCAACGTGCCCTGAGCCAGCCGTGTCACCCTCGGCGAAACCGGCGGCTCCAGGTCGGCCACCACGCGGAGGCCGGAAAGGACGTCATCGGGCCGTACGGACGGGGTGACCTGCCGCACGACCAGTTCGAGTATCGCACACGGTACGGCCGGCGCCCCGGAAGGCGTCGGCGTAGGCAGTTGGACATCGATCGATATCACGGCGGCCCGGGCGTCGAAAGTACGTCGACCCTGCTTGGTCATCCGCTCGACCAGCACCTCCTCGGCCGCGACGAACGCGTCCACCGCGGCGCGCAGCACCGCCGTGTCGACCTCAGGCAACTCGATGTGCCAGTGCGACGCCTCGATCCGGTCCGGCAGGTTGCCCCCTTCGGCGATCACGGCGTCCAGGACGTCCAGCCCCGGCGAGAGCGCGGCGTCCAACGCGGCGCGCAACGCCTCCGGGTCGACGGCCGCCTGAAGGGCGATTTCCAGGTACTCCGCCTCACTCGCCACCCCGGTCGGCGCGGCGCTGGCGTAGGAGATCTTCGGGTGCGGGTGGAAACCCTGGGAGAAGGCGACCGGCACAGCGGCCCGGCGCAGCGCGCGCTCGAACGCCCGGGCGAAGTCCCGGTGCGAGGTGAATCGCAGCGGGCCGCGCTTGGCGTACCGGATGCGGACGCGCTGGACGACCGGTGCCTGGCCGCCCTCGGGTTGAGGCTTTCTGGCGATCGTGGGCTCCTCGGGTGTACCTGCGTGTCCGCCCATCCTGGCGCAGGGCTCGTGACGGTACGCAGCCGGGGCGGCCGAACCTCCCGGCAGACGGGCACAAAACGGTCGCCAGGGTCACGGCCACCCGGCGCGGAAAGCCAATGGCCGGCTGGCGACGCGGAGGTCACCAGCCGGCCAGATGATCGGGACCGGTTACCGCTCCCTCGGCGGCGCGGGCGGTGCCCCGCCCGGCGGCGGGCCGTAGCCGGAGGGCGGGGTGTAGTCCGAGGGAGGGGCGTAACCCGATGGAGGGGCGTAGCCGGAAGGCGGGGCATACCCGGCAGGAGGCGCCTGGCCGGGTGGGGGCGGGTAGCCCGGCGGTGGGGCGTAACCCGCGTCAGGCGGCGAGTAGGCGCCCTGGGCCGCCCGGTCGAGCACCTCGTCCGGGATGTCGGCGGCCCGGGCCGCCTCCCGCCGGTACCGACGGCGGTTCCAGATGAGGAAGACCACCAGACCCAGCAGCAGGACCAGCACCACTGCGATGCCGATGCCGACCACCATGACCTGCTGGTCGGTCGGACCACCGCGGTCGCCGTGCTGGGTGACGTCGAACTCCTCGTCCGCACCTCCGGCACGGGCCGGGCCCGGGTCGGTCGCTGCGGCGGCCGGGTCGAGCAGCGGGTTGGCGGTGACCGGCGGCACGTTCGCGGTCAGCGCCTTGGTCGGGTCGATCACCCCGAAGCCGTACTGCGGATCCCGCCCGGACACACCGGCGTCCCGCGCGGTCCGGATGATCCGGTTGATCACGTTGGGAGCGCTGAGATCCGGATATTTCGACCGGATCAGCGCGGCGAGACCGGAGACGATCGCGCTGGAGTCGGAGGTCCCGTCGCCCCAGCCGTAGCCCCCCTCGTTGGCGACGTTGTAGATGCCGTCGCCGGGAGCGGCGACCACCGCCTCCGGCCCCTGGACCGAGCCGGACCAGAACGCGCCGCCCCTGGTCGTCCCGGTCACCGCGATCACGCCCGGGGCGTTGGCGGGGCTGCCCACGGCGGTGCGGCCGCTGGCGGTGTTGCCCGCGGAGGCCACCACGACGACGTCATGGTCCAGGGCGTACTTGATTGCGCTCTCTTCCACGGGGTTGGCGAGGCCCGCGCCACCGATGGAAATGTTGATCACCTTGGCGCCGCCGTCGACGGCCATCCGGATGCCCCGAGCCATCCCGGCGCTCTTGTAGACCCCGTCCTCCTTGCGCAACTTGATGGGAAGGATCTTCACACCAGGGGCGATGCCAGTCACACCGTCGCTGCTGCCCTTGGCCGCGATGATGCCGGCCATGTGTGTGCCATGCCCGTCCTCATCGGCTCGACCATCTCCGGAGGCACCGTAGCTGCGACCACCGGCGAGCACCTGACCGCGCAGGTCCGGATGGCCGGCCTCGACACCAGTGTCGATCACGGCCACGACCACGCCTCGCCCGGTCGAGATCTTGTGCGCCTGATCGATCCGGAGTTCGTCCAGATACCACTGCTCGGCCCGTCGGGGCGCGGCTGCCGCCGGCTGAGCGGCCCCCACCACCAGGAGCCCCGCCAGCAGGCAGGCGGTCACTGGCCGGAGGCTTCCGACGTTCACCCTCATCCGTCCATCCTCATCGAAGGACACCCGGGGACGCCCCGTCACCAGGGCCCCACGGATCGTCATCCTCAGTCAACCACGACGAGTGCTCGGAGCCGGTGCCGCCACCGTGCCCGGCGCCGCCCGCGCCGCCCATCATGCCGCCGCCCATCATTCCGGCACCGCCGACGCCCGCACCACGCGCGCCGCCCGCCATCCCGGCGCCGCCGGCGGCCTGGGCCGTGCGCAACGCGTTCGCCGCGCTCGTCATCGGCGGCAGTTTTCCGTTGCCGCCACCCACCATGCCGGGGATGCCGCCCACGCCGATCCCGGCACCGCCGCCGAGGCCACCGCCGGCACCGCCGCCGATCCCGCCGGCCGAGCCGACGCCGGCACCGCCTCCGAAACCGCCGCCGGCGCCACCAAGACCGGCGCTGCCGACCCCGCCGCCGCCGATGCCGCCACCCAGTCCGCCGACCCCGCCAGGGGTGGCGCCAGCCAGACCGCTGCTGTAGCCGGCGTCGCCGTCGGTGTAGCCCGGCAAGCTGGAGCCCGTCGACGGTGACGTGAGCTGACCCGTGCCGCCGGTGGGCGAGCCATCGCCGAGCCCACCGGGCTTGGTCGGGGAGAACGGGTCGACGGTGGACGTCGGACCGCCCGTGTCACCGATGCCCGGCGGCCTGCTGCCTATCGTGGGGCCACCACCGATGTCGGGCTTCCCGCCGATTTCGCCACTGCCGATGTCGGGCCGCCCCGACGGGGGGACCCGGGGGTCGCGACGGAGGTCATCCTCGACGATTCCACTTTCCGGCCTGTTCACGGTGAGCTTCGGACGCTCGGTGTAGACCGCCTGGGGCAGCGGCGCCATCGCGGTGTTCGCCGCGTTCTGATTGTCCCGGTACCAGTTGTCCAGGTGGGCTCCGGTGTCCCACCAGCCGCCCCGCTTCTGGTCACCGGCCTGACCGTCGACCTTCATCGTCGCTTCCAGGTCGTCGGCCTTGTCACGAAACGCGCCGTCGGCGTACGAGCCGGGGTTGCTCTGGTAGTCCTTGCGCAGCGCGGCGAGGAACCCCGACGAGCTCTCGCCGTCGCGGGCATCGTCGAGCTCGGTGCCGTTGGGCAGGCTCCACTCGTTGAAGCCGAAGTCGTCCATCAACGGAATCGGGATCGTGGAGACCGACTTGCGGATGTCGCCCTCGATCCGCGTCAACGCGCCACTGACGTTCGTCGCGTCGGTGATCAGATCCTCGATCTGCTTGCCGATCTTGCTCAGGTGCTCGCGGTACGCGTCACCACCGCCGCCCTTCCAACCGGCGAGCATCCCGGGCAGACCGCCGACGTGCGGGCGTTCCTGGCCCGTCGCGATCGGGCCGACGAACGAACGACCGACGAGCGCGTCCCGCAGTTGTTGCAGGCCGCTGGAGAGGTTGCTCCAGCCCGCTCCGACCGATCCGACCGTTTCCGGGTCCGCGGAGAGCGTCACCTCACGGACGCACCGCTCCCAGGTTCCTCCAGCCATGACGTCCCCCTCAGGCCGTGTACGGGTAGGTGGGTGCACCGCTGGCAGTGGGCGGCGGCGCCGCCGACTCCAGCAGCCGCTCGATCTCCTTGCCGTTGGCGCCGTTGCGCGCCTCGGTGTCGCGGAACGCCTTGGCGATCTCCTCGGTGCCCTCCTTGAGCGCGGCGAGCTTCTGGGAGAGCGTGGTGAGGTGCGCTTCCATGTTCACCGTTGACGCCTCCAGGGCCCGCCACTGCATGACGGCGTCCTCGTACGCGCCGAACGGAGTGCCGTTCGGGACGGTCTGGGCGTTGTTGCTGTCGCCCTTCATCCGCGTCTTGATGCGTTCCATCTCGTACTTGATGGTGTCGTCGATGTACTGCCTGAGCCGCTCGACGTACGTGGCGGCGGCGTCCAGGTCCTCGACGCTGACTTGCAGATCGCCGATGCTCGGCGGCGGGATGCTCCCCATGCGATTCCTCCCCCGTCCCCGACCCGCCGGGTCGGTCCATGTCAGACGCAGCGTATCGAGTCTGACCTAGTCGAGGCAGCCCCAGCCACCAGCACGTGGTACAGATGGCGGCCGATCTCGCGGAAGATCCGGTGCGGGGGCCAGCGCGCGGGCCGAGCCCGAACAACGCCAACGGGCCCGCGAGACGCGGACCCGTTGGGCGACATGTCGGATGTGGAGGGTGGTGGGTCACCGCCAGCAGGCGCCGCCCGAAGGCGGCGCGGTCAGGGGTGCGAGTGCGAGTGGCCCGACGGGACCTTCATGCCGTTGCCGCCCAGCGGGGTGAGCGGCAGAAGCTTCTTGCCGGTGGGGCCGATCTGGATCTCGGTGTCCATCGATGGGCAGACGCCGCAGTCGAAGCAGGGCGTCCACCGGCAGTCGTCCTGCTCGAACTCGCTGAACGAGTCCTGCCAGTCCTGCCAGAGCCAGTCTTTGTCGAGGCCCGAGTCGAGGTGGTCCCAGGGCAGGACCTCCAGCTCGTCGCGCTGACGGGTGGTGTACCAGTCGAGGTCCACCCCGAACGCGGGCAGCGTCTCGGCCGCCGCATCCACCCAGCGCTGGTACGAGAAGTGCTCGCTCCACCCGTCGAACCGGCCGCCGTTCTCCCAGACCTTGCGGATGACCGAGCCGACCCGGCGGTCACCCCTGGAGAGCAGCCCTTCGATGAGCGACGGCTCACCGTCGTGGTAGCGGTAGCCGATGGCCCGACCCAGCGAGCGGTCCGCGTTGATGGCCTGCTTGAGGATCTTGAGCCGGTGGTCGATGACCTCCGGACGGTCCATCGCTGCCCACTGGAACGGGGTGTGCGGCTTCGGCACGAACCCGCCGATGGAGACCGTGCAGCGGATGTCCTTGGAGCCGGTCGCGGCCCGGCCGGCCCTGATCACCTCGTGGGCCATCTCGGCGATCTCGAGGACGTCTTCGTCGGTCTCGGTGGGCAGGCCGCACATGAAGTAGAGCTTCACCTGCCGCCACCCGTTGGTGTACGCGGTGACGACCGTACGGATCAGGTCTTCCTTCGACACCATCTTGTTGATGACCTTGCGGATCCGCTCCGACCCGCCCTCCGGGGCGAAGGTCAGGCCGGTACGCCGCCCGTTGCGGGACAGCTCCTGCGCGAGGTCGATGTTGAAGGCGTCCACCCGGGTCGAGGGCAGCGACAGCGAGACGTTCGTGCCCTCGTACTGCTGGGCGAGGCCCGAGCACATGTCGCCGATCTCGGAGTGGTCCGCCGAGGAGAGCGACAGCAGGCCGACCTCGGAGAAGCCGGAGAACTCCAGGCCCTCGCGGACCATCTGCGCGACAGTGGTGATCGACCGTTCGCGCACCGGGCGGGTGATCATCCCGGCCTGGCAGAACCGGCAACCCCTGGTGCAGCCCCGGAAGATCTCCACCGCGTACCGCTCGTGCACCGTCTCGGCCAGCGGAACGAGGGGCTTTTTCGGGTACGGCCAGGCGTCCAGGTCCATCGTCGTGCGCTTGTGCACCCGGAACGGCACGTCCGCCCGGTTCGGTACGACCCGCTGGATCCGGCCGTCCGGCAGGTAGTCGACGTCGTAGAAGCGCGGCACGTAGACGCTCTCGGTGCGGGCCAGCCGCAGCAGCAGCTCGTCGCGGCCGCCCGGGGAGCCCTCGGCCTTCCACTCCCGGACGATCGCGGTGATCTCCAGGACCGCCTCCTCGCCGTCGCCGAGCACCGCGGCGTCGATGAAGTCGGCGATCGGCTCCGGGTTGAACGCGGCGTGCCCGCCGGCCACGATCACCGGGTCGGCGTCGGTGCGGTCGGCGGCCAGCATCGGGATGCCGGCCAGGTCGATCGCGGTGAGCATGTTGGTGTAGCCCAGCTCGGTGGAAAAGGAGATGCCGAACACGTCGAACCCGCGCACCGCCCGGTGCGCGTCGACGGTGAACTGCGGCACGCCGTGCTTGCGCATCAGCGTCTCCAGGTCCGGCCAGACCGCGTACGTCCGCTCGGCGAGGGTGTCGGGCAGCTCGTTGAGCACCTCGTAGAGGATCTGCACGCCCTGGTTGGGCAGGCCCACCTCGTAGGCGTCGGGATACATCAGCGCCCAACGCACGGTGGCCGCGTCCCAGTCCTTCGTCACCGCGCCCAACTCGCCACCGACGTACTGGATGGGCTTGGAGACCTGGGGTAGCAGCGGCTCGAGCTGGGACCACACGGAGTTGGTCGCGGCCGCGCGCGGCGTCGTGGACGGGGCACTCATGATGCCCAAGGGTACGCGTTCGTCCGGCGGCGATCGCGCGCACGCCCGATCGGCGGTGGTGGCGGCGCGGTACTAACCTCGGATCGGCGCGAGAGGAGATTGCCGCGATGCCGGAGCCCCAGCCGGGAGCACGGCCGGCCGACGGGAGCACCCCGGGCGCGGAGCCGGAGCGGGACCGGGCGGTCGCCGACGAGCCGACCTCCCCACCCGTACCCCCGGACCAGCCGGAACCCTCGGACCAGCCAGAACCCCCGGACCAGCCGGAACCCTCGGACCACCCGGAACCCTCGGACCACCCGGAACCCTCGGACCACCCGGAGTCCTCGGACCAGCCGGAGTCCTCGGACCAGCCGGAGCCTGCCGCGACCGCGGAGGTCCCGACGCCCAGGTGGAGCGGTTCGGCCCCGGTACCACCGCCGCTGCCCCGCCGACCCGTCTGGGGCGAGTCGGCCGAACCGACCCCTCCCCCGCCGGTGGCCGTCGGGCCGCCGGAGCACCAGACACCGGTCGACCCGTGGGCCGGCGTGGACACCGGCGGCTGGGACCTGCCCTCCGCCGAACTGCCCCCGCTGCCGCCCACGCTGTCGTATCCGACGCCGCCGGACACCCGGCAGTGGTCCGGGCCGCCCGCTCCTCCGGCCGTATCGCGGGACACCCGGCAGTGGTCCGGGCCGCCCGCTTCCCCGGCCGGGCCCCACCCGGTGCCGCCGGCCGCCCCGGGCGCACCGCGGGCCATCGGACCCATGGTGCCGGCCAGACCGATGTCACCACCCGCACCACCCGCGCCGCCGAAGGTGCCGAAGCAACGCCGGGGCCGGCGATCCACCGCGCCACCGCCATCGGCACCGCCGGGCTGGCAGGCCCCCAAGGGGTACGTGCCGGTACCGGTCCGCCGTCGACGCCGCTGGCCGTGGCTGCTGCTGCTCAGCCTGGCCTGCTGCTGTGGCTGCCCCGCCTACTACGGGTTCCCGATCTCGGCCCAGTACCCGGCGCGCGCGGCGCTGCCCGTCCAGGTGGACGACCTCAGCCTGCGACAGGACGGCCGCAGCACGGAGACCGCCAAGAAGTTGGAGGGCGAGGTACGCAAGGAGCACTGGCTCGCCGAGGACACGTTCGCCGGCGTCTACGCCACGACGAGCGGCAAGCGGGTGACGGTCTTCGGCGGCACCGGCTTCCGGCTGAGCCCGGAGTCGGATGCGGAGGCCGAGATCAGCCGGCTCACCGAGCGGTACGCCCTGGATGCCCCGGAGACCGTGGACACCGGTGTGCGGGGCAGGCACGAACGGTGCGCGGTGGGTAGCGCCGACGGCAGTGCCGTGGTGGTCTGCACGTCGGTCGACCACGGCAGCATCGCCACCGGCGTGTTCACCCGGCTCTCCGTCGCCGACAGTGCCGAACTGCTGGGCACCCTGCGCGCCCAGATCGTCCAACCCGAGCGGGGCTGAGCCGCACCCGGGGCGGCCGGGGCGCGGTGATCCGCACCCGTGGCGTTCGGCCCGCGCGCCCGCACCGGCGGCAACAGTCGTGACGTAGCGTCACGCCATGCCGAGGCCACAAGGCAAAAGGCGGTATACCTCTGAGTCATATTTATGACTCAGAGGTATACCGCCTTTTGGACCGGGTGCCTCCCGGCCGGGAGGCACCCGGTCGGGACCATGCAGGGCTGTTTCGATACTGCTGGCAGATCTGCCAGCAGAGGGCACGCGGTCAGGCGTCGCGGGTCGGGTCCGGGTGGGCGCGCGGCGGGGCGTAGCGGGGCACGTACTCCTGGCCGGTGAGCTTCTGGATCTCACTCATCAACTCGTCGGTCATCTGCCGCAGCGAGGTGCGGTCGTCCGGTCGGCCGGTGAAGTCCAGCGGCTTGCCGAATCGAACCGTGATCTTGGCAGTGCCCGGCCGGGGCACCCGGGCACCGATCGGCTGCGCCTTGTCCGTGCCGATCATGCCGACCGGGATGATCGGCACGCCGGCCGAGATCGCCAGCCGGGCCGCGCCGGTCCGCCCCCGGTAGAGCTTGCCGTCCGGCGAGCGGGTGCCCTCCGGGTAGACCACCACCAGGTCACCGCCCTTGAGCGCCGGGATCGCCGCGTCGAACGCGGACAGCGCCGCCCGGCCACCGGCCCGCTCGACCGGGATCGCACCGAGGCCGGTGAGGACAAACTTGGAGATCGCACCCTTCACGCCGGTGCCCTTGAAATATTCCGACTTGGCCCAGAACGCCAGGTGCCGGGGCACGACCGTGCCGAGGAACAACTCGTCGGCCACCGAGAGGTGGTTGCCGGCAAAGACCGCGCCACCGATCTCCGGCACGTGTTCCAGCCCCTCCACGGTCGGGCGGAACGCCAACCGCAGCGTGGGCGCCACGGTGAGCTTGCCGATGGTGTAGAGCAGGGGCACTGGTCCTCCGGCAGATCAGGTGCGAACAGGCGGTGTCACGGTAGCGGACGCCTCCACACCTCCCGGACGGAGGTGGTGAGGCGCCCGCACCCTGGCGATGGTCCCTTATACCCGGCGGACGACCACCGTTACCCGCTCACCATCGCCGACCTCGCCAGCGAAGCCCTCCAGGCCCTCGGTGAAGTCCACCGAGTCGGCCAGCACCTCCGCGGATACGAAGTCGACGTACGCGGACACCGCCGCGTGTACCTCGTCGGACGCCGACACCGACACCACGATCCGGTCCGAGACATCCAGGTCGGCGTCCCGGCGGGCCTGCTGCACCACCCGCACCACGTCGCGGGCCAGCCCCTCGGCGGCCAACTCCGGGGTGACATCGGTGTCCAGCAGCACCACGCCCTCGCCGCCGGGCAGCGGCGCGGACTGCTCGGCGTCGGCGGCGACCAGGCGCAGCTCGTACTCACCCTCGGCGAGGGTGACGCCGGCGGCCACCGGGGCGCCGTCGACCAGCTCCCACTCGCCCGCCTTGACCGCCTTGATCACCTGCTGCACCTGCTTGCCGACCCGCGGGCCGAGCGCCCGCGGCACCACCGTCAACACCTGCTCGCAGTACCCGGACAGCTCCGCACTGAACTCCACAGTCTTCACGTTGACCTCGTCGGCGACCAGGTCGGCGAACGGCCGCAGCTGCTCCGCGGCCGGCGAGGCCACTGTCAACTTCGACAGCGGCAGTCGCACCCGCAGCCCCTTGGCCTTGCGCAGCGACAACGCCGCCGAGGCGACCGCCCGCACGTTGTCCATCGCGGCGACCAGGTCGTGGTCGGCCGGGAACTCGCTCGCATCCGGCCAGTCGGTCAGGTGCACCGAACGTTCCCCGGTCAGGCCACGCCAGATCTCCTCAGCGGTCAGCGGCGCGAGCGGCGCCACCACCCGACAGAGGGTCTCCAGCACCGTCGACAGGGTGTCGAAGGCGTTCGCGTCACCGGACCAGAACCGGTCCCGGGACCGGCGCACGTACCAGTTGGTCAGCGCGTCCAGGTAGGACCGGACGGTGGCGCAGGCACCGGAGATGTCGTACGCGTCCATCTGCGCGCCGACAGTGGACACCAGCTCGTTCGTCTTCGCCAGAACGTACCGGTCGAGCAGGTGTGTGGAGTCGGTGCGCCGCCGCGCCTGGTACCCGTCGGCGTTGGCGTAGAGCGTGAAGAAATACCACACGTTCCACAGCGGCAGCAGCACCTGCCGGACGGCGTCGCGGATGCCCGCCTCGGTGACCGCCATGTCCCCACCGCGCAGCACCGGCGAGGACATCAGCATCCAGCGCATCGCGTCCGAGCCGTACGCGTCGAAGACGTGGTACACGTCCGGGTAGTTGCGCAGGCTCTTGGACATCTTGCGCCCGTCCGAGCCGAGCAGGATGCCGTGGCTCAGGCAGTTGCGGAACGCCGGCCGGTCGAACAGCGCGGTGGCCAGCACGTGCATCGTGTAGAACCAACCGCGGGTCTGCCCGATGTACTCGACGATGAAGTCACCCGGGTAGTGGTGCTCGAACCAGTCGGCGTTCTCGAACGGGTAGTGCACCTGGGCGAACGGCATCGAGCCGGACTCGAACCAGCAGTCCAGCACCTCCGGCACCCGGCGCATCATCGACTGCCCGGTCGGGTCGTCCGGGTTGGGGCGGACCAGGTCGTCCACCGCCGGCCGGTGCAGGTCGGTCAGGCGTACGCCGAAGTCCCGCTCGATGTCGGCAAGCGAACCGTAGACGTCCAGGCGCGGGTAGTTCGGGTCGTCGGACTTCCACGCCGGGATCGGCGAGCCCCAGAACCGGTTCCGGCTGATCGACCAGTCCCGGGCGTTGGCCAGCCACTTGCCGAACGAGCCGTCCTTGATGTGGCCGGGCGTCCAGTTGATCTCCTGGTTCAGCTCGACCATCCGGTCCCGGAACTGCGTCACCGCGACGAACCACGACGACACCGCCTTGTAGACCAGCGGGGTGTCGCAACGCCAGCAGTGCGGGTACGAGTGGGTGTAGGTGTCCTGCTTGAGCACCACCCCCCGGTCCTTCAGCTCCCGGATCACCGGCTTGTTGACGTCGAAGACCTGCTCACCCTGGTACGGCGGGACCAGCGCGGTGAACCGGGTGTGGTCGTCCACAGTGACGATGGTGGGGATGCCGGCGGCGTTGCAGACGTTCTGGTCGTCCTCACCGAAGGCCGGGGCCAGGTGCACGATCCCGGTGCCGTCCTCGGTGGTGACGAACTCCGCGCCGAGCACCTGGTAGGCGTTCTCCCCGGCCTGCTCGACGAGGAAGTCGAACAGCGGCGTGTAGCGGCGTCCGGCCAGGTCCCGGCCGTACACCGTGCCGACCTGCTCGTAGCCTTCCAGCTCCTTGGCGTACGCGGCCAGCCGCGCCGCGCCCACCAGGTAGCGGTCGCCGTCGCGCTCCAGCACCGCGTACTCGATGTCGGGCCCGACGGCGAGCGCCAGGTTCGACGGCAGGGTCCACGGCGTGGTGGTCCAGACGCCCAGCTTGACGGGCCCGCGCACCA
Source organism: Micromonospora noduli (assembly GCF_003264475.1). NCBI lineage: Bacteria > Bacillati > Actinomycetota > Actinomycetes > Micromonosporales > Micromonosporaceae > Micromonospora > Micromonospora noduli. The sequence continues at coordinate 12,949 of NZ_PYAC01000040.1, read as the reverse complement.
ACTCCGGCGCGGACTCGTCGGCGGTCAGCTCGAACCACACCGACAGTGTGGGGTCGTGCCGGTCCCGGTAGACGTCGTCCATCCGGGTCTCGGTGTTCGACAGCGGCGTCTCACAGCGCCAGCAGTACGCCAGCACCCGGAAGCCCTCGTAGATCAGACCCTTGTCGTGCAGGGTCTTGAAGGCCCACATGACGCTTTCCATGTAGTCCAGGTCGAGGGTCTTGTAGTCGTTGGTGAAGTCGACCCAGCGGGCCTGCCGGTTGATGTACCGCTCCCAGTCCTGGGTGAACTCCAGCACCGAGGCACGGCAGGCCTCGTTGAACCGGTCCACGCCCAGGTCGATGATCTCCGCCTTGCTGGTGATGCCGAGCTGCTTCTCGGCCACCACCTCGGCGGGCAGGCCGTGGCAGTCCCAGCCGAAGCGCCGCTCGACGTGCCGGCCGCGCATGGTCTGGTAGCGCGGCACCACGTCCTTGACGTAGCCGGTGAAGAGGTGACCGTAGTGCGGCAGGCCGTTGGCGAACGGCGGGCCGTCGTAGAAGACGTACTCGTTCTTGCCGTCCGTGCCGGCGGGGCGGGCCTCGATGCTGGCCTCGAAGGTCTTGTCGGCCGTCCAGTGCTCCAGCACCCGGCGCTCGACCGCGGGCAGGTCCGGGCTCGCCGGCACACCGGCGGCGGTCGGGTCGTGCAACGGATAGGCCATCGGGGGTCGCTCTCCTCGTGCAGTCACTCAACGTGGGACTGCGAGGACGAACCTTTCCGGGGTACGCCTCAAACGGCGCTCCCGGGTGGCCCGCGGTACCACCCCGCTTGGCGGTCAGGATCGACCGCCCGCTCATTGTCGGCTGTGACGGGCCGCACCCGTCCGGTTCTACTGGGCCGGTTGCCCGGCTGTTCTTCCGGAGGCTCACCGGTGATGGCCGGGTCATCGCCTTACGGTGCCCAACGATACAAGACCCGCCCCCCAACCCGCCGCCGAGTGAAGGCACGCGCCGGCACCCTAGGCTGTCCGGATGATCCGGATCGAATTGGACGAGCCGACGCTGGCCCGCACCCGGATCGCCACCAGCCCGCTCTGGGAGGTGCTGACCAGCCTGTTCGTGCTGCAACGCCATCCGAAAGAGGCGCCCTGGCCGTACACCGCCTGGGCGCGGCACGCACGGCGGGTGCTCGACGAGGTGCCGGCGACCGGGCCGGCCCGGCTGCTGACCGTCGGCCTACCCGCACCGGACTTCCTCAGCCCGCTCCCCACGTCGGCCGCGCCGACCCTGGCCGACCAGCTCGCCGAACTGCGCGCGACGCCAGCTGAGGTGATCGCCGAGCAGATCCCCCGCTACTACGACCCGGACGACCTGCCGGGATGGCTCGGCCCGTTCGTCACGGACCGGCGGGCCGCCCTGGACCGGCTCGCCGACGGCATCGAGGCGTATTGGGACGCGGCCATCGCGCCGTGGTGGCCGGCGATGCGGGCGGCGCTGGACGAGGAGGTGCTGCACCGGGCGCGGGCGCTCGCCGCGCACGGTCCGGACGCGTTGCTGGCCGACCTGCACGAGCGGGTGCGCTGGGAGAAGCCGGTGCTGACGCTGGTGAAGCCGTCGGAGCAGCAGTTCACGGCGGTCGACCAGCGGCTCCTGCTGATTCCTCTGATCTTCTCGCAGGGAGCACTCATCTGCGCCACCGACCATCCGGAGATCATCGCCGTCTCCTACCAGGCGCGCGGCGCGGTGGTGCTGGCCGAGGGTGGGCCCAGCTCGGCGCCCCGGACGACACCGGCCACGGATCGGCTGGCGGTGCTGGTCGGCCGAGGCCGTGCCCAGGTGCTGCGGGCGCTGACCCGGCCGGCGACCACCGCCGGCCTCGCGGCCACCCTGGGGCTGGCCCCGAGCACCGTCTCGGAGCAGCTCTCCGCGCTGCTCACCGCCGGTGTGGTGCATCGCCGTCGGGTGGGCCGACGGGTGCTGTACGGCCTGGAACCGGCCGGCGTGGCACTGGTGCAGCTCATCGGCGACGAGCCGGCGAGCGCCTCGGCCTGAGCATTCGGCTCGATCCGAATCCGTTTCCCACCCGTCCCGGTCGCTCCTAGCGTGCGGGTCACGAACTAACACGCGATCGAGGCGGTCGGGCTGCGCCGCAGGTACCGCAGCCGCAGGGGATGGTGGCGACCCAGCGTCGGGAGGTTCAGGCAGTCCGCGGCGTCAACCTGACGGTTGGCAACGGGGAGCTGTTCGGCCTGCTCGGGCCGAACGGCGCTGGGCACCCTCCAACCCCGGCCCCGACCCGGTTGACCATGAAGTTGTCGCCTTCCCTCGTCGGCGTGTCGTGGCAACAACTTCATGATCAACCGAGGGGGTCAGGGGGCCGGGAGGGTCGTGGACCAGAGGGAGGCGCCGTCTCGGTCGCGCAGGTGGACCGTCAGGGCCTCGGACTCACCGTCGATGGTGACCTCACCGAAGTGCTGGAAGCCTCCCGCCGGGCCCGTGTTGGCCACCGGCGGCGCGTGCACGAAGGCCGCCTGCGGCCCGAACGTGCCGTCCAGCGCGTTCGGGCCGAACGCACCGGCGTGCGCCGGGCCGGAGACGAACTCCCAGAACGGGGTGAAGTCGCCGACCGCCGCGCGGGACGGGTCGTAGTGGTGCGCGGCCGAGTAGTGAACGTCGGCGGTCAGGAAGACCATGCCGGTCACCCCGGCCCGGTGGGTGGCCCGCAACACCTCGGCGAACTCCAACTCCCGGCCCGCCGGCGCGCCCGGATCGCCCTGCGCGACACCCTCCTGCGCGCCCGGACCGTCCGGCACCACCACGCCGATCGGAAGGTCGTTGGCGATCACCTTCCAGGTCGCCGTGGAGCGCTTCAGCTCCCGGATCAGCCACTCCCGCTGCTGCCGGCCGAGCAGACCACGCTTCGGGTCGGCGTACGTGTTGCCGTCGTTCGGGTCCTTGTGGGTACGCATGTCGAGCACGAACACGTCCAGCGACGGCCCGTACGACAGCCGCCGGTACATCGGCCCGTCGACCGGCACCGGTAGCCACTCGTTGAACGCCTGGCGGGCCCGGGCGGCGAGCACGTCGACCCGCCGCTCGGTGTAGCGCGGGTCGTCCAGGATCTCGCCCGGGTACCAGTTGTTCAGGACCTCGTGGTCGTCCCACTGGTTGATCTGCGGCACCGCCGCGGCGAACTCCCGCAGGTGCTCGTCGAGCAGGTTGTACGCGAACTGCCCGCGGTACTCGGTCAGCGTCTCGGCGACCTTGCTCTTCTCCGGGGTGACCAGGTTGCGCCAGATCCGCCCGTCGGGCAGCGTCACCGACTCGACCAGCGGGCCGTCGGCGTACACCGTGTCGCCGCTGCACAGGAAGAAGTCCGGCCGGGTCTGCCGCATCGCCCGGAAAATCGACATGCCGCCGAAGTTCGGGTCGATCCCCCAGCCCTGCCCGACCACGTCGCCGGTCCAGACGAACTTCACGTCGCGTCGCCGGTGCCGCCCCGGCGCGGTGGTCAGCGTCCCGGCCAGCGGCTCGCTGACCACCCCGTGCCGATCCAGGCTCTCCACCCGCACCCGGTAGTGCAGCCGCTCGGCGTCCGGCAGGCCCCGCAGCCGGACCTTTCCGGTGAAGTCGCCGTTCGGGCCGAGCACCGGGCCGCGCAACTTGCGCGCCCCCCGGAAGTCCGGCCGACGGCTCACCTCGACCAGCATCCGGCCCGGCCGGTCGGCCCGCGTCCAGACCAGCGCCGAGTCCGCGGTCACGTCACCGCTCTGTACGCCGTGGGTGAGCACCGGGCGCGCCGCCGGGCGCCAGGCCGGGGCGGCGTTCGCGCCGGCACCGCCCAGCAGGGCGCCGCCGGCGGCTCCGGCACCGACCATCAGGCCGGTCCGCAGCAGGGTACGTCGATCAAGCTCGGTCATGCTTCCTCCCGATCATGGGTTGACCCCGTGGGTCTATCGGGCGGAGGTGACCGTGAGCGGCGGCCCGGGTGACGCGAACACGAACGCCGGTCGTCGGTCGTTCGGTCGACGTGCCGCCCACCCCGGCCACCTCGGCGACATGAGCGGGATCACAGCCGGTGTTGTCACAACCCGGCCCGGCCCACACGTCGTACCCGCGTCGGACCGATTAGGAGGTAGTCGTGCAACGGATGAACCCGGCCGAGGTCGCACCGCAGGCGTACAAGGCCGTCATGGGGTTGGAGAAGTACGTCCAGACGAACGTCGACCGCACCGTGCTGGAACTGGTCAAGCTGCGGGCGTCGATGATCAACGGGTGCGCGTACTGCGTGGACATGCACAGCCGGGACGCGCTCGCCGGCGGCGAGTCGAGCCAGCGGCTCTTCGCGGTCGCCACCTGGCGGGAGGCGCCCTTCTTCGACGAGCGGGAGCGGGCCGCGCTGGCCCTCACCGACGCGGTCACCCGCCTCGGCGAGCACGGGGTGCCGGACGAGGTGTGGAATGACGCCGCGAAGGTCTGGTCGGAGAAGGAACTGGCCGACCTCGTCATCGCGATTGCCACAATCAACGTGTGGAATCGGATCGGTGTGACGATGCGGCTGGAGCCTCCGGCTCAGGCGTGACCACCGAGGCGGCAGCAGAGGCGGCCGGTGCGCTCGAGGCGCACCGGCCGATGCTGCTTGGGCTCGCGTACCGCCTGCTCGGCAGCCGGCACGACGCGGAGGACGTGCTCCAGGAGGCGTACCTGCGCTGGCTGGGTGTGGACCGGGCCCGGGTCGAGGAGCCGCGACGGTACCTGTCCAGGGTGGTCACCCGGCTGGCCCTGGACCGGCTGCGTGCCCGACAGGCGGCCCGCGAGACGTACGTCGGGACATGGCTGCCCGAGCCGGTGCCGACCGCGCCCTCGCCGTTCGGGCCGTTGGACCGGGTGGAGCTACGCGACTCGCTCTCCACCGCGTTGCTGCACGTCCTGGAGCGGCTCACCCCGCCGGAGCGGGCGGTGTACGTCCTGCACACGGCCTTCGACCTGCCGTACGCGGAGATCGCCGAGATCCTGGACCGGTCCGTCGCCGACTGTCGGCAGCTGTACCACCGGGCGACCGCGCGGGTACGACACGAGCAGCGTCGGTTCACCGCCAGCCGCCCGGAGCGGGAGCGGCTGCTGGACGCGTTCCTCGCCGCCGCCCGCGACGGTGACCTGGCAAGGCTCACCGACCTGGTGGCCGCCGACGCCACCGCGTGGAACGACGGCGGCGGTCGGGCGCGGGCCGCCCTCAACCCGGTCACCGGCGCGGATCGGATAGCCCGGTTCTACGCCGGGGTCTACGGCCCGCGTCACCGGGTGGCGATGGATCCGGTCGAGCTCAACGGGGAGCCGGCGATGCTGATCACCCGCGCGGACGGCAGTCGGTACACGCTGACCATCGCTGCGGCGGACGGACGGATCACCGGGATCTACGTGGTCGGCAACCCGGCGAAGGTGCCGGCGCTCGGCTGAACCCGGGCGTCGTCGGTCGGCCCCCGGGCCGGTGGGCGTCAGCCCAGCTCGGGGAACCAGAGCGCGATCTCGCGCTTGGCGCTGTCCGTCGAGTCGGAGGCGTGCACCAGGTTCTCCCGGTTGGACAGCGACAGGTCACCCCGGATGGTGCCGGCCGCGGCCTTGCGTCCGTCGGTGGCGCCGACCAGCCCGCGGACCACGTCGATGACCTGGTCGCCGGAGAGCACCAGGGCGACCAGCGGGCCGCCGGTCATGAAGTCCTTCAGCGGCGGGTAGAACGCCTTGTCGACGTGCTCGGCGTAGTGCTCGTCGGCGAGCGCGGCATCCATCGTCCGGTGCACCATCGCGTCGATCCGCAGCCCCTTGCGCTCGAAGCGGGAGAGGACCTCGCCGACCAGGCCGCGGCGAACCGCGTCGGGCTTGATCAGAACGAGGCTGCGCTCATCCGGGCTGTTGCTGGACACGCTGGGTTCCTCCTGTACGCGCAGAACGCTTGGGATCGGTACGGTCAGCCTAGCGACCCGGTCCCGGTGCCGGCGCGGCGGCCGGTCTTTCCCCCGGTGGCCGATCCGGCCTAGCCTGGTCCTGACCCCGGGAGGTCCACTGTGGCGAATGGCGGGAACCGACCCATCGCGCCGGTACGCAAGCTGATCGGCGCGGTGCTGGGCACCGTGGCCACGTTCGTCGTCCTGTTCGGGCTCGGCATGACGAGTTGGGCCATCGTGGCTCTCGGGGTCGCCCTGCTGGTGCTGGCGATCGCGCTGGCGACCGTACGCGGCGGCGGTCGCACGTGGGTCGTCGGCGTCGGGCACGTGCACAGCGCCTCCGAACCACCCACCCAGTACGCGTTCGGCCGCTGCGAACTGCAACTGGTGATTGACGCCCCTGGTCTGCCGCCGCGCTCCAAGAAGATCATTGAGCCGAGGGTGCCGGTCTCCAAGTGGCCGTCGCTGGGCCAGACCCTGCCGATCCGGGTCGCGTTGGACGACCAGCGGCACGTCAAGGTCCTCTGGGACGAGGTGCCGACCCATGCCGAGACCGCCGCTGCCGTCGCCGATCTTCCGCCGGAGTTCGCCGACGCGGAGGCGATGGACGAGCTGTTGATCCAGCAGGACGCGCCGCCGTGGGCCGACCGCGCACCCGACGACGACTTCCGCGACGACTTCCGCGACCCGGTCGGTGACCCGTTCCGGGACCCGGTCGGTGACCCGTTCCGCGACCCGCTCGGTGACCCGCTGCGCACCGACCCTTCGCGGGACGACCTCCGGCGCGACGATCCGGGCGTCATGCCCGAGGAGCGCGAGCCCGTGGTGATGCACCAGAGCCCGGGTGGCCCGGTGGTGTTGGAGGGCGTCGTCGTCGAGCCGCAGTCCGGTGGGCTGCCCCGACGGGCGACCACTCCGGCACCGCGCCCGCCCGCCGAGGAGCGCTTCGACGAGCCCGCCGCCGACCGGTTCGACGCCTCGGAGGAGGGCGGCACGACCGCCCCACCCGCCGAGGACCCCGTCGACCCGCCCAGCGCGCAGCGCTTCGAGCAGGCCGGCGCACAGCGCTTCGACCCGCCGCCCGCGCAGCGGTCCGGCCCGGGCGGGGCCGACCCGCTGGACCCACTCGATCTTCCGCTGGACGATCCCTCCCCGGCCGGGGCCGCACGCACGACCGTGACCGACGAGGAACTGGACCAGGCGATCTTCGGGTTCGACGCCGGCTCGGGCGCGGACCCAGCCGGGCCGATCAGCGGGGTGGGCCTCACGCTGCTGGTCACCGACCTGCCCCGGTCGCTCAATTTCTACCGCGACGTGCTCGGCTTCAGCGAGGTCGACCAGGGTGCCCACAACGCCGTCCTGGCCTCCGGGTCGACCCGGATCGTCCTGCGCGAGGTGACCGGGGCGGCACCCATCAGCCGCCGACTCGTACACGTCAACCTTGAGGTGAGCGACATCGAGGCGGCGTACGAACGGTTGCGCGAGTCGGGGGTCCGCTTCACGTACGCGCCCCGGGTGGTCAACCGGGGCACCAAGCTGGAGGGGTGGGCTGCGGCCTTCCGCGACCCGGATGGCCACGGCGTCGCCCTCACCCAGTGGCGCGAACGCGCCGACGCCTGACCCGGCCCGCCTTCGGACGGCGCCGGCCGGGCCGGGCGTCAGCCGAGAATGACGCGGCGAACGTGCAACGCGTACGCCCAGACCAGGGCGAAGATGATGCCCAGCCCGAGCAGCGACCAGTGCAGCAGACCGCCCAGCAACAGCAGGCCCTGAAGCACGGTGCCGGCGTTCCAGGCCCACTGCCGACGCATCATGCCGGCGAGCACCACGGCGGCCACCGCCAGTGCCACCACCGCACCGATCGCGGCGCCGCCGAGGTCACCGCCGACCACCCGGATCGGCTGGATCGCCAGCAACAGCACCAGCGCCTCCAGGCTGAGCGTGCCAGCGCCGAGACCGCGTACCGCCCGCTCCGGGTTGCGCAACCCGGAGCGTCGCGGCTGCCCGGCCGTGGGCTCCTCCCCCACCGGCTGCTCGACCGGCGGGCCGGTCGGGTCCTCGGTGGGGTGCGGGTCCCGCTCCGGGCTGGTCATCGCTTCAGCAGCCGGCGCGCGTCGGCGACCGTCACCACGGACCCGGTGACCAGCACCCCGACGCCGCTCAGCTCACCGGGGACGTCCTCCTCGGCCATCGCCACCGCCAACTCGATGGCGTCCGGCATCTCCTCGGCCGAGGCCACCCGCTCCTCGCCGAAGATCTCGGCGGCCAGCGCGCCGAGTTCCTCCGTCGGCATCGCCCGTGGCGAGCTGTTGCGGGTGACCACCACCTGGTCGACGACCGGCTCCAGCAACTCCAGCAGCGCTTCGGCGTCCTTGTCGGCCAGTACGCCGATCACGGCCACCAGCTTGCTGAACGCGAACTCCTCCTGGAGCGCGGTGACGGTGGCCTTCATGCCGTGCGGGTTGTGCGCGCCGTCCAACAGGATGGTCGGGGCGTTACGGACCCGCTCCAGCCGACCCGGGGAGCTGGTCGAGGCGAAGCCCTCCCGGACCGCCTCGATGTCCAGCTGACGTCGAGCCCCCGCACCCAGGAACGCCTCCACGGCGGCGAGCGCCATTGCCGCGTTCTGCGCCTGGTGGGCACCGTGCAGCGGAATGAACACGTCGTCGTACACGCCACCCAGCCCCTGGAGGGTGAGCACCTGGCCCCCGACCGCCACCGCCCGACCCAACACGCCGAACTCGCCGCCCTCCCGGGCGAGCGTGGCCCCGACCTCGGCGCAGCGTTCGAGGAGGGGACCAGCGGCCTCCTCCTCCTGGGCCGCCGAGATCACGGTGGCCCCCGGGTGGATGATGCCGGCCTTGGCCAGCGCGATGTCCTGCAGCGTGTCACCGAGCCACTCGGTGTGGTCCAGGCCGATCGGGGTGATCACGCAGACCCCCGCCTGGAGAACGTTCGTGGCGTCCTCGGCACCACCGAGGCCGACCTCGACCACCGCGATGTCGACCGGCGCGTCGGCGAACGTGGCGAACGCCAGCGCGGTGGTCATGTCGAAGTACGTCAGCGGCTCGTCCGACCGCGCGTCGACCAGCTCGGCCAGCGGCTTGATCTCCCGGTACACCGACGCGAACCGTTCCTCGCTGACCGGCTCCCCGTCCAGGCTGATCCGCTCCCGGACGGTCTCCAGGTGCGGGCTGGTGTACCGCCCGGTGTGCAGCCCGTGCGCCCGCAGCAGCGAGTCGATCATCCGCGCGGTGGAGGTCTTGCCGTTGGTGCCGGTCAGGTGGATCGCCGGGTACGCCCGCTGCGGGCTGCCGAGCAGGTCGAGCAGTGACTCGATCCGGTCCAGCTCGAAGACCATGCGGGTGAAACCGCGGGCGTTCAGCTCGGCTTCGACGGCGGCGAATTCGTTACGGTCGGTCACGAGGGCAGTGTCTCCAGAGCAGCGTCGATCCGGACCAGGTCGGCCTCGGCGGTGGCGAGCCGGTCGCGGATCTTCGCGACCACCGGCTCGGGGGCCTTGCCGATGAAGGCAGGGTTGTCGAGCTTCGCCCGGGCCTGCGCGACCTCCTTCTCGGCTGCCGCGCGGTCCTTCGTCAGCCGGGCCCGCTCGGCGGCCACGTCGATCGACCCCCGGGTGTCCAACGCGACGCCTACCGCGCCGGGCATGGCCAACGTGGCGCTGGCCTGGAAGTCGTCACCGGCCGGGTCCAACCGGACCAGCGAACGGATCAGCGGCTCGTGGGCAGCGATACCCGCACCGGACAGCCCGTCCAGGCGGGCAGCCACCCGCTGCGTGGGGCGCAGCCCCTGGTCGGAACGGAACCGGCGGATCTCGGTGACCACCCGCTGCACGCCGACCAGCTCGGCCTCGGCGGCGTCGTCGACCAGCGACCGGTCGGCCACCGGCCAGGCCGCGGCCTGCACCGTCTCGCCGCCGGTCAGCGCGAGCCACAGCTCCTCGGTGACGAACGGGATGACCGGGTGCAGCAGCCGCAGCAGCTGGTCGAGCACGTGCCCGAGCACCCGGCGGCTGGCCTCCGCGCGCTCACCGCCCTCGGCGAGCACCGGCTTGCTCAGCTCGACGTACCAGTCACAGACGTCGTCCCAGGCGAAGTGGTACAGCAGGTCACACACCTTGGCGAACTCGTACGCCTCGAACTGCTCGTCGACCTCGGCGGTGACGTGCGCCAACCGGGACAGGATCCACCGGTCGACGGTGGAGAGCTGCTCGGTGGGAGGCAGGTCGCCAGTGGTGTGCGCACCGTTCATCAGGGCGAACCGGGTGGCGTTCCAGAGCTTGTTGCAGAAGTTGCGGGAGCCCTGGCACCACTCCTCGCTGACCGGGACGTCCTGGCCGGGGTTCGCGCCCCGCGCCAGGGTGAACCGGGTGGCGTCGGCGCCGTACCGGTCGATCCAGTCGAGCGGGTCGACCACGTTGCCGAACGACTTCGACATCTTCTTGCCGAACTGGTCACGGACCATGCCGTGCAGCGCGACCACGTCGAAGGGCGGCCGGCCGTCCATCGCGTAGAGGCCGAACATCATCATCCGGGCGACCCAGAAGAACAGGATGTCGTACCCGGTGACCAGCACGCTGGTCGGGTAGAACTTCGCCAGGTCCGGGGTCTGCTCGGGCCAGCCCAGGGTGGAGAACGGCCACAGGCCGCTGGAGAACCAGGTGTCCAGGACGTCCTCGTCCTGGTGCCAGCCCTCGCCGGTCGGCGGCGCCTCGTCGGGGCCGACGCAGATGATCTCACCCGCCGGGCCGTACCACACCGGGATGCGGTGCCCCCACCACAGCTGCCGGGAGATGCACCAGTCGTGCATGTTGTCGACCCAGGCGAAGTAGCGCTTGGCCAGCTCGGCCGGCTCGATGCGGACCCGGCCGTCGCGCACCGCGTCACCCGCGGCCTGGGCCAGCGGGGCGGTGTTGACGAACCACTGCAGCGACAGCCGCGGCTCGACCGTGGTCTTGCACCGCGAGCAGTGCCCGACCGCGTGCACGTACGGGCGCTTCTCGGCGACGATCCGGCCCTGCTCCCGCAGCGCCGCCACGATCGCCGGTCGCGCCTCGAACCGGTCCAACCCCTCGAACGGGCCGGGCACGGTGATCACACCGCGCTCGTCCATCACGGTCAGCGCGGGCAGGTCGTGCCGCTGGCCGATCTCGAAGTCGTTCGGGTCGTGCGCCGGCGTCACCTTGACCATGCCGGTGCCGAAGGACGGGTCGACGTGCGCGTCGGCGACGATCGGGATCCGGCGGCCGGTCAGCGGCAGCTCGACCTCGGTGCCGATCAGGTGCTGGTAGCGCTCGTCGTCGGGGTGCACCGCCACGGCGGTGTCGCCGAGCATCGTCTCGGCCCGGGTGGTGGCCACCACGACCTCGTCGCTGTAGCGGATCGAGATCAGCTCGCCGTCGTCCTCGGTGTGCTCGACCTCGATGTCGGAGAGCGCCGTGAGGCAGCGCGGACACCAGTTGATGATCCGGTTGGCCCGGTAGATGAGGCCGTCGTCGAAGAGCTTCTTGAAGATCGTCTGGACGGCACGGGTCAGCCCCTCGTCCATGGTGAAGCGCTCGCGGTCCCAGTCGACGGAGTCGCCGAGGCGGCGCATCTGGCCGAGGATGGCGCCACCGGACTCGGCCTTCCACTGCCAGACCCGCTCGACGAACTTCTCCCGGCCGAGATCGTGCCGGGAAAGCCCTTCGGCGGCGAGCTGACGCTCGACCAGGTTCTGGGTGGCGATGCCGGCGTGGTCCATGCCCGGCAGCCACAGCGCCTCGAAGCCCTGCATCCGCTTACGCCGGGTCAACGCGTCCATCAGCGTGTGCTCGAACGCGTGGCCCATGTGCAGCGAGCCGGTGACGTTCGGCGGCGGGATGACGATGGTGAAGGGGGGCTTGTCGCTGTCGGCGGAGGCCCGGAAGTGCCCGCCGGCTACCCACTGCTCGTACCGTCGCTGCTCTACCTCACCGGGCTGGTACTGGCCGGCAAGGGTCGGGGCGTCGGGGCGTCGGGCATCCAGTCTCTCGGTCACCGGACAAGTCTACGGAGGGCTTCCGCAGACCCGACGTGCGCCACCTGCCGTTCGCGTACGGTGTCGGCTATGTCCGACGCACATCTCACCGAGCGGTCGCGCGACGGCGGCCGCGAGCCGGTTGAGCTTTCCGAAGAGCCGATCCAGCTGAGCACCCGGGACTCCGGAGGCGACCCCGACGAGCGGTCCAGCGGCTGGTCACGCCGCCGCAAGATCGGTTGGACGGTCGCACTGGTGGTCGGTCTCGCCGGTGCCGGCGTGCTTGGTGTCGGTGGGTGGCGGGTGGCGCAGCAGAAGGACACCCAACTGGCGTCACCCGATCGGGTGGCGGGTCTGACCCGCGACGACAGCGAGCGCGCGAAAAGCACGGCCGACTATCTGCGCAGCGGCCTGGCGGCGAACATCGAACTGGACCGAAGTTTCGGCACTGTCTACCGCGACCCCGCCGACGACAAGCGCTCGGTGCTCATCTTCGGGGGCACCACCCTGCTCTGGCAGCCGGAACGGGACCTGGACAGCCTCTTCCGCCTGATGTCGGACGAGACCGGTGCGGTGAACGGTCTCCGGGACCTCCCCGCGGGTGATCTCGGCGGGGTGCTGAAGTGTGGCAGCACCAGCGGCGAGGGCGGGGACTTCGCGGTGTGCGGCTGGGCCGACCACGGCAGTGTGGTGATGGCGATGTTCCCGGGCCGGTCGGTCAGCGACGCAGGCGGCCTGCTGCGCAACCTCCGCGACGGCATGCAGACCCGAAACTGACCGGCACCGCCGATCCGTAGGCCGCAAGATCGCGCAACATCCCGGTTGTAGTGGTGTCCGCACGCCGTAAGGCCACTACATCCAGGATCGAGGGTGATCTTGACGGCTTCGAAGCAGCTCGGACCCCCGTGCACGCCCTCACCAGGCCATCGGGGTAGCCCGGGATATCGGGAGCCCCGGGCCGATCAACCAGGCAGGGAAACGTAGGAAAGGGAAACGCAGAAAAGGCCA